>JAEUOY010000017.1 GCA_016790515.1 Burkholderiaceae bacterium | reverse complement strand
GTGCGCAGCACGCCCACATGCTCGTCCGTGAGCAGCGGCGGACGTCCGCCCTTGTTATTCCCCTCGCCCATGCTTGCCCTCCTGCGTTGCCCCATTCTCGCGGGCAAGTTAGATCAGGCAATCATTTCGGCGACACCCTGTCAGAAGGTGTGAAAGAACCGTAGCGAGCCGCCCGAGGTCGCGTCGAGCACCGCAGCCGTACACCCGTACGGCGAGGAGCACAGGCGCGAGATCGGGTCGCGCAGCAGGTTCTCTCACACCTTCTCAGTGCACCGCGCGCTCCCTGCCCTGCCAGTACGGCGCGCGCAGGATGCGCTTGAGCAGCTTGCCGCTGGGGTTGCGCGGCAGCGTCTCGACGAAATCGACCGATCTCGGGCACTTGTAGTGGGCCAGCCGCTCGCGCATCCAGTCGATGATCTCGCGCTCGCTCGCCTCGGCACCCGGCCGGCGGACGACGCAGGCCTTGACGCTCTCGCCCCAGGTGGGGTCGGGCACGCCGATCACCGCACCGTCGGCCACCGCCGGGTGCTGCATCAGCAGGTTCTCGATCTCGGCCGGGTAGATGTTCTCGCCGCCGGAGATGATCATGTCCTTGATGCGGTCGTTGATGTAGAGCCAGCCGCCGTCCAGGTAGCCGCCGTCGCCGCTGCGGAACCAGCCGCCGTCGGCGTTGCGGCCCTCGGGGAAGGCCGCCGCGGTGGCCTCGGGGTTGCGCCAGTAGCCGATCATGTTGCCGGGTGACTCGATCAGCACCTCGCCCGTCTGGCCGTCGGGCAGGTCCTGCAGCGTCGCGGGGTCGACGACGCGCACGCGGACGCCCGGTACCGGCCGGCCCGCCGAGCGCAGCAGCCTGGCCCGGGGGCCGCTGGCCTGGTGGTCCTCGGGCATCAGGAAGGTGGCCGAGCCCGAGATCTCGGTCAGGCCGTAGACCTGCAGCAGGCCGCAGCCGAAGACGGCCATCGCGTCGGTCAGCACCCGGTCGCTGATCGGCGAACCGCCGTAGGCCATCAGCTTCAGCGTGCGGTAGTCGCCCTGTCTGGCCGTGGCCGACTGCAGCATGAACAGGATCATCGCCGGCACGACGAAGGTGTGGGTGATGCCGTGGGCGCCGATCGCGGCGATGTAGGCGCCGGGGTCGAAATCGGGGTAGGACGATCCGGTGGCGCCGCTGTACAGCGCAAACAGCGCCATGTTGGCACCGGCGATGTGGAAGGTGGGCAGCGCATTGCCGATCACGCTGCCTTCGCCGACGCCCCACACCGAAACGCCCAGCTGGCAGTTGAACGCCAGCCCGGCATGCGACAGCACCACGCCCTTGGGCAGGCCGGTGGTGCCCGATGAATACAGCTGCAGCATCGGGTCCTCGGGCTTCGCGGCGACCGGCGTGAACTGGTCGGACGCCGCGGTGAACCAGTCGTGGAAGCCGCTCAGCCCGTCGTGCGCGCCGTCGGTCACCACCACCGACTGCAGGCCGGGCAGGCCGGCGCGGTCGACCAGCGGCAGGAAGCCGCGGTCGGCCATCATCAGCTTCGCGCCGCCGTGGTCGACGATGTAGCGCACCTCGCCGGGCGCCAGCCGCCAGTTCACCGGCATGCACACGGCGCCCAGCTTGGCGGCGGCCAGCGTCAGCAGCAGCGCCTCGACATGGAACCTGGTCAGCGCCGCGACCCGGTCGCCGGCACCGAGGCCCATCGCCGCCAGCGCGTTGGCGATGCGATTGGTGTCGCGCTCGATGTCGGCGAAGGTCCAGCGCCGGTCGCCGCAGCGGTAGGCGAGCGCCTGCGGCCGCCTGCGGGCCTGGTGCTGCAAGATCTCGATGAAGGTCATGCCGGACATCGGGGGACTCCAGGGGTGGGTCTGTTTCAGGGCTCGTCGCCGGCCAGCAGGCCCAGCTCGCGCAGCAGCTCGTCGCCGTGCTCGCCCAGGCCGGGGGCGTGGCGCAGTTCGGGCAGCTCGCAGCCGCCGAAGCGCACCGGCTGGCGCACCTCGAGGTAGGCGCCTTCGGTGGGATGTTCACGCTGGCGGAACAGGCCCACCGCCTGCAGGTGCGGGTCGGCCGGCAGGTCGCCGATCTCGCGCACCGCCATGGCCGGCACCTCGATCTCCCTGCACAGCGCCAGCCACTGCGCGGTGCTGCGCGAGGGCAGGATCTCGGCCATGAAGCCGTACATCTGGGCCATGTTCCGGCGCCGCAGCGCCGGGTCGGCCAGCGACGGGCGGTCGAGCAGTTCGGAGCGGCCGACCGCGGCGAAGAAGCGCAGCCAGCGCTCGTCGACATAGGGCGCCACCGCGATCCAGCCGTCGGCCGTGCGCATCGGCTGGCGGCTCGGGTCGAGCTGGCGGGCGTAGCCCCAGCCCCCGGTGGGCGGCACCAGCGTCATGTTGCACAGGTGCTCGACCAGGTTGAAGCTGGCCAGCGATTCGAACATCGGCACCTCGACATGCTGGCCTTCGCCGGTGCGCAGCCGGTGCACCAGCGCCGCCAGCACCGCGTAGGTGGCATGCAGGCCCGACACCTTGTCGGCGAACAGCATCGGCAGGAAGCGCGGCCGCGGGTCGCCGTCCACCCGCGGCAGCAGCGCCGCGGCGCCGCTGGCGGCCTGGATCACGTCGTCGTAGGCCTGCAGCCCGCCGTAGGGCCCGTCGAGCCCGAAGCCGGTGCAGTGCAGGTAGATGATGTCGGGACGCAGCGCGCGCACCGCGTCGTAGCCCAGCCCAGCCGATCCACCGCCTCGGGGCGAATGTTGTGCAGCAGCACGTCGGCGGTGGCCAGCAGGCGCTCGATCGCGCTGCGGCCGGCCGCCGATTTCAGGTCCCAGACCACCGAGCGCTTGCCGCGGTTCAGCCGCAGGAACACCGGGCCCATGTCGGCGCTGTGCGCCGGCGTGCCGATGATGCGCACGCTGTCGCCTTCGGGCGGCTCGAGCTTGATCACGTCGGCGCCGAGGTCGGCCAGCGTCTGGGTGCAGTAGGGCCCGAAGACCACGGTGCTCAGGTCGACCACGCGCAGGCCGGCCAACGGCGAACGCGGCTGGTTGCCGCCTGCGGCTGCCGCCGCGGAGGGAATCTTGCTGGGGGCCATCGCGGATGTCTCTGGTGAAGGCGGCTGCGCGGGGCTGGCTCGGCGGCTCGCCGCTCGACCGATCTTGCCGCCTGGCCGCGGCGCGGCCTATCGTCCGAAGCGACGAAGCCCGGGCGGGAGGGCCACAAATCGTCGGAAACGCCTATTGCCTGGCGGCCGGCGCCGGTCATCATCGCGCTCGCCGCTGCCGGCCGCCGGCCCGAAGACATATCGCGCAGAACACCCGCTCTGGAGACCCCGATGAAGCTCGCTGCCTCGATCCTGCTGGCCTGCGCCACGTGCGCAGCCACCACCACCGCGCTGGCCCAGAAGGCCTGGAAGATCGGGTCGGCCGCGCAGCCCGGCACGGTGCTGGTGGGCTTCGTCGACGAGGTGGCGCAGAAGGTCACTGCCGACAGCAAGGGCGAGATCAAGACCGAGCGGCTGTTCGTCGGCAGCGAGCAGGAGCTGGTGCAGCAGGTGGTGCGCGGGCGGCTGGAGATGGCCAGCGTGTCCTACACCGGTGCCTCGGTGCTGATCCCCGAGGCCTCGCTGCTGAACATGCCCTACCTGTGGGTCAGTTCGGCCGAGCGCGACCACGTGACCGACAAGCACGCGCTGCCGGTGATGAAGAAGATCTACGAGGCCAAGGGCCTGGTGATCCTGGGCCTGGGCGAGGTGGGCTGGAACGACGTGGTGTGCAAGACGGCCTGCCTGACGCCGGCCTCGGTCAAGGGCATGAAGGTGCGGGTGTCGCCGTCGTCGGCGTCGAAGATGTTCTGGAGTTCGGTGGGGGCCAACGGCGTGCAGATGCCGCTGTCGGAGCTGTTCCCGGCACTGCAGAGCGGGCTGGTCGACGCCGCCGACCTGCCCTTCCCGTACTACGTCACCACGCCGGCCGCGCAGAGCGCCCCGCACTACGTGCTGACCCAGCACCTTCACCACGGCAGCACGGTGGTCGTGAACAAGGCGGTCTGGGACGGCCTGAGCCCCGAGCTGCGCAAGGTGGTGGCCGGCTCCGCGCCCGACGTCGCGCGCCTGCGCAAGGCCGTGGACGACGAGCTCAGGCCGAAGATGGACGAGTTCAAGAAGAAGGGCGGCTTCGTCCATGAGCTGACGCCGGCGCAGCGTGCCGAATGGCGCAAGCTGGTCGAACCGCACCAGGAGGCGCTGGTCAAGGAGATCGGCGGTGCGGCGCCCGAGCTGTGGGCGGCGATCCAGAAGGGCAAGAAGGAGTACGCCGCCAGCGGCGGCAAGTGAACCGTCCGATCGTCCGGCGTCGCCTCCGCGGGCCGCGCCAGCTCCAGCAGCCGGGTCCACCATGAATGCCGTACAGAAGCTTCTTCAATGGCTGTGGCGCATCGAGGCCACGATCTGCGTCGTGGCCTTCGCCGGCACCGCGGTGGCGCTGATGGCCGACGTGCTCGCGCGCGAGTTGTTCGGCAACGGCATCTTCGGCGCCCAGCGCTTCGCGGTCTGGAGCAATGCGATCGCCGGCCTGCTCGGCTTCGCGCTGGTCACCGCCGAGCGCGGCCACCTGCGGCCGCAGTTCGCCGACGCGCTGTTGCCCAGGGCGCTCGAGCCCCACGTCGACCGTATCGGCGAAGTGGTGTCGGCGCTGATCTGCCTCGGGTTGTTCTGGTTCGCGGTCGACTTCGTGCTCAGCTCGGCCCGGCTGGGCGAGCGCGGCATGGCGATCCCGATCCTGGTCTGGCCGATCCAGCTGGTGCTGCCCTGGATGTTCCTGTCGTCGGCGCTGCGCCATCTGGCCTTTGCCGCCTGGCCGTTGCTGCGGCCGGCACCGCGTTCGGAGATGCCGGCATGAGCCCCGCACGGCCGGCCGCAGCGGCCGATTCCCGCCCGGTCGGACCGAGGCCGGACCGATCGGGCCCCTGCGGGCTGGCGAGCGCCTGCCGGAGGCCGAGGCGCCTGCATGCGCACTGGCGGGCCGCAGTCCGGGAGCTGCGGCCATGAGCTGGATCGTCCTGCTGCTGCTCATCGTGGTGCTGCTGGCGCTGCGCCAGAGCCTGGTGCTGGTGTTCGCGGTCGCCGCCGGCTACATCCACGTCTTCATCGCCAACAGCAAGCTGCAGTTCCTGCTGCAGGACTTCTGGTTCACGGTCGACCGCGAGGTGCTGCTGTCGATCCCGCTGTTCATCCTGGCCGGCAACGTGATGTCGGGCGGATCGATCGCGGTGCGGCTGATCGACTTCATGAAGACGGTGACCTCGCCGATCCCCGGCGGCCTGGGCGTCGCCTGCGTGCTGTCGTGCGCGGCGTTCGCGGCGATCAACGGCTCGTCGATCGTCACGATGCTGGCGATCGGCTCGGTGATGTACCCGGCGATGGTGTCACAGGGCTACAGCAAGAGCTTCGCGCTGGGCGCGGTGGCCTCGGCCGGCACGCTGGGCATCATCATCCCGCCGTCGATCCCGCTGATCCTCTACGGCATCATGACCGAGAAGAACATCGCCCAGCTGTTCGTCGCCGGCATCGGCCCCGGGCTGCTGCTGACGCTGCTGTTCGCCGGCTATTCGCTGGTGGTCAACCGCAACATCGCGCGCGAGCACTACAGCCTGGGCGACGCCGCCCGGTCGCTGGGCCGCGGCGTGTTCGCGTTGTTGTTGCCGGTCATCATCATCGGCGGCATCTACTCGGGCAAGTTCAGCCCGACCGAATCGGCCGCGGTGGCGCTGGCCTACGCGCTGTTCATCGAGTTCTTCGTGCACCGCCGCGACGAGGCGCCGCCGGCGCCGGCGGGCGCCGGTGCCGCAGCGCAGGTTCGGCACTACCTGGCCACCCGCGCGATGAACCCGCGCGAGCTCGTCGGCGTGGTGCTGGAGACCACCCGCCTGCTGGCGACGCTGCTGCCGCTGCTGTGCATCGCCGGCAGCCTGAACACCATCCTCGACCATTCCGGCGCACCCAAGCAGATGGTGCAGTACCTGGTCGGCGCGGTCGACGACCGCTGGCTGCTGATGCTGGGCATCAACCTGCTGCTGCTGGTCGTCGGCTGCCTGATGGACGTCGGCTCGGCGATCCTGATCCTGGCGCCGCTGCTGCAGCCGCTGGCCGCCGCGAAGGGGTTCGATCCGATCCACTTCGGGATCATCATGATCTCGAACCTGGAGATCGGCTACCTGACGCCGCCGGTCGGGCTGAACCTGATCGTCGCGATGGCGGCGTTCAAGGAGTCGTTCGCCACCATCTGCAAGGCGGTGGTGCCGTTCATCGTCATCATGCTGGCGTGGCTGACCGTCGTGACCACGCTGCCGCAGCTGTCGCTGTACCTGGTGGGCCAGTAGCCTGCCGGGCGCCGGCCCCGGTCACCGGGCCTCGCGGAACTGCCGCACCGCCTGTTCGACCAGGCCCTCGGCACTGCCGGTGCAGGCGAAGGCCCGCCGCAGCGCGTCGGCGTCCGAGCCCTGCTGCACCGCGGCGCGAAGGTGGGCCAGGGCCTGCGCCGCCTTGCCCCGGCCGGCTTCCAGCGCGTCCAGGCTGGCCAGGATGTCCTGCCGCATCGGCCGCTGCTCGTAGCTGACCGGGTCGACGATCACGCCGTCGAGGCCGAAGCGGCAGGCCTGGAAGCGGTTGTAGTTGTAGACCAGGTAGTCGTCCTCGCGCGGCGGCGGGCCCTCGCGCGCGATCAGCCGCGCGCACAGCGCCTGCAGGTAGCCGGCCAGCGCGGCGGCGCGCTCGACCGTCAGCGGCGTGTCACAGACCCGCAGCTCGATCGTGCCGTACTCGGGCTTGGGCCGGATGTCCCAGTAGAAGTCCTTCATGCTGCGCACGATGCCGGTGCGCTCCATGTTCGCGAAGTAGCCGCCGACGAAATCCGCCCACTGCAGCGTGAACGGCGCCCGGCCGCTGAGCGGGAAGGCGAACACCGAGTTCAGCCGCGACGACTGGAACAGCGTGTCGTTGCCCTGCACGAACGGCGACGACGCGGCCAGCGCGATGAAGTGCGGCACGTAGCGGCTCAGCGCATGCAGCAGGTACAGCGCGTCGTCGCCGCTGGCGCAGCCGACGTGGACATGCTGGCCGAAGATCGTGAACTGCTTGGCCAGGTAGCCGTAGAGCGACGACACCTCGCGAAAGCGCGGCTTGTCGAAGATGCGCCGCTGCGACCAGTGCTGGAACGGATGGGTGCCGCCGCCGCAGACGCCGACGTTGAGCGTGTCGCCGGCGCGCACCAGCGCGTCGCGGATCTCGCGCAGCTGCGCCAGCAGGCTGTCGTGCGTGTGGTGGATGCCGGTCGAGATCTCGATCATGCTCTCGGTGATCTCGGGCACCACGTTGCCGGGGAACGGCCGCCGCGCCAGCAGCTCGAGCATGTCGGGGCTGGCCTCGACCAGGTCGAAGTCGCTGGTCGACACCAGCTGCAGTTCCAGCTCGACGCCCAGCGTCAGCGGTTCGGAGGTCTTGAACGGCTCCAGCGGCATGGCTCAGTGCCTGTCGGCGTGACCGGGCAGTTCGTGCGCCCACTGCAGCGCCAGCCGGGTCAGCATCGGCCCGGCGACGGCCATGATCAGCGTCGCCCCGGCCAGCGCCGAGAGCTGGTCCATCAGGTTGATGCCGAGGTAGCGGGTCTCGACCAGCAGCGCGAGCACCAGCGCCGACAGCGGCGCCAGGCCGAGACCGGCCAGCGCCCCCTTGCGCCAGGAGATGCCGCTGGCGCGGGCGAACAGCAGCGACGCCAGCCCGTGCGAGACCAGGCGCACGCCGACGATCAGCCAGGCCAGCCAGAAGCCGTCGAGCACGCGCGCCCACGACAGGCTGGCGCCGAGAAAGACGAACAGCAGCACCAGCAACAGTTCGCCGAGCGGGCCGAAGTCGCGCTGCGCCGGGCTCAGCACGATGCGGCGCTGGCGCACGACGAGGCCGAAGGTCAGCGCCGCCAGCACCGACGACAGCTTGAACTGGTGTGCCAGCACGACCAGCAGCACCACCGCCAATGCGGTGGCCGCGGTGGCCAGTGTCCGCGTCGTGCCGAGCCAGCGCAGCAGCAGCGGCAGCGCCATGCCCAGGCCGGTGCCGATCGCCACCGACGCGGCGAAGGTCAACGCGCTGCCGTAGACCGCCTGCCAGGCGCTGCCGGTGTTGCGGAAGGCCCAGAACCCGACCACGCCGTTGAACAGCAGCACCGCGATGCCGGCGCTGAGCACCGACAGGTGCAGCAGCCGCTCGGTGACCTGGCCGCTGCTGCGCTGCTCGTTGATGATCCGCAGCACCTCGGGCGGCGAGGCCACCAGCGCCAGCGCAGCGAGCAGTGCCGCGGTGATCGGCGAACCGCCGAAATAGGTGACCAGGCCGTGCACGACGGCGAAGCTCAGCACCGCCTGGACCGCGCTGGTCGCGCCCAGCCAGGGGTTGACGACGAACCAGCGCAGGTTGGTGCGGTAGCCGCATTCGAACAGGATCAATCCGAGGCCGATGTTGGCCAGCACCATCATGCTGCTCTCGCTGGGCCGCGGCAGCCAGCCGAGCTGCGCGTACGACAGCGCGAAGCCGACCAGCGCGTAGGCGCTGATGCGCGGCAGCGGCGTCAGCCGGGCCGCCACTTCGCCGATCACCCAGGCCAGCGCCGCCGCCACGGCCCACACCAGCTCGCCCGCCGGAAGCGTCAGCGAGGACATCGTCGGCTGCGACGTGGCGAGGCGGCGGGCCGGGCCGGACCGTCGCGTCGGGGTTGCAGCGGGCGAAGGCCGGTGGCCTCGCCGCGCGCGCTGGGGAGTGGCTTCTCGAGCATGGACGGATCGATTCTGGCAGTCGCCCACCGGGCCACCGCCGGGCCCGCCCTGGGTTGGCCCTTAAGGGCATTCCCGCTCGGCCGCTCGCGTCGGCCGCAGCACGATCGCCGCGCCGCGCTGCTGCGGCACACTCGGGTCTTGGACATCCGCCAGACATGCAGGAAGCCCCGTCCCCCGACGCCCTCGTTGCGGATCCTGAAATGAAACCCCAACGCTCGCTTCGCTCGCTGCCCCCCGAGGGGGCGTCTCAGTACCTTCGGACGGCCGGGCGGTACTGAAATGAGACCCCCACGCTCGCTTCGCTCGCTGCCCCCCGAGGGGGCGTCTCAGTACCTTCGGACGGCCGGGCGGTACTGAGATGGGCATTGCACAGCGGCAGCGGGTCTCGCTCTGGAAGACCCCGCTGCTCGTCGCGGCGATCATGCTGGCGCTGGCGGCCGGCCTCTGGTGGTGGCTGGCGCGGCCGGCGGCACCGGTTGCGCCGCAGTCGGCCGCCCAGCCGCCGCAGGCAGAGGCCTCCGCGCCGCCCCAGCTCGCGGCGGCGTCCGAGCCCGCGCCGCCGCCGCCGGACCCGTCCGAGGATGCCGGCGCGCTGCCCGCGCTGGACGAATCGGACCTGGTCTTTGCACGCTGGCTCGAGGAGGTGCTCGGCCGCGAGGGCATGGCGCAGCTGCGCATCAACGGCTTTGCCCGCAACTTCGTCGCCACTGTCGACAACCTCGGCCGCGAGAGTGCACCGTCACGCCTGTGGCCGGTCAACCCCGCTGCCGGACAGTTCGAGACCGAGTCCCGTGACGGGCGCACCGTGATCGGCGCCGACAACACGCTGCGCTACACGCCGTTCGTGATCCTGGTCGAGTCGGTCGATCCGGCGCGGCTCGTGGCGGTCTATCGCCACGCCTATCCGCTGCTGCAGCAGGCCTACGAGTCGCTCGGCTACCCCGGGCGGACCTTCCACGCGCGGCTGCTGGCGGTCATCGACCAGCTGCTGGCCGCGCCGGAGCCCGAGGGCGAGATCGAGGTGCTGCCGGTCGAGGTGCGCGGTCCGCGGCCGCTGACCCAGCCCTGGCGCTACCTGGCCTTCGCCGACCCGGCGCTCGAGCAGCTGTCGGCCGGCCAGAAGCTGATGGTGCGCATGGGCCCGGTCAATCAGCGCCGACTCGCGCAGGTGCTGTCGCGGCTGCGGGCGGCGCTGGTCGCTCCGGCAACGGCAGAGGTGCCGGCCCCGATGCCGGCGCGTTGACGCGCAGCGCGATGGCCGGTCTCGCGCCTGCCCCGTCGCGTCCGGCCGACAGCGGCCTGGGCGATGCGTCGGCCGCGGTGGCCGCCGGCTTCGTCGTGCTGTACCTGCTGCTCGACTGGGCGAGCTTCGTCCAGCCGATGCGCGGCACCAGCATCACGCCGTGGAACCCCCAGGCCGCGCTGGCGGTGGCGCTGCTGGCCAGGCAGCCGCGCCGCTGGTGGCTGGTGGCCGCGACGCTGGTGCTGGCCGCCGCGATGCGCGGCTGGCCGTCGCCGCCGCTGGCCGAGCTGCTCGCGGCGGCGGCGCTGTCGGCCGCCTACGGGGCGCTGGCGCTGGCGGTCAGGCACTGGCTCGGTGCGCTGCCGGTGATCACGACACGGCGCGACTTCATCGTCTTCCTGCTGCTGGTGGCCGCCGGTTGCGCGCTCGCGGCGCTGATGTTCGTCGGCCCGCTGATCGCGCTGGGCGGCGCGCCGGCCGACCGCTGGGCCACCGCGCTGCTGCGCAGCTGGGTCGGCGACGCCGTCGGCCTGATCGTGATGCTGCCGGTGCTGATCGCGCTGTGCAGCGCCGCCCGCCGGTTCGAGACCCGGGCCATGCTCGCCACGCTGGAATGGTGGCTGATCGCCGCGCTGGCGCTGCTGGCGGCCTGGAGCGTGTTCGGACGGGCGCCGCAGGACCAGTTCAAGTTCTTCTACCTGCTGTTCCTGCCGGTGGCCTGGGCGGCGGCGCGCTTCGGCTTCGTCGGCGCCGCGTGGTCGGCGGCGCTGGTGCAGTTGCTGCTGATCCTGGCGGTGCAGTCCTCGAGCCACGCACCGCCCACCGTGTTCGACCTGCAGATGCTGATGTGCGCGCTGGGGGCGATGGGCCTGCTGCTGGGCACCACGGTCGACGAGCGTGAACAGAGCGAGCGAGCGCTGCGCGCCTCGCTGCACCTGGCCGCGGCCGGCGACATGGCCGCGGCGCTGGCCCACGAACTGAACCAGCCGCTGACGGCGCTGCGCAGCTACGCCCGTTCGCTGCAGCTGCTGGCCGAGCGCGCCGCGCCGTCCGCGCCGGCGGACGGGCCCCGCCTCGATCAGGTGGCCGGCAACCTGGTGCACGAAGCCAACCGTGCCGGCGAGGTCGTGCGCCGCCTGAAGGACTTCTTCCGCCACCGCGCCACCGAACTGCAGCCGGCCGACCTGGGCGAACTGCTGCGCGAGGTCGTCGAATCGCAGCGGCCGCGTGCCGAAGCGGCAGGCGTGCGGATCGATGCCAGCGTCGAGCCCGGCCTGCCGCCGGCCTGGGTCGACCGGGTGCAGATCGAGGTCGTCATCCGCAATCTGGTGGCCAATGCCGTCGACGCCGCGGCCGGCGGCGCGCGGGCGGCGCGCGTGACGCTGCGCCTGACGCCAGCCGGCAAGGCGGCGCTGCTCGAAGTCGACGACAGCGGCCGCGGCATCGCGCCGGAAGACCTGCCGGGCCTGTTCGAATCGCGCCCGTCGAGCAAGCCGGGCGGCATGGGCATCGGACTGTTCATCAGCCGGGCGATCGTCGAATCGCACGACGGCCGGCTGTGGGCCGAGGCCGGCGCGGCCGGGCGGTTTCGCCTGTTGCTGCCGCTGAACCCGCCCGGCGACGACTGACAGCCTGTGATGCACAGCCAGACCGTCTTCATCGTCGACGACGACGCGGCGGTGCGCGACTCGCTCGCGCTGCTGCTGAGCCTGCGCGGCTACCCGACGGCGGTGTTCGGCTGCGCCGAGGACTTCCTGCGCGTGCTCGACCCGCAGTGGCGCGGCTGCGTCGTCGTCGACATCCGGATGCCGGGCATGAGCGGGCTGGACCTGCAGGCCGTGCTGGCCGGTCATCCGGCGGCGATGCCGGTGATCATCGTCACCGGCCACGGCGACATCGCCGCCGCGCGCCAGGCCTTCAAGGCCGCGGCGATCGACTTTCTCGAGAAGCCGTTCGACGACGACGCGCTGGTCGAGGCGATCGAGCGCGCCTTCGCCGGCGCCGCCGCGGGCCGCGACGACCCGGTCTGGCCGATCCAGGCCAGCCTGTCGCCACGCGAACGCGAGGTCATGCGCCATGTCGTCGACGGCCTGGACAACCGAAGCATCGGCAGCCTGCTGGGCATCAGCGCGCGCACGGTCGAGGTCCACAAGTCGCGGCTGATGGCCAAGCTGGGCGTGCGTGGCCTGGCCGACCTGATCCGGCTGGCGTCGCAGCGGCGCTGACCGGCGGCGTCCGGTCGGCCGGAGGCGGCGCCGGGCCGCCATGCCAGGCCGTAAGATGCCGACCTTGACGATGCGCGCGACCCGGCAGTTCCTGCGACGACCGATCGGCCTGGCCTGGCTGATCTGGCTGGCGCTGCTGTTGCCGATCGCGCAGACCGCGGCGGCCTGGCATGCCGGCTCGCATGCGGCCGTCGAGGCGGGCGGCGGCGCGGCGGACAAGCAGGCGCCACACGCGCTGGACTGCGATCTGTGCCTGGCGGCAGCGGCCATCGACGCCGGCGCGCTGGTCGCTGCACCGCCCACGCTTCCGGCGCTCACTGCGGGCCAGGCGTCGCCCGAGGCGGGCATCGCCCGAGGCCGGCCGGCGGCCCCCACCCTCGCCTACCAGAGCCGCGCGCCGCCTGCCGTTCCCCGCTGAAGGCTGATCGTGCTGCCGGCCCGCCACTGCTGCGGGCCGGCAGCTCCCGACTGTTTTCCCTGGAACGAGCACCATGCACAAGCTGCTTCCGGCGAGCCTCGCGCTCGCCCTGGCCGGGCCCCTACTGGCCCGCGCCGACACACCCGCGGACAGCGCGTCCGACATCCGCGCACTGCGCCAGGAAATCACCGCGATGCGGGCCGACTACGAGGCCCGGATGCGCGCCCTCGAGACCCGATTGAGGGCAGCCGAAGCCGCTGCCGCCGCATCTTCCGCGCCGGCACCGGTCGCCGCGGCGGCGGCCGCACCACCACTGCCGCCGCCGGCACCGCCGGCGTCGCCCGCCGCTGCACCGGCCGCCGCGGCGAACGCCTTCAACCCGGCGATCTCGCTGATCCTCTCGGGCCTGTACAGCGGCAGCACGCAGGACCCCGCCAAGCGCGCGATCACCGGCTTCCAGCTGCCGCCCGACACCGAGCTCTCGCCCGGCTCGCGCGGCTTCAGCCTGGCCGAGTCCGAGCTGGGCTTTTCCGCCAGCATCGACCCCTGGTGGCGCGGCCAGGCCGCGATCGCGCTGGCACCCGACAACACCGCCTCGGTCGAGGAGGCCTTCGTGCAGACCACCGCGCTGGGCCATGGCCTGTCGCTGAAGGCTGGCCGCTTCTTCTCCGGCATCGGCTACCTGAACCCGCAGCATGCCCACACCTGGGACTTCGTCGACAACCCGCTGGCCTACCAGGCCCTGCTCGGCACCCAGTACGGCGACGACGGCCTGCAGCTGAGCTGGCTGGCGCCGACCGATCAGTACATCGCGCTGGGCCTCGAAGTCGGTCGGGGTCGCGGCTACCCGGGCAGCGACCTGTCGCGCAACGGCGCCGGGATGGTCGCGCTGACCGCCCACGCCGGCGGCGACCTCGGCGACAGCCACAGCTGGCGCGCCGGCCTGTCGGTGCAGGGCACGAAGGCGCAGGACCAGGCGCTGAGCGGCAGCAACGCCGCCGGCAGCACCGTGACCAGCGCCTTCAGCGGCAACACCCGGGTCTGGGTCGCCGATGCGGTGTGGAAATGGGCGCCCGACGGCAATGCGACGCGCACGAACTTCAAGCTGCAGGGCGAGTACCTGCGCAGCCTGCGCAGCGGCAACCTGGTCTACGACGTCGGCGGTGCCGACAGCCCGGGCAGCTACCACGCCACGCAATCGGGCTGGTACCTGCAGGGCGTCTACCAGTTCATGCCGCGCTGGCGCCTGGGCCTGCGCACCGAACGCCTGGACCCGGGCAGCCCGGACTACGGCGCCAACGCCGGGGCCTTCGCCGACAGCGCCTTCCGGCCGGCCAAGAACACGCTGATGCTCGACTTCAGCGCCAGCGAGTTCTCGCGCCTGCGGCTTCAGCTGGCGCAGGACCGCTCGCGCGAGGGCGTCAGCGACCGGCAGGTCTTCCTGCAGTACCAGATGAGCCTGGGCGCGCACGGCGCGCACGGCTATTGATTCGGGAGCCCAACCATGATCCATCGCCATCCCCTCGCGGCGCTGCTGGCTGCCGCGCTGCTGCTGATCGCCGTACCGGCCCAGGCCGCGCTGCGCGTGCTGGCCTGCGAGCCCGAATGGGGCGCGCTGACCCAGGCGATCGGCGGCGCGCTGGTCGAGGTGTCGGTCGCCACCACCGCGCTGCAGGACCCGCACCAGATCCAGGCCAAGCCGAGCCTGATCGCCCGGGCGCGCAATGCCGACCTGGTGGTCTGCACCGGCGCCGAACTGGAGATCGGCTGGCTGCCGGTGCTGTTGCAGCAGTCGGGCAATGCCAAGGTGCAGCCGGGCCAGCCGGGCCACTTCGCCGCCGCCGATGCGGTGCGCAGGCTCGAAGTGCCGACCCAGCTCGACCGCGCCCAGGGCGACGTGCACGCCGCCGGCAACCCGCACATCCAGACCGACCCGCGCAACATCGCGCTGGTGGCCGCGGCGCTGGCCACCCGGCTGCAGCAGCTCGATCCGGCCAACGCGGCCCAGTACGCCCGGCAGCAGGCCGATTTCGCGCAACGCTGGCAGCAGGCGATCGCCCGCTGGACCGCGCAGGCAGCACCTCTGAAGGGCCTGCCGGTGGTCTCGCAGCACAAGGCCTTCGTATACCTGTACGACTGGCTCGGGCTGAAGGAGGTGGCGGTGCTCGAACCCAAGCCGGGCATCGAACCGACCGTCTCGCACCTGCAGGCGGTGCTGGCGGCGCTGAAGCAGACCCCGGCGCAGATGGTGCTGTACGCGGCCTACCAGGACCCGCGGCCGTCCGAGTGGCTGGGCCGGAACGCCGGCGTCGCGGTGGTGAAGATCCCGTTCACGGTCGGCGGCACCGAGGCGGCAAAGGACTTGTTCGGCCTGTTCGACGACACCATCGCGCGCCTGCTCGCCGCCGGAGCGCGGCGATGAACCCGAGCGCGCTCGACTGGGGCATCCTCGGCCCGGCGCTCATCGCCGGCCTGCTGGTGCTGGCCACCCATGTGCCGCTGGGCATGCAGGTGCTGGACCGCGGCATCGTCTTCATCGACCTGGCGATCGCCCAGATCGCCGGCCTGGGCGTGATCGCCGCCGATTCGCTGGGCCTGCCCGAAGGCGGCATCGCGGTGCAGGCCGCGGCGATCTGCGCCGCGCTGGCCGGCGCGCTGCTGCTGACCTGGACCGAGCGCAAGGCGCCCGAGCAGCAGGAAGCGCTGATCGGCGTGATGTTCATCCTGGCCGCCTGTGCCGGCATCCTGCTGCTGGCCGGCAACCCGCACGGCGGCGAACACCTGAAGGAGCTGCTGGTCGGCCAGATCCTGTGGGTCGACGCGCCGCAGCTGCTGGGGCTGGCCGCCGTGTCGGCGCTGCTGCTGGCGGCGCTGGCGCTCGGCTGGGTCGAGCGGCTGGGTCGCTTCGGCTTCTATGCCGCGTTCGCGCTGGCGGTCACCGCGTCGGTGCAGCGGGTCGGCGTCTACCTGGTGTTCTCGAGCCTGATCATCCCGGCGCTCGCCACCCGGGCGCTGCACGGCCGGCGCCGCCAGCTGGTGGCCTATGCGCTGGGCGCCAGCGGCTACGCGCTGGGCCTGGTGCTGTCGGCGCTGCTCGACCTGCCCTCGGGAGCGGTGATCGTCTGGACCCTGGCGGCCTGCGCAGCCGGCTACGCCGCGCTCGGATCGGAGGTCAGATCGGGTCCCAGGTGAACACGTCGCCCGAGCGGTCGAGCGCATAGAGGCCCGACTTCAGCGCCGGCATCGCGTGGCTGGCCACGGTCTCGGGCGTCCAGCCTTCGCTGCGGTGCACGCTGCGCTCGGGGCGCGGCTGGCTCATCAGGAAGATCTCGTTGTTGCGCACCGCGAAGATCTGGCCGGTGACGTCCTTTGCCGCGTCGCTGGCCAGGTAGACGGCGATCGGCGCGATCTTGGCCGGCGTCATCTGCTGGATCTTGGCCACCCGCGCCTGCTGCTCGGGCGTGTCGGTCGGGATGCTGCCGATCATCCGGCTCCAGGCGAAGGGCGCGATGCAGTTGCTGCGAACGTTGAACTTCTGCATGTCCAGCGCGATGCTCTTCGACAGCGCCGCGATGCCGAGCTTGGCCGCCGCGTAGTTGGCCTGGCCGAAGTTGCCGATCAGCCCCGAGGTGCTGGTCATGTGCACGAAGGCGCCGCCCTCCTGCTCCTTGAAGTGGTTCGCGGCGGCGCGGCTGACGTAGAACGCGCCGTACAGGTGGACCTTGATCACCGCGTCCCACTCGTCCAGGCTCATCTTGTGGAAGAAGCGGTCGCGCAGGATGCCGGCGTTGTTGACGACCACGTCGACACGGCCGAACACGTCGAGCGCGTTCTGCACGATGCGCCCGGCGCTGGCCGCCTCGCTGACGCTGTCGGTGTTGGCGGTGGCCTGGCCGCCGGCGGCGACGATCTCGCCGACCACGCGCTGCGCCGGTCCGGTATCGCCGCCCTCGCCCGAGACCGATGCGCCGATGTCGTTGACGACGACCTTCGCGCCCTGCGCGGCCGACTGCAGCGCGATGTCGCGGCCGATGCCGCCGCCGGCACCGGTGACGATGACGACCTTGCCTTCGAGCATGTTTGCCATGATGTTCACTCCTTCTTCGCGGGCTTGTCGGGCACGGCCGGGAACTGGAACGCCGCCGGCTGCTTGTCCAGGAAGGCCTGCACGGCCCGGCCATGGTAGGCACTCTGGAAGCACAGCGCCTGGTGGTCGGCCTCGGCGGCCAGCGTGGTCTGCAGATCGGTGGCCAGCGCCATGCCGAGCTCGCGCTTGACCAGGCTCACGGCCAGCGGCGACGCGCCGGTGAAGCTGCGCGCCAGCGCGGTGGCGCGGTCCATCAGGCCGTCGGCGGGCACCACTTCCATCGCGATGCCCAGGCGCAGCGCCTCCTCGGCGCCGACCTCGCGGGCCGACAGCATCAGCTCCTTGGCGCGCTGCACGCCGACCACCCGCGGCAGCGTGTACATCGCCGCGAAGTCGGGCACCAGGCCGACCTTGGCGAACGACATGCAGAAGCGCGCGCGCGGCGTCGCGATCACGAAATCGGCCATCAGCGCCAGGCTGAAGCCGGCGCCGTAGGCGACGCCGTCGACCGCGGCGACCAGCGGCTTGTCGAGCTCGACCAGCGCGCGCATCCAGGGCTGCACCTCGGTCATGCGCCGGCGCCAGCCGATCACGTCCATCTGGTCGCGCACCGCGAGCATGCCGCGCAGGTCGCCGCCGGCGCCGAAGGCACCGCCGGCGCCGGTCAGCACCACCGCGCGGACCGCCGGGTCGGCGGCCAGCCGCGGCACCGTGGCCGCGAAGGCCTCCTTCATCTCGGCGCTCAGCGCGTTGCGCGCCTCGGGCCGGCTCATCGTCAGCGTCGCGACGCCGTCGTCGATCTCGAGGTTCAACGCGCTCATCGCCGGCCCCCTTCCATCGCGCGGGCGATCAGTTCCTTCATCACCTCGTTGCTGCCGCCGTAGATGCGGCCGACCCGGGTGTCGGCGTACAGCCGGGCGATCGGGTATTCGTTCATGTAGCCATAGCCGCCGTGCAGCTGCACGCATTCGTCGACGACCTGGCCGACCATCTCGCTGACCCACCACTTGGCCATCGACGCGGTCGCCACGTCCAGCGTGCCGTCGATCGCGCGGCCGATGCAGTCGTCGACGAAGCTGCGCGCGATCGTCAGCTTGGTCTGGCACTCGGCGAGCTTGAAGCGGGTGTTCTGCATCGCCATCAGCGGCTTGCCGAAGATGTGGCGCTGCTGCACGTAGGCCAGCGTCTCGTCGATCGCCCGCTGCATCGTCGCGACGCCGCCGACGGCGATGATCAGGCGCTCGCGCGGCAGCTGCTCCATCAACTGGACGAAGCCGCGGCCCTCCTCGGTGCCCAGCAGCTGGTGGCAGGGCACGCGCATGTCGTCGAAGAACAGCTCGGCGGTGTCGATCGTGTGCTGGCCCACCTTGTCGAGCAGCTTGCCGCGGCGGTAGCCGGCCAGGCCGTCGGTCTCGGCCATGACCAGGCTGATGCCCTTGCCGCCCTGCTCGGGGCCGGTGCGCGCGACGATGCAGACCAGGTTGGCGTGGTAGCCGTTGGTGATGAAGGTCTTGGCGCCGTTGATCACGTAGTGGTCGCCGTCCTCGCCCTTGACACGTTTGGCGCTGGTGCGGATCGCCTGCAGGTCGGTGCCGGCGCCAGGCTCGGTCATCGCGATCGCGGCGACCATCTCGCCCGAGGCCATCTTCGGCAGCCAGCGAAGCTTCTGCGCCTCGGTCGCGTAGCGCAGGATGTAGTGCGCGACGATGCCCGAGTGCACGCTGTTCGAGAAGCCGCCGGCCATCTTGTAGGCATGGCTCTGCGTCAGCACCACCTCATGGCCGAAGTGGCCGCCACCGCCGCCGTATTGCTCGGGGATGCTGGCGCACAGCAGGCCGGCGGCGCCGGCCGTCGTCCACAGCTCGCGGTCGGCGCGGCGCTGCTCGCGCCAGCGCGCGTCATTGGGCAGGCACTCGCGGTCGAAGAAGCGGTTGGCGGTGTCGGCCAGCTGCTCGAGGTCGCTGTCCATCCAGGCGGGTTTGGGTTGGGCGATCATCGATGCTCCTCAGGCAAGGGCCACGACGGCGTCGCCGCTGAGCTTGACCTGGCCGTGCTGGTTGGTGGTCTGCAGGCTCAGCCGGGCGCGGCGCTCGCCGCCGGCCTCGAACAGCTCGGTCACCGTGCCGCTGCAGGTGATCGTGTCACCGACCTGGGTGATCGCGACGAAGCGCACGCCGTACTCGCGCAGCTGTCGTTGCGGCACCCAGTTCGTCAGCAGCCGGCCGAGGTAGCCCATCGACAGCATGCCGTGGGCGAACACGTCGGGCGAGCCGCCGGCCTTGGCATAGTCGATGTCGACATGCATCGGGTTGTGGTCGCCCGAGGCGCCGCAGTACAGCGCCAGCGTCAGGCGCGAGATCGGCTCGGTCGTGAAGCTGGGCAGCGGATCGCCGGCCTGGATTCGGGAGGTATCAACCATGTCGCACCACCGTGATGCCCTGAAGATCGGCGACATGCGCGCCGTGCTGGTTGGTCACGCGGGTCTCGCGGACGACGAATTCGAGCAGGCCGCCCTTCTTCGCGTAGATGTCGGCGATGCGCTGCTCGAAGCGCAGCGTGTCGCCGGCATAGGCCATCGCGTGATAAGTGAAACGCTGTTCGCCGTGCAGCACCTTGGGCAGCGGCAGCTTCAGCAGCTCGCGCAAGGCGCCGGGGTTGGGCGACTCCATCTCGAGGCAGAACAAAAAGGTCGGCGGCACCGGCAGCGCCGGGTGCCCGGCGGCGCGGGCGGCGGCTTCGTCGGTGTAGACCGGGTCGGCCTGGCCGATCGCCTTGGCGAAGAACTTCAGCCGGCCCTTCTCGACGTCGGCGGTATAGGGCTCGAGGCGGTGGCCGATGTAGCGGGTGTCGAGGGTCATGCGTCGACTTTCTGATAGAGGGTCACGACGCAGGCGCCGCCGAGACCGAGGTTGTGCTGCAGCGCCAGCCGGGCGCCGTCGACCTGGCGCTGGTCGGCCTGGCCGCGCAGCTGCCAGGTCAGCTCGGCGCACTGTGCCAGCCCGGTCGCGCCCAGCGGGTGGCCCTTGCTGAGCAGCCCGCCGGACGGATTGGTGACGACCCGCCCGCCATAGGTGTTGTCGCCGTCGAGGATGAACTTCTCGGCCGTGCCCTCGGGCGTCAGGCCCAGTGCCTCGTAGGTGATCAGCTCGTTGGCGGTGAAGCAGTCGTGCAGCTCGACGACGTCGACGTCCTCCGGGCCGATGCCCGCGGCGGCGTAGACCTTGGCCGACGCGGCGCGGGCCATGTCGGCGCCGACCAGCTTGCGCATGTCGTGGCCGGCGAAGGTCGATTCGCCGTCGGTGGTCATCGCCTGCGCGGCAATGCGCACGCGGCGGTCCAGCCCGTGGCGGCGCGCGAAGCCCTCGCTGCAGACGATCGCCGCGGCGGCGCCGCAGGTCGGCGGGCAGCATTGCAGCCGGGTCAGCGGGTCGAACACCGTCGGCGCGGCCAGCACCTCGTCGAGCGTGACGGTCTGGCGGAACACCGCCAGCGGGTTGCGCGCCGCATGCTGGCGCGCCTTGACCGAGATGCGGGCGAAGGTGCTGGGCGCGATGCCGAATTCCTTGATGTAGTCGCGCGCCGCGCCGCCGAAGAACTGCGCTGCCCGCGGTGCGCTGGGCTCCCACCCCTGGTCCTCGGTCATCGTCTCGATGAAGCGCGCCAGCGGCGACGGCCGGTCGGTCCAGGTGCCCTTCAGCGGGCCGGGCACCATCTGCTCGAAGCCCAGCGCCAGCACGCAGTCGGCGGCGCCCGAGGCCACCGCCTGGCGGGCCAGGAACAGTGCGGTCGATCCGGTCGAGCAGTTGTTGTTGACGTTGACGATCGGGATGCCGCTCAAGCCCACGCCGTACAGCGCGGCCTGGCCGGCGGTGGAGTCGCCGAACACGTAGCCGACATAGGCCTGCTCGACCTGGTCGTAGGCGATGCCGGCGTCGTCCAGCGCCAGCCGGGCCGCCTTGGCGCCCATCCGGTCGTAGGACTCGCTGGCCCCGGGCTTGGTGAACGGGATCATGCCCACGCCGACCACGTGTACGGCCTGTGTCATCGATGTCTCCTGGTTGGCGATGGTCTCGGGCGCGTCATTCGCCGGCCAGCGAGGGGCCCGGCACGCGGTAACGGAAGGTGCCCATGGACCTGGCGGTCACCTCGCCGGCTTCGTCGACGATCTCGGCCTCGCAGAAGCAGACCTTGCGGCCGCCGCCCATGGCGCGGCCGGTGGCCGTCAGCCGGCCGGTGGCGGGCTTCATGAAGGCGATGTGCATGTCGATCGTCACGACCTCGCGGCGGTAGTCGATCTTGCTCAGCGCCGCGTTGGCCATCGCGCTGTCGAGCAGGCTCATCACGACGCCGCCGTGGCCGCCGCCGTGGTTGTTCAGCAGGTCGGGCCGCAGGTCCAGCTGCACGACGGCGACACCGGCGGCCTCGCGGGTCAGTTGCGCGCCGATCGTCTGCAGGAACGGGATGCGGCGGGCGCGGCCGTCGTGCGGCGATTCGACGCCGGGCGAAGCGGTCGTCATGCGGCGCTCCGGCCGGCAGCGGCGGCTTCGGCGGCAGCCGCGAAGTCGCGCGGCCCGGTCAGCGAGATGCCGCCGTCGACCGGGATCACCGCGCCGGTGATCCATTCGCCCAGCGGCGAGGCCAGCACCATCGCCAGGTTGGCGATGTCTGCGCGGCTGCCCAGCCGGCGCAGCGGCACGCGCCGGGCCATCGCCTCCAGCGTCTCGGGCGTCGGCGCCAGCCGGCTCAGTCCCTCGGTGTCGGCCACCGGGCCGGGCACGATGCTGTTGATGCGGATGCCCTCCGGGCCCCATTCCAGCGCCAGCACCCGGGTCAGCATGTCGACGCCGGACTTGGCGGCGCAGACATGCGCCTGGAACGGCGTCGGCACGAAGGCCTGGCTGGCCGACAGGCTGATCAGGCAGGCGCCCGGCTTGCGCAGGAACGGGTGCGACAGGCGCAGCACGTTGAAGCTGCCGAGCAGGTCGATGTCGACGACGGTCTTGAAGCCGTTCGGCGACATGCCCAGCGCGGTGGCGAGGAAATTGCCCGCCGCGCCCGAGACCAGCACGTCGATGTCGCCGAAGCGCGTGTGCGCGGCGGCCAGCGCGGCCTGCACCGCGTCGGGCTGGCGCACGTCGGCGCTGTAGCCCGCCGCTTCGGCGCCCAGCCCGCGCAGCCGTGCCGCGGCGGCCTCGACCTTGCCGGCCGAGCGGCTCATCAGCGAGAGGCGGGCGCCTGCCCCGGCAAAGGCCTCGGCGATGCCCAGGTTGATGCCGCTGCTGCCGCCGCTGACGAAGACGTGAAGGTCGGAAAAGTCGAAGCTCATGCGCTGCCCGTGAACTGCAGGCCATAGCGTGCGCCCGGCGCGGCCGGATGCCAATGGCCAGGCCGCGCGCCGGCATTGGCCAAACTGCTCAGCCAGGGTTTGTCAGGAGGCGGGCGGATCGATCGGCAGGTCGGGGCGCCGCAGCGCCGCGCGGATCCGTTCGAGGGTCTGTTCGACCGGCGCCCGGGCCGACACCTCGAGCCCGAGCTGGCGCGCGATCTGGTTGACCCGCCCCGGATTCAAGGGCAGGCCGCCGGCGTCGACCGCGCGGATCAGCGCCTGGGCCTGCTGGCGCTCGGCGGTCGGCGGCGGCGCCGGCCTGAACCAGGCCTTCAGCCGTTGCAGCAGGCGGCGGCGCGGCGGCGGCATGTCTCAGGCCAGCAGGTCGGCGCCGATCCACTGCCGGATCTGCGCCCTGGCCGCCTCGTCGATCACCATCTGCTCGCGCTGGCAGAGGAACAGCAGCTGGCTGTACAGGCGCTGCGTCAGCGTGCGTGGGTCGTCCTGGCCGCGACCGAAGACATGGCCGTTGAGCTGCATGCCGCGCAGGATGAACACCACCTCGCGCAGCGACACCTCGAGGCCGGCGTCGGCACAGGCCGCGTGCACGCGCCGGGCGGTCTCGGTCGGCTCGTAGGGGTGGGTCGCCAGGTCGGCGCACAGCGCGTCGAGCACCGCGCGCAGGGTCGGCGGCGGCAGCAGCGGCGCGCCGGTCAGCTGGCTGATCTCGCGGGCCAGCGGCAGCAGCGCGGCGTGGGGGCCCCAGGCGGCGTCGGTCTCGCCGGCCGCTCCAGCGTCGCCGGCCTCGCGCGGTTCCACCGCATGGCGCGCCGGGTCGGCAATGCGGCCGCCCGAGCCGCTGATCCATAGCAGGCGGCCCAGACCCAGCGAGCGGAAGAAGGGCTTGAAGCTGCCGTGGCCGCACCAGTCGTCGAGCAGCGGTGCGAAGCCCTGGCGCAGGCGCGACGCCAGCGCGCCGGCCGCCACCGGCACCGGTGACTGCGCCACCGCCGTCTCGATCAGGTGGGCGATCTGCGCCAGCTCGTCGGCACTGGCACGGCGGCCGGCCGGCGCTGCGGCCTTACCGCCGGTGTCGCCGGTGTCGCCGGTCGTGGCGTCGAGCGTCGTACCGTCGACCGGCCGCTCGGCGGCCTCGGCCGGCTCGGCGGCCAACCCCAGCGCCTGCTCGACGAACAGCCGCTCGTCGATCAGCAGGTCGGCGCAGGCCTGGTAGGCCGCCGACGGAAAGCCGATCGCCAGCACCGAGGTGCGGCGGTCGTGGCGGCGCAGCTTGCGCAGCACCGGGGTGAAGTCGGCATCGGCAGACAGCACGATGAACTCGTCGTAGCGGGTCTCGTGCTGCAGCAGGTCGACGATGTCGAGCACCATGTGGATGTCGGTGCTGGTCTTGCCCTGGCTGGTGACCGGCGGGCAGTCGACGATCTCGAAGCCGGCGCGCAGGAAGGCGTAGCGGTAACCCTGGTACCAGTTCGGGTTCAGGTAGCAGCGGCGCACCAGCAGGCGCCGGCGGGCGCTGCCGTCGTGGTGGTCTCCGGGGATCTCCAGCGATCCGCTCAGCCAGCGGATCCACTCGCCGGGCTGGCGCGCGAAGCGCTCGGCCGCCGCCGGCTGCAGCGCACGCAACTGGGTGAAGACATTGTCGACGTCGACGAACAGGGCACTCTTCATGGATCGGCAAGCGGAGGCCGGGGCGCCGCAGTATGGCGCAGCGCCGGGGCGGCCAGCCGGGTCTGCCGGTACTCGCCGGGCGCCACGCCGCACCACTTCTTGAACGCGCGGTGGAAGGTGCTGGGCTCGGAGAAGCCCAGGCGGCGGGCGATCTCGATCAGCGTCAGCTCGGGCCGCGCCAGGTAGGCTATCGCGGTGTCGCGGCGCAGTGCATCCTTCAGTGCCTGGTAGCCGTGGCCTTCCTCGGCCAGGCGGCGGCGCAGCGTCTGCGGCGTCATCGCCAGCCACTGGCTGGCGGTCTGCAGCGACGGCAGCTCGCCCTCCAGCCGCCGGCTGAGCAGCCGGCGCAGCCGCTCGGACACGCTGCCGGTGTCGCGATAGCGGATCACCAGGTTGGCAGGCGCGCGGGCCAGGAACTCGCGCAGGCTCTGCGGGTTCTGCACCACCGGCAGCGCCAGCCAGTGGGCCTCGAAGGCAAAGCCGGTGTGCAGGGCGCCGTGGCGGATCGGCGCCTGGTAGACGCGCGAGGTGTCGCTGCCCGGTCCGGTCGCGGTGTAGTCCACCGCCAGCACCGGCACCCGCCGCGCCACCAGCCACGACGCCAGTCCGAAGCTGAACAGCAGGAAGGCCTTCTGGGCATAGTCCAGCAGTGCATCGGGCGCGGCACGGCGAACGATCTGCACGCGGGCCAGGCCGCCCTGCAACGACAGGCGGGGAACGAAGTCGTCGATCAGCCCGTGGTAATGGCGGAAGCCCTGGCGCAGCGCCTGCTCCAGCGTGCCGCAGTGCACCAACTGAGCGGCGCACTGGCCGAAGCTGCCGACCCGCAAGGGCCGGCTGCACAGGCCCCACAGCTCGTCGCGGGTGTGGCGGCGCAGCACCCGGATCAGCAGCGCGTACTGCGCCAGCGAAACCCGGGCCAGCGGCGATTCGAGCAAGGCGGGTGGGATCCCGGCGCGCTGCAGCAGCGGCGCGACATCCTGCCCCTGCCGGCGCACGCCCAGAAGGATCTGCCGCACCTGGGTGACGGCCACCGTGTGGGCGACCCCGTGCGGCGGCATCGAAAGGGGAGCGAGCCGGGGCCTGTCCATGGGCGGCATCCTACGCAAGGCCGGCGCGCCGGGCGCCGCCGATGCGCCGGTCCTTCAGCCCGGCTGCCGGGCGCCGATAGAGCCCGGCATGAAGCTCAGGTTCAGCGCCGGCCGGCGCTCTAGACTCGGACCGATGTTGCTGGTCCTCGCAGCCTTGGTGGCCTGTGGCGGCGGCGGTACCGCGCCGGCCGAGTCGGCGCTGTCCGCACCCGCCGCAACCGTCACGACGGTCGGTGAACCCGACGGCCAGGCCTTGCTGCCTTCGGCCGTCTCGCCGGCCGTCGACCCGCCGCCGCCACGGCTGGCAGCGGCTGCCCTCGTCGGCGCCGAGGCCCCGGTCGGCAACGCGGCGGCGGCCAGCCTGGCGCCGGCCCGACCGCCCGAGCTGCCGCGCACCGGCCTCGCCGCCGCCGACCTGGCCGTGCTCTACGCCGTGGGCGACCCGACCAGCGAGGCGATCGCCCGCGCCTACCAGCGCGCCCGCGGCATCCCCGAAGCGAACCTGTTCGCCGTCGCGATCCCGACCGACGGCGACCAGATCGGCGACAGCGACTTCGCGCCGCTGAAGGCCGACCTCGACGCCCGGCTGCCGGCCGGCATCCAGGCCACGCTGGTCACCTGGACCCGGCCGTCGCGGGTGGCCGGCGCGCGCTGCGCGATGGGCCTGACCAGCGCGCTGGCCTTCGGCTACGACCCGGCGATGTGCGGCGGCTGCAGCCGAACCCAGGCCTCGGCCTATTTCGACACCGACACCACCCGGCCCTGGACCGACCTGCGCATCCGGCCCTCGATGATGCTGGGCGCGGCCACCCTCGAAGCCGCGCAGGCGCTGATCGAGCGCGGACTGGCGGCCGACGGCAGCGCGCCCACCGGCACCGGCTGGGGCGTGCGCACCAGCGACGCCGCGCGCAGCGTGCGCTACCCCGACTACCTGAACCTGGATGCCGCGTGGTCGCAGGCGCCCGGCCCGGCCTTCCACTACCTGGACGCCAGCGCCGCCGGCAGCGCGCGCGAACTGGTGAACCAGACCGGCCTGCTGTTCTACTTCACCGGCCTGGCCAGGCCGACGCAGGCGGCGAGCAACCATTTCCTGCCCGGCGCGGTGGCCGACCACCTGACCTCGTTCGGCGGCTACCTGCCGACGGGCAAGGGCCAGATGCCGGTCACCGAATGGCTGGCCGCCGGCGCCACCGCCAGCTACGGCACGGTCGAGGAGCCCTGCAACCACCCCTCCAAGTTCCCGCAGGCCTCGGTGCTGATCGACCACTACGTGCGCGGCGCCACGGTGATCGAGGCCTACTGGAAATCGGTGGCGATGCCGGGCCAGGGCCTGTTCGTCGGCGAGCCGCTGGCGCGGCCCTGGGCCAGCGTGCCCGGCGCGACGATCGAGGGCGGCGAACTGGTGATCCGCAGCCGCGGCCTGCGCCGCAACGGCAACTACCGCGTCGAGTGGCAGGACCCGGGCAGCGAACTGTGGCGCGCGCTGGCCGACACGATCGGCGGCCAGCCGCAACCTGTCACCTGGCGGGTGCCGTTGCCGGCCGATACCCGCGGCGGCCGCCTGCGCTGGGTCGGGCCCTGCCCGCTGCAGCCGTCGACCTCCTGCGTGCTGGCGACCGGCTAGGCGCTCGGGCGGCAGGAATCCAGCGCGGGGCCGGATCTCCGCCGCCCATGCGCCTAGACCTTCATGCGGTAGCGCCGAACCCCGTCGGCGTCGGTCTCGCAGACCGCCTCGCCGCGCGCCACCAGGTAGTTGATGTGGGCCAGGCTCTCGCCGGTGGCCATGCCCAGCAGGTCGCCCTTGCCGCCGATCGGCCGTGCGAACAGCGCGCCGAAGACGTCGATCGCCCGCTTCGGCGATTCGGCCAGGCTGCGGCGCAGCCGGGTCAGCCCGGTCTGGTGGCCCTGGGCCAGCCGGTCCAGCCGGGCGTGCAGGCCCTTGAACGGTTCGCCGTGCGCCGGCAGCACCAGCAGGTGGTCGCCCAGCGTCCGCCGCAGCTGGTCCAGCGATTCGATCCAGTCGCCCAGCGGGTCGGCGTCGGGCTCGGTCGGGTGCACGCTGACGTTGCTGGAAATTCGCGGCAGCACCTGGTCGCCCGAGATCAGCACCCCGAGTTCGTCGCACAGCAGGCAGGCATGTTCGGGCGAATGGCCGCGGCCGACGATCACCCGCCAGTCGTGGGCGCCGATGCGCAGCGTCTGGCCGTCGCTCAGGCGGCGGAAGCTGTCGGGCAGCGCATGCAGGTACTTGCCGAAGCCGCCGAAGCGGGTGCGGTAGACGTCCAGCGCCTCCTCGGGCCAGCCCACCTGCTGGTAGAAGCGGATCGCGTCGTCGGGCGCCTCGCGGCCGGTGTCGGCGGTCAGCGTGCGGCAGGTCAGGTATTCGAGCCGCGTCATCCACAGCCGGATCTGGAACTTGCGCGTCAGCCAGCCGGCCATCCCGACATGGTCGGGGTGCATGTGGGTGCAGAACACCCGGGTGATTCGCGCCCCCTGCGGCGTGGCGGCCAGCGGGCCGTCGGCGGCGATCAGCTGGCGCCAGGCGGCCACCACCTCGGGCGTCTTGGTGCCGGTGTCGACGATCGCCCAGCCGGGGCCCTGCTCGTCCGCGTCGGCCACCGCCCACAGGTTGATGTGGTTCAGCGCGAACGGCAGCGGCATGCGCAGCCACAGCACGCCGGGCGCCACCTCGCTCACCGTGCCGGGCGCCGGCGGCTCGCCGCAGGGGTAGCTCAGGCCATAGGGAGCGCCGGCGGGGGCGGTGGGAGTGCCGGTGGGAATCGCCTCGTCAGGGCGGCCGTCGGAGGTGGGGGCTTGGGACATCCGGCCATTGTGCCGGGATGTGCCGCGCCGGCGCTGTCGCCCGGGTGCGCAAGGCCGTTCAGCCGAGCCAGGCCAGCAGCTTGCGGTACACCGCCGGGTCGCACAGCAGGTCGAGGTGGCTGATGCCGTGGCCCACCCACTGCTGCGAGGCCGGCAGCCCGAGGTCGAGCGCGCGGCGCTTGTGGCGGCCCAGCGCGCTGTCCACCGGCACCAGCCCGTCGCCGAGCAGCGAGCCGGCAATGCCCGGCGCGCCCGCGGTGCTGGCGACCGCAAAGGCCTGCAGGTGCGCCGGCAGCGGCACCGGCTTGCGCCGGTCGGCGTGCTGGAAGCGGCCCTCGCCCTGCCAGTCGGCCGCCAGCAGGTTGCCGTGGCGCAGGTCGGTGATGCCTTCGCTGCGCAGCCGCGACAGCCGGGTGAACGGTGCCGCGTAGGGGCTCATGTCCATCACCCGGTGCAGCCAGTTGCCGGCGCGCTCCAGCGGCGCGCCATGGTGCGGCGTGCCCAGGAAGACCAGCTTGCGCACCTTCTGCGGCCAGCGCTGGCCCTGCGCCTGTGCCAGCGCGCTGCGGGCGACCAGGCCGCCCATGCTGTGGCCGACGATGATGATCTCGTCCAGCGGCACCGGCCAGTCGGCCAGCAGCTGTTCGAGCGCGTCGGCCAGCGCGCGGCCGTTGTCGGAGATGTGCCGGCCGCTGTTGTAGAAGACATAGACCGGCGCTGCGCCGAGCGCGCGGGCCAGCAGTTCGCCGTGGTCGTGGCCGTTGCGGCGCCAGCCGATGTCGCTCATGCACAGGCCGTGCACCAGCAGCAGCACTCGGCGCGGCGCATCGGGGCCCAGCGCTCCCGCGTCGAGCGGCTGGCCGTGCTGGCGCAGCTGCATCGGGATCGCCAGCGGGTTGTCGCTGCGCACCAGGTGGTCGCCGAGCACGCCGTTCAGCGCAGCGACCAGCGGATCGCGGCGCGGCGACGCCTCGCCCGAGGCCAGCGCGCCGTCGAACGGCGCCAGCAGGCCATCGAGCCCGTCGCCGACCCGCCGCATGCTGCCCTGGATGCTGCGGTAGACCAGGCCGGTCAGGCCGCGGGCGGGCGGCAGGCCGTCGCTGTCGTCGGGGCGCGACGGCGCAGCGGCGATGTCGACGCGGCGCAGCGGCGGCGCCAGCCGCTGGATCTGGCCGTGCAGCGCCTCGACCAGTCCGGTGACATGCCTGGTCCCGTCGACCACCAGCTTCAGCCCGCCGCGGGTGTCGGCCACCAGGCCGGCCCGGGCCCTGCGGCCGTGGCCATGGGGTGGGTGATGGTGTGGCATCGATGCGTTTCTCCGCCGGCGAATGCGCCGCGTCGCGAAGGTGACACCGCGGGACCGGCGAGCCGCTATTGAGGACCAGCGCCGGCGCCGGCGCTCTGCGTCAGATCAAAGCGCGAGCCGCTGGCCGCCGGCGCATCGCGGCATGCGCTGCGGCAGGTCAAGAAACGCGGCCTCGGCAGGGCGAGGCGCAGCCAGCCCCGGGCTCAGCGCCAGTGCTCGGCGCGCGCCGCGGCGCGCGCGGCCGGGCTGTCGCCCAGCACCGTCAGCTTGCGGCTGCCGGCGAACAGGTCGCGCGGCTTCAGGCCGTAGACCTGGCGGATCGAGTGGCTGAAGTGGGTCGAATCGGGGTAGCCGGTGTCCAGCGCCACGTGCACCAGGTTGGTCTCGCGGGTCACGTGGTGCAGCAGGCTGCGGGCGCGCTTCCAGGTGCGCAGGCTGCGAAACGGCGTGCCCACCTCGGCCTTGAACAGGTGCAGGAAGCGCGAGAACGACAGCCCCACCGCCTCGGCGCACTGCTGGGCGGTGGTGTTGCGCGAGGGGTCGTTGCGCATGTCCTCGAGCACGCGGGCGATGCGCGCATCGAGCCGGCGCGGCGCCAGCGTCTGGCCGAAGAAGCACTCGTCGAAGCCGGTGGTCTGCAGGTCGATCTCGCGGCCGCGGCTGCGCAGCCAGGCATGGGCGGTGCGCACGCGCTGCAGCATGCGCGCGTATTCCGGATGGGTCTGCGGCACCGCGCCGGCATGGGCGCGCAACCAGGCCGGCAGCGCGGCCTCGTCGACCGTCTCGGGCTCGACCGTGATGCTGCAGATCAGCCGCTCGTCGCAGGCCAGGCGGTGCGGCGTGTACGGCGGCACGACCGCGAGTTCGGTGGTCTGCCACGGGGCATCGCCGGCCAGCGTGCCGCTGGCGGCGTCGCCCAGCGCGATGCGCAGCGGCGCGCCCAGCGAGACATAGACCAGCCAGCCGCCCATCGTGCGCACGCTCACCGGGCCGAGCAGCCCGGCGTAGAACACCCGGTCGTTGTTGAGCCACATCACGCGGTTGCGGCGGTCGGCCAGCGGCAGCACGATGTCGTCGCCGGAGGACGGCGGCAGCGGCTTGGTGTCCTGGATGAGGTCCATGCGGGCTCGGTCTCCTGGGAAGACGGTGTCAGATCACGCGGCCGGTGGCCGCCCAGTAGGGTTCGCGCAGCAGGCGCTTGAGCACCTTGCCGAGCGCATTGCGCGGGAAATCATCGCGGAACTCCAGCCCGGCCAGCCGCTGGTGGCGGGCCAGCCGCCCGTTGGCCCAGTCCATCAGGGTCTCGGCGGCGCTGTCGGCGCCGGGCCGGCGGATCACCAGCGCCAGCGGCGACTCGCCCCATTTGTCGTGCGGGATACCGATCACCGTGACGTCCAGCACCTCGGGATGCTGGCCGACGACGGCCTCGATGTCGGCCGGGAAGACGTTGAAGCCGCCCGAGATGATCATGTCCTTCTTGCGGTCGACCAGCGTGATGAAGCCCTGCTCGTCGACCTTGCCGACGTCGCCCGAGCGGATGAAGCTGCGGCCGCGCTCGTCGCGCCAGACCAGCGCCGCGGTCTGCTCGGGCCGGCGGTGGTAGCCGGCCATCATCCCGGCGCCGTAGCCGGCGATCTCGCCGACCGCGCCGGGCGGCAGCTCGCGGCCTTCGTCGTCGACGATGCGCACCTCGAAGCCCAGCACCGGCCGGCCGACGCTGTCGAAGCGCTGCGCATGCTGCTGCGGCTTGAGCATCGCGCCGAAGCCCTCGGAGAAGCCGTACAGCTCGGTCAGCTTGTTGCCGAAGCGCGCGATGACCTCGCGCTTGACCTCGCGCCGCAGCGGCGAGCCGGCGCACAGCAGGCTCTGCAGCGACGACAGGTCGGTGGCGTCGAACTCGGGCCGCGCCAGCACCATCGCGAACTGCACCGGCACCATGAACGTGTGGCTGATGCGCTCGCGCTGCACCGTGGCCAGGAACTCGGCCGGGTCGAAGGCCGGCATCACGACGCAGGTGCCGCCGCTGAACAGCGCCGGCAGCATCACCAGCCAGGTGCCGTTGGAGTACAGCGCGGTGGTCGTCAGCGCCCGGCTCGGCTCGCCGATGCCGAGCTCGATCGCATTGCTGAAGGCCCAGTGGGTGCGGGCCCGGTGCGTCTGCACGATGCCCTTGGGCAGCCCGGTGGTGCCCGAGCTGTAGATGATGTTGAACGGCAGGCCGGCATCGCAGCGGGCACCGGGCGCGCCGGTGCCGGCGCCGGCGGCGAAGCGCTCGAACGGCAGCCAGCCCGGAGCCTCGTGGAACACCGAGATGCAGCCGTCGGCCCACAGCTTGGGGCAGCGCGCCAGCTTGGCGCCGAGGCGGTCGATGAAGTCGGCGCTGGCGAACAGCATCACCGCATCGCTGTCGTCGATCAGCATGGCCAACTGCTCACCGGTCAGCAGCCCCGACAGCGGCACCACGCAGGCGCCGGACTTGACGACGCCGAACACCACCTCGAGCATCTCGACCGAATTGCCCATCAGCACCGCCACCTGCCGGCCCGGGCCGACGCCGCGCGCACCCAGCGCGTTGGCCACGCGGTTGATGTTGGCGTTGAAGTCGCCCCAGTTGCGGCGCACCGGGCCGCAGATCACCGCGTCCTTGTCGGGCTGGCTGCGGCCGTGCACCTCGAACACCTCGGGGATCAGCGCGCTGGTGTCGTCGAGCAGGGCGGCGGGCGTCGGGTCGGTCATCGAGCCGCAGAGGCTATCAGCCGCCGGCGCGATGGCCATCCGGAAAAATCGGGATCGGTCGCGGGGCCGGAACCGGGCGCTGCTGTCGCGCACGGGCCAGCGGCCGGCCGCAGACTGCTGTAGCTTGCCCGCCATGACGACGCTGGCGCCCCCGATCTACGACCCGGCCGATCCCGCGCTGCGGCGCAATCCGTTTCCGCTGTTTGCCCGGCTGCAGGACGAGGACCCGGTGCACTGGAGCCCGGCGCTGCGCGCCTGGGTGCTGACGCGCTACGAGGACGTGCGGCAGATGATGCTGTCGGACACGATGTCGCCCGACCGGCTGCGGCCGTTCTACGCCCAGCTGACCGGCGAGCGCCGCGACACGCTGGCCGAGGTGATGCGCTACCTGTCGCTGTGGATGGTGTTCCGCGACCCGCCCGAGCACACCCGGCTGCGCCGGCTGGTCGGCACGGTGTTCAACCTGAAGGCGCTCGAGGGGCTGGCCGGCCCGGTGGCGAAGGTCGTCGACCACCTGCTCGACAGGCTGCCGACCGACCGGCCGGTCGACTGGGCGCAGCAGGTCGCGATGCCGCTGCCGGCCTACGTGATCCTGGACATGCTGAAGATCCCCTACGCCGCCTACCCCGGGCTGAAGGCCGCGTCGGACGAGCTGCGCGCCTTCGTCGGCGGCGCCAGGGCCGACGCCGACCGCTACGCCCGCGCCCGCAGCGGCGCGGAGCGGCTGGCCGGCTTCTTCCGCGAGGTGATCGCCGAGCGCCGCGCCGCACCTGGCGACGATTTCGTCAGCCGGATGATCGCCGCGCGCGACGAAGAAGGCCGCCTCAGCGAGGACGAGCTGGTCGCCACCTGCATGCTGGTGCTGTTCGCCGGCCACGAGACCACCACCCACCTGCTGGGCAATGCGCTGAACGCGCTGCTCGACCACCCCGGCCAGCTGCAGCGGCTGCGCGACGACCCGGCGCTGATCGACAGCGCGGTCGAGGAGTTCCTGCGCTACGACGGCCCGAGCAACGCGATCGCCCGCGTCGTCAAGACCGAGCATGCGATCGACGGCAGGCGGCTGCAGGCCGGCGACCGGGTGTTCGGCTTCGCCAACGCCGCCAACCGGGACCCGCGCGCCTTCGCCGACCCGCAAGGCCTGGACATCGCGCGCACGCCGAACCGCCACCTGACTTTCGGCTTCGGCCTGCACTTCTGCATGGGTGCGCCGCTGGCGCGGCTCGAGGCCCGGCTGTGCACCGCCCGCCTGGTGCAGCGCTTTAGCCGCATCGAGCGCTTGCCGCGGCCCGAAGGCGAGCCCGAGTGGATCGACGCGCTGGCGATGCGCGGCGTGTCGCGGTTGCCGGTTCGGCTGGGATAGGACGATGCAGGACGCATTCATCATCGGCACCAGCTGCACCCGCTTCGGCAAGCAGCCCGGCGCCGGCTTCAAGGACCTGACGCGCCAGGCCTACCTGGCGGTGCTGCAGGACGCCGGACTGGCCGACGGCGACCGCATCGCCCACGCCTGGTTCGGCAACTGCGGCATGGGCAGCTGGGGCCAGCGCAACATCCGCGGCCAGGTCTGCTTCACGCCGCTGGTGCGCGAGCGGCTGTTTCCCGAGCGGGTCGCGATGACCAACGTCGAGGGCGGCTGCGCGACGGCCAGCATGGCGCTGCATGGCGCCTGGAAGGACGTGCTGTCGGGCGCGGCCGAGCTGTCGCTGGCGATCGGCGTCGAGAAGACCTTCGTGCCCGACGACCTGCCCAACGCCGCGGCCCGCACCCAGGAGATCTTCGACGGCGGCATCGACCAGCTCGACCCGGCCGACTGGATGGCCTACTACGCCGCCGCTGGCGAAGCGGCCGGCAAGCCCTTCGACCCGAAGGACGGTGGCGGCACGCTGTTCATGGACACCTACGCGATGCAGGCCGCCTGGCACATCAGGCAGCACGGCACGACGCCGGCGCAGATCGCCGCCGGGGCCAGCAAGAACCACGCGATGGGCGCGAGGAACCCGCTGGCGCAGTACCGCTTCGAGGTCACGCCCGAGCAGGTGCTGGCCGACCGCCTGGTCAGCTGGCCGCTGACGCGCGCGATGTGCGCGCCGATCGGCGATGGCGCGGCCGCGGCGCTGGTCTGCTCGGCCGCCGTCCTGCAGACGCTGCCGGCCGCCGTGCGCGAACGGGCGATCCGCATCCGGGGTGCCGCGATGAGCGGCGGCAAGTACCGTCGGCTCGACGAACCCGGTCTCAGCCGTGTCGCCGTGCAGCGCGCCTACGCGATGGCCGGGCTGGGCCCGTCGGACGTCGACGTCGCCGAGGTCCACGATGCGACCAGCTTCTGCGAGATCTACCAGGCCGAGATGCTGGGCTTCTGCCCGGTCGGCCAGGGCGGTGCCTATGTCGCGTCGGGCGCCACCGCGCTCGGCGGCGAGCGGCCGATCAACCTGTCGGGCGGGCTGGTCAGCAAGGGCCACCCGGTCGGCGCGACCGGCCTGTCGATGATCCACGAACTGGCGCTGCAGCTGCGCGGCGAGGCCGGCGAGCGGCAGCGGCCCGGGGCGCGGATCGGCCTGGCCGAGAACGGCGGCGGCGTGGTCGGCTTCGACGAGGCGGCCTGCGCGGTGACCATCCTCGAGGCGGGCTGACCCGCAGCGCCGCTTCAGTTCCGGGCGGGTCCTGCCGACATAGCGGGCTCACGGGTCTTCGCCCGTTCGCTCGAGCCGGCCGGATACCCGCGGAGGTCCTTCGGGGCGCCGCGACCGGTGGCCGGGCGCCCAGCTTGCCGTGTTCGGCCCTTGTTGAAGCACGATCATCCGCATGTCCACCCTTCCCTCACCGACCCGAGCCCCGCTCGAGCGCGGTCCGGTCCGGATTCGCCGCACCGGATTCAGTGACTTCTTCCGCTATCACGGCTGGCTGTCGCCGGGGGTGCGGCTGTTCCGGATGATCGGCTTCCGGGCCAAGGCGGTCTGGGTGTCGGCAGCCTTCCTGGCGCCGCTGGCAATGGCCTTGGCCTGCCTTGCGCTGTCCGCCCGCGAGCAGGTCGACTTCACGCTGGCCGAGCGGCAAGGCCTGCGCATGCTGCGGCCGGTGCTCGAGCTGGCGGCGGCGGCGCAGGACCGCCGCCGCGCGGCCGCCGACGGCGATGCCGACCTGGCCGCGCTGCAGGTCCCGGTGAAGGCGGCGTTCGCCGGGGTCCAGGCGCTGCACGCCGAAGCCGACGCTGCGATCGACGGCGACCGGCGTCTCGAGGCCCTGCGGAAGGCCCACGAGGCGCTGCTGCAGGCGCCGGTCGGGTCCGACGCCGACGCAACCTTCGCGATGCACACCGCCTACATCGAGCAGGCACTCGACCTCGTCCGCGCCATCGGCAACCGCTCGCGGCTGGCGCTGGACCCCGAACCGCAGACCTTCCAGCCGATGAACCTGGCCGTGCTGCGCGGGCCGGTGCAGATCGAGCAGACCGCGCGGCTGGCCGCGATGGGCACGCTGGTCCTGAGGGACGGGCTGAAGGGCAAGGAACTGTCGACCACGCGCCGCGCCGCGCTGAGCGACGGGCTCGCGCTCTGGACCTTCATCGAGCAGGACATCGGGAACGCGTTGCCTGTGGGTATCGGCATCGGCGCCGAAGCCGCGCCGGCCCGCCCGGTCGACACGAAGGGCACCGCTGCGGTGGCCCAGGCCTTCAACGAGGCCGTTCGCCGGCAGTTGCTCGGCGCTTCGGTCAGCGGTGACCCGGCAGCCTTCCTGGCCCTGGGCAACCAGGCGGTTCAGGCGCAAAGGGCGCTGAACCTGCAGGTGCTGGACGGCCTGGACGCGTTGCTGCAGGCACGCATCGAGCGGCTGCAGCTGCGCCTGTACGGGCAACTCGGCTTCGCCGGCGTGTTCGTCGCGCTGGCGGGCTACCTGCTGCTGGCGTACTACAAGGTCATGATCGGCGGCCTGCAGGAAGTGACCGGCCACCTGAAGGAGATCACGCAGGGCAACCTGACGACGGTGCCCACGCCCTGGGGCCGCGACGAGGCCGCCCGGCTGATGTCGACGCTGGGCGAGATGCAGGGCAGCCTGCGCCGCGTCGTGGCCACCGTGCTGCAAGGCTCGGCCCAGGTCCAGAAGGCCAGCGGCGAGATTTCGGCGGCTTCGGTCGACCTGTCGCAGCGCACCGTGCGGTCGGCCGCCCGCCTCGAGGAGACCGCCGCCAGCATGGAGCAGATCGCCGCAACGGTGCGCGATACCGCCGACACCGTCGGCGAGGCCGGCGCGATCGTGCGCGAGAACGCCGCGGTGGCCACGCGCGGCGGCGAGGTGATCCGCCAGGTCGTCAGCACGATGGACGGCATCCGAGCGTCGTCGAGCCGGATCGGCGAGATCATCGGCGTCATCGACAGCATCGCGTTCCAGACCAACATCCTGGCGCTGAACGCGGCGGTCGAAGCCGCGCGCGCCGGCGAGCAGGGCCGCGGCTTCGCGGTGGTGGCCACCGAGGTGCGCGCGCTGGCGGGCCGTTCGGCCGTGGCGGCGCGCGAGATCAAGTCGCTGATCAGCGCCAGCATGGAACAGGTCGAGGTCGGCAACCGGGTGGTGGCCGACGCCGGCGCGACCATCGGCGACATCGTCGGCAATGCCGAGCGCATCGCCGGCATGATGGGCGAGATCTCGACCGCCACCCGCCAGCAGAGTGCCGGTGTCGGCCAGGTGGGCGCCGCGGTGCACGAGCTCGACCAGGCCACCCAGCAGAATGCCGCGCGGGTGGAACAGACCGCCGCGGCAGCGGGCTCGTTGTCGGCACAGGCGCGGCGGCTGGCCGACGAGGTGGGCTTCTTCAAGCTGAAGTGAACTGGCCCGGTGGCGGGTCCGGTCAGCGCTCGGCGGCTGGTCCCAGGGGCAGGCCGCGCAGCGCCCGGGCCAGTTCAGCCGCCTGCCAGACGGCGATGCCGTGCTCGCCGGCATACGACTGCGCACTGTCGCTGAGCGGCCCGAGACCGACGTACAGCGCGTCGGTCGCACCCGTCACGGCGCCGGCCTCGCGCGCCGCCTGCAACGGCCGCAGGGCGTCCAGGCCGGTGCGGGCCGACTTCCAGCGCCTTGCGCAGACCAGCATGCGGCGGCCCTGCCGCTCGAGTTCGAAGTCGACGGCCTCGGTGCGGCCCCGCCGCACCGCATAGCCGTCGCGCTGGAAGGCCTGTTCCAGCAAGGCCGAGAAAGCCGGCCAGCCCATCGCGGCCACGGCCCGCCGGGTCTCCTCGATGCGCGCGGCGCCGGGCAGGTGCCGCTGGCGGTAGGCGGCGACCACCGCGATCACCCCGAACGGCAGGCCCGACAGCGCACCGGCCACGCGCAGGCTCTCAGGCAGCAGCGCGGCAGCCACGAGACCCAGCGCCAGCGCGACCAGCGCGCTGACCCACCAGCGTGCGCGCAGCAGCATCCCGAACAGTGAATTCCTCGCCGGTGCGAACTTCAAGCGGTTCTCCGATCGGGCAAGGGCCGGCACTGTTGCCGGCCCATCGAGGCCGGACGATACCCGCGATGGCGCCGGTCGAGACGGGACCGGGCCCTGGTCGGGGTCGTGCGGCTGATTGCCGGCCCGGCTGCGGGCAAAGAAAAAGCCCCCGAAGTCGATGACTGTCGAGGGCTTCTCTGAAGACTGGCGGAGTGGACGGGACTCGAACCCGCGACCCCCGGCGTGACAGGCCGGTATTCTAACCAACTGAACTACCACTCCGAAGCGGTAAAGCTAGCAGTATAGCAGAGCAATTGTTGCCAAGGCAAAGTTTCATGCGCGAACGTCGGGCCGGCGCGCCCATGCGGCCGGTCCGACGGCACTGACGACCGGCTTCGGGTCGCCTGGCACGGGCCGCCGGCCAGCCGTCCTCGCCTTGATCCGGCTCAAGACAATCACACGTGCCGAAGGCACACTGCGAATCGGCCCGGGCGAATCTGCCCGGTGGCAACCGCACAGGAGCCCCCATGTACAAATGCATCCTCGTTCCCACCGACGGTTCGGAAATCACGTCCAAGGCCGTCTCGACCGCCGTCACGCTGGCCAAGCAGTTCGGCGCGTCCATGGTGACGCTGTGCGTCAAGGAGCCGTTCCCGTACAGCGCGATCTCCGAGATGCAGCCGGTGCCGCCGCAGGAGTTCTACGACGCGCAGGAGCGCATTGCCGCCAGCCGGGTGCAGGCGGTGCTGGGCGAGGCCACGGCGGCCGGCGTCAAGGCCGAGGGCGCCACGGTGGAGGCGCTGCATCCCTGGGAGGCGATCCTGGACACCGCCAAGCAGAAGGGCTGCGACCTGATCGTGATGGCCTCGCACGGCCGCCGCGGCATGGCCGCGCTGTTGATCGGCAGCGAGACCAGCCGGGTGCTGACCCACAGCCCGCTGCCGGTGCTGGTCGTCAAGTGATGGCGCGGGCCCGCGCGGCCCGCCACCGAAGCCGCGGCCCGGCGCAGTTCAGTGGCCGTGCTGCAGGCTCTTGACGATGACCACCAGGCCCAGCCCGGCGGCGATCCAGCCGAGCTGGGCCAGCGTCGACCTCAGCGACAGCCGCTGCTGCAACTGCGGCAGCAGGTCGGCCACCGCGACGTAGACGAAGCTGCTCGACGCGGCGACCAGCAGGTAGGGGAACAGCGCCTCCCACGGCCCGACGACGAAGTAGCCCAGCACGCCGCCGACCACCGAGGCCAGCCCCGACAGCGCGTTGTACAAGAGCGCCTTGCCGCGGCTGAAGCCGGCATTGAGCAGCACGATGTAGTCGCCCACCTCCTGCGGGATCTCGTGGGCGATCACCGCGGCCGCGGTCACCATGCCCAGCTGCAGGTCGGCCAGGAAGGCCGCGGCGATGATGATGCCGTCGCAGAAGTTGTGGATGCTGTCGCCCAGCAGCACGCTCCAGCCGCCGCTGCCGGCCTGTTCGGCATCGAAGTGGTGGTGATGGTGGTGGCCGTCGCCCTCGTGGTGGTGGCCGTGCCGGTACAGCTCGGCCTTCTCCAGCAGGAAGAAGAACAGCAGGCCGCCGAGCAGCGTGGCGAACAGCCGGTGCGGCTCGACCCCGCTCTCGAAGGCCTCGGGCAGCACATGCAGCAGCGCGGTGCCCAGCAGCACGCCCACCGACAGACTGACCAGGTGGCGGACGATGCGCCCCAGCACGGCCAGCGTCAGCCCGGCGGCGATCGCCACCGACAGCAGGCCGCCGGCCGTGGTGGCCAGCACGATGTAGAGCAGGGTCATCGATCAGCAAGTCCAGGAAAGAACCGCGCCGGCGTGGCGCGGTACGCGGCGGAGGGGGGGCGGTCCCGCGACGGCCAGCGCGGTCGGCGCGGGCCGTCAGGCCACGCCGTGGGCCCTGAACCAGGCCAGGCAACGCTTCCAGCCGTCCTCGGCGGCGTCCTTGCGGTAGCTGGGACGGTAGTCGGCGTGGAAGGCATGCGGCGCGTCCGGGTAGATGACGAACTCGGACTTCCTCGCCGCCGCCGACCCTGCCGCCAGCACAGCCTTCATCTTATCGACTGTCGCGAGCGGGATGCCGTCGTCCTGCCCGCCGTACAGGCCGAGCACCGGCGCGGCCAGCTTGCCCGCCAGGTCGACCGGGTGGGCCGGCGACAACGGCGTGGGGTCCCCCACCAGGCGGCCGTACCAGGCCACGCCGGCCTTCAGTGCCGGGTTGTGCGCGGCATACAGCCAGGTGATGCGGCCGCCCCAGCAGAAGCCGGTGATCGCGCTGCGCTCGACCGCGGCGCCCTGCCCCTTGGCCCAGGCCACGCTGGCATCGAGGTCGCCCATCACCTGGGCATCGGGCACCTTGGCGATCACCTCGCTGATCAGCCTGGCGACTTCGCCGTAGCTGGCGGCGTCGCCCTGGCGCTCGAACAGCTCGGGCGCCAGGGCGAAGTAGCCCGCCTTGGCGAAGCGCCGCGCCACGTCGGCGATGTGCTCGTGCACGCCGAAGATCTCGCTGACCACCAGCACCAGCGGCGCATCGGGCTTGCCGGCCGGCGCGGCGCGGTACGCCGGCATCCTGAAATCGCCGACCGGGATCGTGACCTCGCCGGCGACCAGCCCGGCCGTGTCGGTCCTGATGACCGTCTGCGCCATCACCGGCAGCACCGCCGCGGCAAAGCCGCTGCCGACCGAGGTGCGCACGAAATCCCGGCGGCTGAAGTCGCGGCCGGGGACGAGACTTTCGAAGTCTTCACGCACGAGGGCTCTCCTGGGTTCGGGACGGTCGAGAGGCGCGCATTCTAGGAACGCCAGCGCCGACCCGCCGGGCAGCGCGGCTTTGCCGGTAGCATGCCGGCCATCATGATCCTTCGCCTCCCCAGTGCTGCGGCGCCGCTGGCCGCGATCGACATCGGGTCGAACAGCTTTCGCCTCGAGATCGCCCAGCTGCAGCACGGCCGCTACCGGCGCATCGCCTACCTGAAGGAGACGGTGCGGCTGGGCGGCGGGCTCGACGCCAACGGCTACCTCACCGAGGAGGCGGCGCAGCGCGGCCTCGAGTGCCTGCGCCAGTTCGCCCAGCGGCTCAGCGGCTTCGAGCCGGCCCAGGTGCGCGCGGTGGCCACGCAGACGCTGCGCGAGGCGCAGAACCGCGACGCCTTCCTCGTGCGGGCCGAGGCGGCGCTGGGGTTCCCGATCGAGGTCGTGAGCGGGCGCGAGGAAGCGCGGCTGATCTTCGCCGGCGTGTCGCACCTGCAGCCCGGCCTGGCCGACCGGCTGGTCATCGACATCGGCGGACGCAGCACCGAGATGATCCTGGGCCGCGGACGCGCGCCGGCGGTGGCCGAATCGTTCAAGGTCGGCAGCGTCAGCCTGTCGATGCGCTGGTTCCCGGACGGCCGGTTCAGCGAGCAGCGCTTCCGCGACGCCCAGATCGCCGCCGGGGCCGAGCTCGAGGAAGCGCTGGAGCCCTTCGCGCCGCGCCACTGGAAGGAGGCGCTGGGCTCGTCGGGCACCGTCGGCGCGGTGTCGCAGGTCCTGGCCGCGGCCGGCATCACCGACGGCACGATCACGCCCGAGGGCCTGCGCTGGTGCATCGCCCAGTGCCTGGCCGCCGGCAGCGCCGACCGGCTGGCGCTGCCCTCGCTGCGCGAGGACCGCCGGGCGATCATCGGCGGCGGGCTGGCGCTGCTGTACACGCTGGCCACCCACTTCGGCATCGGCGAACTGCAGCCGGCCAAGGGTGCGCTGCGCCAGGGCGTGATCATCGACCTGCACGAGCGCCATGCCGCGCGTCGCCACGCCGGCGGCGGCGACCTGCGCGACCAGACCGTGACGGTGCTGCAGAACCGCTTCGGCGTCGACCGCGCCCAGGCCGCCCGGGTTCGCTCGGTGGCCAGCGCGCTGATGCACGGCGCCCAGCCGGCGATGGCCAAGGCGGGTGACGGCGACGCGCTGCGCGAACTGGGCTGGGCCTGCGACCTGCACGAGATCGGGCTGATGGTCTCGCACCACGACCACCACCGCCACAGCGCCTACCTGATGGGCCATGTCGATGCGCCGGGCTTCTCGCAGAGCCAGCAACGGCGCATCGCCGACCTGGTGCTGGGCCAGCGCGGCGGCTTGCGCAAGATCGAGGCCCAGCTGTGCAGCGAGCGCTTCGCCTGGCAGGTGCTGGCGCTGCGGCTGGCGGTCATCAAGTGCCATGCGCGCGGGTTGGTCGATGCCAAGGCCTTGCGCCTGAAGCGCGACGGCCGCGCCGCGCGTCTGGGCTTCAGCGCGGCCTGGGCCGACAGCCACCCGCGCACGCTGCACCTGCTGCGCGAGGAGGCCGAGAGCTGGGCGCGGCAGGAGCTGCCGAAACTCGTGCTGGCGCCGGGCTGAGCTTGGCTACAGCTTCTCGGGCGTGCGCACCGACACCAGCACGACCTCGGCGACGCCTGCGCGGTCACGGTGCCTGAGCCACCACGCTGAGCCCTTGCGCATCGCCCAGGCCGGTCCGTCGAGGGTGGCCGCGCCGCCCATCAGGTAGCCGGCCAGCTGGCCCAGCGTCGGCTGGTGGCCGACCAGCAGCACCGGCTCGCGGCTGTCGGGCCAGCGCGACGCGGCCAGCGCCTGGGTATGCGACTGGCCGGGCGCCAGCGCCTCGACCACCCGGTACTTGCGGCCCAGCGCATCGGCGGTCTGCCGGGTGCGCAGCGCCGGGCTCACCAGGATGCGGGTGCTCTCGGGCAGGAAGCGGTTGAGCCACTCGGCCATGCGGTGGGCCTGCTTCTCGCCGCGCGGGGTCAGCGGGCGGGCCAGGTCGGCCTCGGCATCGAACGCAGCCTCGTCGGCCGCATCGGGCAGGTCGCGCGCCTCGGCATGGCGCCACAGGATCAGGTCCATCGTCTTCGCCTTCATGCGCAGCTCATGTAGCGCGCGGCCAGCGCCGCCTGGGCGCTGGGGCCGGCTTCGGCCACCCGCTGGTAGCTGCCGTCGCTGGCCTGGGTCCAGGCATCGCGCTGGTCGTGCAGGTAGGGCACCAGACATTCGTCGATCACCCGCTGGCGCATCGCGGCGCTGCGCACCGGCCAGGCGATCTCGATGCGGCGGAACATGTTGCGTCCCATCCAGTCGGCGCTGGTCAGGTACAGCGCCTCGTCGCCCTCGGCCTCGCCCCAGCGGAAGTAGATCACCCGCGTGTGCTCGAGGAAGCGGCCGACCACCGAGCGCACCCGGATGCGGTCGGTCACGCCCGGGATGCCCGCAGGCAGCATGCAGGCACCGCGCACGATCAGGTCGATGTCGGAGCCGGCCTGGGCCGCCTGCACCAGCGCGCCGATCAGCGCCGGTTCGGTCAGCGAGTTGATCTTGACGACGATGCGTGCCGGCCGCCCGGCGCGGGCGGCGTCGGTCACCTGCGCGATGTGCGCCACCAGCCGCCGGTGCAGCGCGAACGGCGCGGTCAGCAGGTGGCGCGGCGTGCGCACCTTGGTCAGGCTCGCCAGCTGGTGGAACACCGCGTCGGCATCGGCGGTGAGCTGCTCGTCGGCGGTGAGCATGCCGACATCGGTGTACAGCCGCGCGGTGCCCGGGTTGTAGTTGCCGGTGGACAGGTGGGCATAGCGACGCAGCACCGGCTGGCCGCGGCGGTTGGACTCGCGTCGGGTGATCAGCATCAGCTTGGCGTGGGTCTTGAAGCCGACGATGCCGTAGACCACCTGCGCGCCCACCGCCTCCAGCCGCTCGGCCCAGTTGATGTTGGC
>JAEUOY010000010.1 GCA_016790515.1 Burkholderiaceae bacterium | reverse complement strand
GCCGATGCTGGTCGGCCGCGACGCCAACGCGGCGGTCTACGGCAGCGCCAACCTCGGCCGTCGGTTGCATGAGGGGAATCCGGCATGAGCCCGCACGGCCGCCCGAAGGGCGAATTCCCCCTCGGGGGGCCGGCGCGCAGCGCCATGGGGGCGAGATGAACCCCACCCTGACGCCCCTCGAGGCGGCCCGCATCGCCGACGACGCCGAGGCCCTGGCCTTCGCCGACCTGTTCGACGCCGCGCCGGCGCCGCTGCGCGACACGCTGGGCCTGCGCGTCGAGCGCATCGCCGATGCGACGCTGCTGCTCGCGCCCGGCCTGCCGACGCCGATGTTCAACCGCGCGATGGGCCTGGGCCTGGTCCGGCCGGCCGACGAATCCGCCGTCGCGGCGATCGCCGACACCTACCGCGGCGCCGGCATCGGCGCCTGGTGGCTGCACTGGAACCCGCTGGCCGCGCCGGCCGACCTGCCGGCGCGGCTGGCGGCGCAAGGCTACACGCCGCCGGCGCGGCGCAGCTGGGCCAAGATGCTGCATGGCCGCGAGGCGCCTCCCGCGATGCCGACCGGCCTGGGCGTGGCGCCGGCGCGCGACGACCAGATCGCCGCGGTGACCCGGGCCATCGCCCGCGCCTTCGAGATGCCGCCATTCATGGCCGACTGGCTGGCCGCGCTGCACGGCCGCGCCGGCTGGCGAACCTATGCTGTGGCCGACGGCGACGAGGTGGTCGGCGGCGGCTGCCTGTTCCAGACCGGTCACGAGACCGGGACGCTGGCCTGGCTGGGCATGGGCGCGGTATTGCCGAGCCATCGCCGCCGCGGCGGCCAGGGCGCGCTGATGGCGCGACGCATCGCCGACGCGATCGCCGACGGCGCGCTGCACGTCGTCACCGAGACCGGCGAGGCGATGGCCGGCGAGCCGAACCCGTCGCTGGGCAACATGCAGCGCTGCGGCTTCGTGCGCGTGGCCTCGCGGCTGAACTTCGCCGCACCAGCCTAGGGCGCCGGCGCTCGAGCGCCGTGGCCGGCAGGCCGCCGCCGGCGGCCTGAACCTTGCTAACCTGAAGCCCAGGCGAAGTGCATGGCCCGCCCTCGCCGGGCCAGCGCCCGCCACAGCGAGGGGAGTGAGCGTTGGCCAAGATTCCGCCCGGCGTCGGTCCGCGGTTCCCGCAGGTGGTGGTGCTGTTCGGCGCCACCGGCGACCTGGCGCGGCGCAAGCTGCTGCCGGGGCTGTTCCACCTCGCCACCGCAGGCTTCATCCCCGGCTGCCGCATCGTCGGCGTGTCGCTCGACGACCTCGACGCCGAGGGCTTTCGCCAGTCGGCACGCGGCGCGCTCGACGCATTTTTCAGCCGCAAGCTGAGCGACGACCACTGGTCGGCCTTCGCCGCGACGCTGGACTACGTGCCGCTGTCGGCCGGCGCCGGCGCCTTGCGCGCCGCGGTGCTGGCCGCCGAGCAGAGCCTGGGCGCCGAGAGCCGCCGGCTGCACTACCTGAGCGTGCCGCCATCCTCGGCGCTGCCGGCGGTGCGGCTGCTGGGCGAGGCCGGGCTGGTCGAGAACGCCCGCATCATCATGGAGAAGCCCTTCGGCACTGACCTGGCCAGCGCGGTGTCGCTGAACCAGAAGCTGCACGAGGTCTTCGACGAGGACCGGATCTTCCGCATCGACCATTTCCTCGGCAAAGAGCCGGCCCAGAACATCCTCGCCTTCCGTTTCGCCAACGGCCTGTTCGAGCCGATCTGGAACCGCATGTTCATCGACCATGTGCAGATCGACGTGCCCGAGACGCTGGGCCTGGGCAAGCGCAGCGGCTTCTACGAGCAGACTGGCGCCTACCGCGACATGGTGGTGACACACCTGTTCCAGATCCTCGCCTTCATGGCGATGGAGCCGCCGACCTCGCTCGAGCCGGTGCCGATCAGCGAGGAGAAGAACAAGGTCTTCCGCAGCATGCTGCCGGTGCAGCCGCACGACGTGGTGCGCGGCCAGTACGTCGGCTACCGGCAGGAGGACGGCGTCGACCCCGAGAGCGAGACCGAGACCTTCATCGCGCTGAAGTGCTTCATCGACAACTGGCGCTGGGCCGGCGTGCCGTTCTTCCTGCGCACCGGCAAGAAGCTGGCCGAGGGCCAGCGCATCATCTCGATCGCCTTCCGCGAGCCGCCCAAGAGCATGTTCCCGCCTGGCTCGGGGGTCGGCGCGCAGGGCCCCGACCACCTGACTTTCGACCTGGCCGACGCGTCGAAGATGAGCCTGTCGTTCTACGGCAAGCGCCCGGGCCCGGGCATGCGGCTGGACAAGCTGAGCCTGCAGTTCGCGATGCACGACACCGGGCTGATCGGCGAGGTGCTCGAAGCCTACGAGCGGCTGATCCTGGATGCGATGCGCGGCGACAGGACGCTGTTCACGACCGCGGAGGGCATCGAGCGGCTGTGGCAGGTGTCGACGCTGCTGCTCGAAGCGCCGCCGCCGGTGCGCTTGTACCAGCCGGGCTCGTGGGGGCCGAAGTCGATCCACCAGTTGATCGCGCCGCACGCCTGGCGGCTGCCGTTCGAGCGGGCGTGGCGGGCGCCGAATCCGCTGGGGGGCTGAGAGTCTCTGAGTCTTCCGATCCTGCCCGCTCGAATGACTCGCAGGCTCTGACGCCGGCCGCCAGGCTTCAGCCCTCGTCTTCTTCGGCCATCGCCAGGATGTCGTCGCGGGTCAGCTTGCCGACCAGTTCCGGGTGATCCTGCTGCACATGCTCGCTGGCGGCCGCCACCAGTTCGTCGTCGGTCTCGCCGCGCACCACCTGGCCGCATTCGCAGTTGATCCGCTTGCCCATCTTGCTTCTCCTCCGTTGAAACATCGTGTGCTTATCATGCGGTGGGCCGGCGTGCAGAACATTGGCGAAACCTTGGCAGGGCATGGGCGAGACGCGAATTCACCTCTGTGGCCGGCTGACCGCCAGGTTGGACGGCGTACGCATCGAAGACGGCCTGACCGGCCGGCAGGGGCGCATGCTGTTCGCCTTCCTCGCCGCGCACCGGCTGCGCGCGGTGCCGCGCGGCGAGCTGCTGCAGGTGTTGTGGCCCGACGAGCCGCCGGCGGCGGCCGAGTCGGCGCTGGCGGCGCTGCTGGCCAAGCTGCGCAAGCTGGTCGGTGCCGAGGCGCTGGCCGGGCGGCATGAACTGCGCCTGCTGTTGCCGGCCGGGGCCTGGGTCGACCTCGAGGCCGCGGCCGATGGCCTGCATCGCGCCGAATCGGCGATCGCCGCCGCCGACTGGGCCCGCGCCTGGGGACCGGCGCGGGTGGCGCTGCACATCGCGGCGCGCGGCTTCCTGCCCGGCTACGAGGCGCCGTGGATTGCCTCGATCCGGCGCCGGCTCGAAGACATGCGCCTGCGCGCCCATGAATGCGTGGCGCGCAGCGGCCTGGGGCTGGGCGGCGCCGAGATCGCCACCGCCGAGCGCGCTGCGCGCGGCCTGACCGAGCTGGCGCCGCTGCGCGAGAGCGGCTACCGCCTGCTGATGCAGGCGCTGGCTGCAGGCGACAACCAGGGCGAAGCGCTGCTGGTCTACGAGCGGCTGCGCAGCATACTGCGCGACGAACTGGGCGCCTCGCCGAGCGCGTCGGCGCAGGCGCTGCACCGGCAGCTGCTGACCAGCGGCTGAGCGCCGTCGGCCGCTGCCGGCGCCCGACGGGGCATCGCCTGCGGCGGCAACGCGGCCCGACCGGCCCGGCGCGTCAGCGCGTCCAGGGCGGCGGCGTCGCCGGCACCTGAACACAGCGCTGGCGCGCGGCCGCCAGGCACTCGCGCGGCAGCCGGCCTTCGGCGACGAGCAGGCGCAGCGTTCGCAGCACGATGTGGTGGCGGTCGACTTCGAAGAAGCGGCGCAGTTCGGCGCGCGTGTCGCTGCGGCCGAAGCCGTCGGTGCCGAGCGTCGCGTAGCGCCGGCCGGCGGGGATCCAGGCGCGGATCTGCTCGGGCACCGCGCGCACGTAGTCGGTGGCGGCGACGATCGGGCCCTGGGTCGGCGCCAGTGTCTGCGTCAGGTACGGCAGCGCCGCCTCGTCTTCCGCATCGCCGCGCCGCTCGGCCGCCATCGCCTCGCGCGCCAGCTCGCTGAAGCTGGTGACGCTGCAGACCTCGGCGGCGACGTTCCAGTCCGCCGCCAGCAGCGCCGCGGCGGCGAGCACCTCGTGCAGGATCGCGCCGCTGCCGAGCAGCGTGCAGTGCGCTGCGGGCGTGCTCGGCGGAGCCGGGGCGATGGCGCCGGCCGGCAAGCGGTACAGGCCGCGCACGATGCCGTCCTCGGCCCCGGCCGGCAGCGACGGCTGGGCCAGGTTCTCGTTGGTCACCGTCAGGTAGAAGAACACGTCGTCCTGGCGTTGCAGCATGCGCTGCAGGCCGTGCTGCACCAGCACCGCGAGTTCGTATGCGAAGGCCGGGTCGTAGGCGACGCAGTTCGGCACCGTCGCGGCGATCAGCTGGCTGTGGCCGTCCTGGTGCTGCAGGCCCTCGCCGCCGAGCGTCGTGCGCCCCGACGTGGCGCCGATCAGGAAGCCGCGCGCGCGCTGGTCGGCGGCGGCCCAGATCAGGTCGCCGACGCGCTGGAAGCCGAACATCGAGTAGTAGACGTAGAACGGCAGCATGGTCAGCCCGTGCGTGCTGTAGCTGGTGGCCGCGGCGGTCCAAGACGCCATCGCGCCGGCCTCGCTGATGCCTTCCTCGAGGATCTGGCCGTCGCGCGCCTCGCGGTAGGCCATCAGGCTGCCGGCGTCCTCGGGCTCGTAGCGCTGGCCCTGCGGCGCGTAGATGCCGACCTGGCGGAACAGGCTGGCCATGCCGAAGGTGCGCGCCTCGTCGGCGACGATCGGCACCACGCGCTCGCCGATCCCGCGGTCCTTCAGCAGCCCCGACAGCGCTCGCACGAAGGCCATCGTCGTCGACATGGGCTTGCCCGCGGCGTCGAGCGCGAAGCCGGCCCAGCTGCCGATCGCCGGCACCGCGAGTGCGGGCGCGTCGCTGCAGCGTGCCGGCATCGCCCCGCCCAGCGCGGCGCGGCGTTCGCGCAGGTGCCGCATCTCCGGGCTGTCGTCGGCCGGGCGGAAGAAGCGCTGCGCGGCGGCGTCGTCGTCGCTCATCGGCAGGCGGAATCGCCGCGCGAAGGCTTTCAGGTCCTCGGCCTCGAGCTTCTTCTGCGAGTGGGTCGTCATCCGGCCCTGGCCGATGGCCCCCATGCCGTAGCCCTTCATGGTCTTGGCCAGGATCACCACCGGCGAGCCGCGGTGGGCCAGCGCCGCGGCGTAGGCGGCGTGGATCTTCACCAGGTCGTGGCCGCCGCGGTGCAGGCGGTCGATCTCGTCGTCGGTCATCGCCGCGACCAGCGTGGCCAGCTCCGGGTCCTGGCCGAAGAAGCGCGCCCGGTTGTACGCGCCGTCGTTGGCGCTGAAGGTCTGGAACTGGCCGTCGACGGTGCGCGCGAAGGCCCGCACCAGCGCCTGCGTCGTGTCGCGGGCGAACAGGCCGTCCCAGTCCGAGCCCCAGAGCAGCTTGATCACGTGCCAGCCGGCGCCGTCGAACAAGGTCTCGAGCTCGTCGACGATGCGGCCGTTGCCGCGCACCGGGCCGTCCAGCCGCTGCAGGTTGCAGTTGACGACGAAGACCAGGTTGTCGAGCCCCTCGCGGGCGGCCAGGCTCAGCCCGGCGAGCGACTCGGGCTCGTCCATCTCGCCGTCGCCGAAGAAGCCCCACACGCGGCGCTTGTCCATCTCGGCCAGGCCGCGGTGCTGCAGGTAGCGCATGAAGCGCGCCTGGTAGACCGCCGACAGCGGCCCCAGGCCCATCGACCCGGTCGGGAACTGCCAGAAGTCGGGCATCAGCCAGGGGTGCGGGTACGAGCTCAGGCCGCGCGCGCCGGCCGCCGCGGCGTGCAGCTCCTGCCGGTAGTGCCGCAGGTCGTCCTCGCCCAGCCGGCCTTCGACGAAGGCGCGGGCGTAGACCCCCGGCGCCGAATGCGGCTGGAAGAACACCAGGTCGCCGCCGTGCGCCGCGCTGCGCGCACGGAAGAAATGGTTGAAGCCGACCTCGAACAGGTCGGCCGCCGACGCGTAGCTCGCGATGTGGCCGCCGAGTTCGCCGTAGCGCTCGTTCGCGCGCACGACCATCGCCAGCGCGTTCCAGCGCATGATCGCCGCCAGCCGCTGCTCGATCTCGAGCTGGCCGGGGAACGGGGCCTGCTCGCCGACCGCGACGGTGTTGACGTAGGGCGTGTTGCGCGCCGGCTTCCAGGCCAGCGCGAGGCGGCGCGACTCGTCCTGCAGCGCGTCGAGCACGAAACGTGCGCGCGCCGGACCGCTGTCGCGCACCAGCGTCGCCAGCGCGTCGAGCCACTCGCGGGTCTCGGTCGGGTCCGCGTCGCCGGGGAAGCGGATGGTGTGAAGCAGTGCCTGCATCTCGGCTCCGTCGATCGGGGTGGACGGCCGCATCGTAGGCCTGCGGATCGCGCGGATGAAGGTCTCGGGCCATGCCGGCCCAGGCCTCAGCCGCCGCTGAGCGCCTGGACGATCGCCACGTCGTCGGCCGGCGCGAGCCCCAGCCCCAGGTCACGCGCCTGCGTGCCGTTGACGAAGACGCGGATGTGCGGCCGCAGCCGGTCCTGCTCGTCGACCATCCGGAACCGGATGCCCGGGTAGCGGCGGTCCAGGTCGGCCAGCAGTTCGCCCAGCGTCGCGCCGGCCGCCTCGACCCGCGACGCCGCGGTGTACGAGCGCAGCGGGGTCGGGATCAGCACCTGCATCGTGCCCGCGGCGCCGGCCTCACGGCAGGGCCGCGACCTCGACCGCGTAGATCTCGGGCAGGTGGCGGGCGATGCACGACCACTTCGCGCCCTCGTCGCGGCTCGTCCACAGCTCGCCGCTGGTGGTGCCGAAGTACAGCCCGACCGGGTCCTCGGCGTCGCCGGCCATCGCCTGGCGCTTGACCGTCCACCAGGCCTGCGCCTCGGGCAGGCCGGCATCCAGCCGCTGCCAGCTGCGGCCGGCGTTGCGCGTGCCGTAGACCGCCGGCTTGCCGTTCGGGCTGGTGCGCGGCCAGACGTCGCTGCCGTCCATCGGCATCACCCAGGCGACGCGGTCGTCGCGCGGATGCGCCACCAGCGTGAAGCCGACGTCGCCGACCCGCTTGGGCATCGCGCGGCCGATGCGCTGCCAGGTGTGGCCGGGGCGGTCGAGGCGGTAGATGCCGCAGTGGTTCTGCTGGTACAGCCGGTCGGGGTTGCCGGGGCACAGCCGCACGACATGCGGGTCGTGGAAGGTGAGGGTCTTCACGTCGAAGCCCTCGACCACCTCGAGGCCCTCGACCAGCGTCGTCCAGGTCTCGCCGCCGTCGATCGACTCGTGCACGCCGCCGCTGGACATCGCGAAGTACAGGTGCGCCGCGTCGCGCGGGTCGACGATGATCGAATGCAGTTTCGGGCCGTCGGGCGTGCCGTCCTGCACGCTGCCCATCCATTCGAGGAACTGCGGGTCGTCGTTGACGCTGGGCAGCGGCGTCCAGCGCACGCCGCCGTCCTCGGAGCGGAACAGCCCCTGCGGCGAGGTGCCGGCGTACCAGGTGTCGCGCTCGCCGGGGTGGCCGGGGGTCAGCCAGAACGTGTGGTCGACCGCGCGCCCGGCGGCCCCGTCGGCCGCCTTGGCGAAGGCCGGCGGCTGCGCCGCCTCCTGCCAGCTGCGGCCGAGGTTGGTCGAGCGGAAGATGGTCGGGCCGAGGTGGCCGGTCTTCGCCGCGGCCAGCAGCGTGCGCCCGTCGCGCGGGTCGAGCACCAGGTGGCTGACGGTGTGGCCGAGGAAATGCGGGCCGTCGGCCCGCCAGGACTTGCGCCTGGCGTCGCCGTGGAACAGCCAGGCGCCCTTGCGGGTGGCGACGAGCACCACCAGGCGGCGCGGCGGCTTGGTGCTGCGCGGGCTTCGCTTCGCGCCCGGCCTGGCGGCCTTGGACGGGGGACGGCTGGCAGACGGCATCTTCGGCTCCGCAAATGACGAGCGCGCAGTGTGTCGCTACGACGCGGCGCCGTCCAGCCCAGGCCCGCGCAGCCCGGGCCGCAGGCAGAGGGGCCGCGCCAGCGGCGAGGACGGGGAGCCAGCGCGGGGCGTTCTGGTGCGACATCGACGGCCGTGCCAGGCGCAACAGTTCGGCACTGCGCGAGGGGCCGTCGGCGTGGCCGGTGCGGGCCATCGAGCGGCGGTGGGCGTGGCGACCCCGTGCGAGCACAAGTCTTCGGCCGGGCGGCGGCGCGCCGCAGAAGCTGCCCGCCCATCGCGTGCGGTTTGCCTCCGCCGACTGCCAGCGTTTGGCGCATCAGTGCAGCACGACCTCGCCCCGGAATTCTGCGCCCATCATCGGGTGCGCGCTCGACTCCTGCATCTGCAGCAGCAGCGTCGCAGCCTGCGCCGCGTTCATCGGCCGCGCCATCAGGTAGCCCTGGCCGCGGTCGCAGCCCATGTCGCGCAGCTGGTCGAACTGCGATGGCGTCTCGATGCCCTCGGCCACGACGTCCTTGCCAAGCGAGCGCCCGAGCTGCACGATGCCGCGCACCACCGCGGCGTCCTTCGAGTCCTTGGTGAGGTGGCGCACGAACGAGCGGTCGACCTTCAGCGCGTCGATCGGCAGGCGCGAGAGGTGCGCCAGCGACGAGTAGCCGGTGCCGAAGTCGTCCACCGCGAGCTTGACGCCGAGCGCGCGCAGCCGCTCGAGCTGCGGCAGCGCGACCTCGATGCGCGACATCAGGATGTCCTCGGTCAGCTCCAGCGTCAGGTGGCGCGGCTGGATGCCGGCCTCGCCCACTGCCTGCAGCACGCGCTCGGCGAGGCCGCTGTGCGCCAGGTCGCGGCCGGCCAGGTTGACCTGCACGCCGAGCTCGCGAAACGCCGGGTCGAGCGCCTGCCACTCGTGCAACTGGCGGCATGCCTCGCGCAGCATGAAGGTGGTCATCGGCACGATGAGGCCGGTCTCCTCGGCCACCGGGATGAACTGGTCGGGGCCGATCGGGCCTTGCTCGGGGTGGGTCCAGCGCGCCAGCGCCTCGAAGCCGGTCAGGCGCGCGGTCTTCAGCTCGTACAGCGGCTGGTAGGCCACCGCGAGCGCACCCTGCTCGATCGCCGCGCGCAGGTCGGACTCCATGCGCAGCCGGCGCGCCGCCTCGGCATGCAGGCCGATGTCGAACACCGCGTGGCGCGCCTTGCCGCCGGCCTTGGCGCGGTACATCGCGATGTCGGCGTCGCGCAGCACGCTCTCGGGGTCGGTGTAGCCGATGCGGCTGGTCGTGATGCCGATGCTGGCGCTGGTGCTGAGCTCGGTGTCGGCGACGCGGAACGGCTCCTTCAGGGCCAGCAGCAGCCGGTCGGCCATCGCGACCGCGACCTCGTCGCCGTCGAAGCGCTGCATCAGGATCGCGAACTCGTCGCCGCCCAGGCGCGCGACGACATCGCTGCCGCTCAGCCGGCCCTGGATGCGGCGCGAGACCTGCACCAGGAACTCGTCGCCGGCGCTGTGGCCCAGGCTGTCGTTGATCAGCTTGAAGCGGTCGAAGTCGAGGAACAGCACCGCGAAGCGCTGCTCGGGGGCGGCCGCGCAGCGCGCCACCGCCTGCGTCAGCAACTCGTGAAAGCGCCGGCGGTTGGGCAGGCCGGTCAGCGTGTCGTTGAACGCCAGGTCCTGCAGGCCCTGCTCGGCGCGACGGCGCGCGGTGATGTCCTGCACCTGCAGGATCAGGCTAGGCGTGGCCGCGCCGGGTTCGGAGAAGAAGCTGCAGTGCAGCGCGGTCCACACCGTGTCGCCGTTGCGGTGGCGGCAGCGCAGCTCGAGCGAGAAGTTCTCGAAGCCGCGGTCCTCGACGCGCGCGAGCTGGGCGGCCAGCGACGCCTGGTCCCCGTCGAGCACGAAGCCGCCGAAGCGCGCGCCGCGCAGCGCGCCGTCGTCCAGGCCGAGCAGCTGGTGCAGCGCGCCGTTGGCCTGCAGCACCTGGCCGTCGAAGGCGAGCAGCGCCATGCCGATCGAGGCGTGCGTGAAGGCGCTGTGGAAGCGCCGCTCGCTGGCCTCGAGCTCGCGCAGGTGGCGCGCCGCGAGTTCGGCCTCGCGCTCGGCAGCATGCGCCAGCGCCTGCGCCTCGCGCTCGGCGGCGGCGACGGCGACGCGGGCCGCTTCGCTCGCCTCCTGCTGCCGGTTGTAGTAGTGGAAGGCGGCCAGCAGCGCGCCGAGCAGCGGCACCACGGCGACCAGCACGCCCAGGCCCGAGGTGCGGTAGGCCAGGAACAGCAGCGCCGCCACCGCCGCGCTGCCGGCGTAGACGAAGCCGATCCAGCCCATCAGGCCGGTGACATGCATCCACAGCAGCCGCTCGTTGCGCTTGAGCAGCGGCAGCGCGGTGGCCAGCAGCGCGTTGACGCCGAAGTGGCCGACGGCGAACACCATCATCGCCGCGACCACCATGCCGTCACTCAGCCAGCCCAGGCGCTGCAGCGCCGCGGTGCCGGCGGTGAACAGCGAGCCGGCCGCGAACAGCGCCAGCGCCGACATCGCGGGGCTGGCGATGCGGCTCGTCCAGCGCCTGGAGGTGCGCCAGGCGCCGAACGCCGTCTCCGACGCGGCTGCCAGCGTGGCCGCTGCCGGGCCGTGCATCAGCAGCAGCAGGAAGACGAAGATCTCGCCGGCGACGAACGAGTTCTTCGAGTTCGGGATGCGCACCGGAAAGACGCCGGCGAGCATCGCGACCACGATGCCGGCCAGGATCTCGAGACAGGCCGTCCAGGGCCGGCCGGCCAGGCTCGCCAGCGCGTGGCCGACCACCGCCGTGCCGAGCGCCACCACCGTCCACCAGAACGCGGTGGCCTTGCCGTTGTAGTCCGGCATCAGCAGCGCCGCGTGCAGGCGGCCCCCGAGGCCGCGCCGCGGCGCGTCGGCCGGCGCGGCCGCAGGCGGTGTCGGGGTGCTCATGAGGGCGGCGCTCGAGGGTGGGCGAGGCGACTGCGGGCCGCCGCTCAGGGCTCGCCGAGCAGGCTCGAGTCGTCGGCCGAGCTGACGCCGGTCTGGCCGCTCTCGCTGAGGACGATGCCCTCGCTGAGCACGATGCCTTCGCTCAGCACGATGCCCTCGCTGAGCACGATGCCTTCACTCAGCACGATGCCGCTGCCGCTGGCCAGCCAGCCCGACAGCGTCGCGGTCGGGATGTAGGCGCCGGTGCCGGCGTTCCTCGAGGTGGTGCCGGCCAGCGACGTCGCCGAGACGACGGTCGAGGTCACGAGGCGCGTGTTGGGGGCCGGCACCTCGACGATCGAGCGCACGAAGGTGTTGGCCGGCACGCCGCTGGCCGCCGGCCAGTACGTCACCGTGTTGCGGCGCACCGCGGGGCCGCCCCAGGCCAGGCGCGGATCCCAGAGCGGCTGGTACTGCGTGAACAGCGCCGTGCCGCTCATCAGCTGGCGGCCGCCCAGAACGACGAGGCGGCTCCAGCCGAAGCTCTGGCCGTTGGCGGTGGTGCTCGGCGCGGGCAGGGACTTGCCGGCGGCGAGCAGGTTGGCGCCGGCGGTGATCGTGCCGGCACCGATCGCGCTGGCGATGTCGGTGCGCAGCGCCTGCGCCATCTTGACCGCGCCGTCGACGTTGAGCATGCCCGCGCCCTGCTGCAGCAGGTTGGCGCCGACGATCGGCTGCGCGCTGTACTGCAGGATGGCCTTGATCAGCGGCGGCGTCAGGCCCGGGTTGGCCTGCAGCATCAGCGCCACGGTGCCGGCCACGGCCGGGGCCGAGATCGACGTGCCGCTCAACCACATCAGCCGGGTGGCGATGGCGGACTTCGAGTACGTCGTGTGGGGCAGCTGGGTGTAGGTGCCGCCGAGCCAGGGCATCAGGCCACCGGCCTTGTCGGTCCACATCGAACCGATCACCTTGTTGCCCGGGGCCACGAGGTCGGGCTTGAGCAGGTTGTCGACGCGGCGCACGCCGGTGGTGTCGACATAACTGCCGCGCGTCGGGCCGCGTGAGCTGAACTGGTTGACCACGTCGTCGCTGCGCGCGTTGGTGCCCTTGGTGTTGATCGAGCCGACGGTGATCACGCTCGGGTCGTGACCCGGTGAGCTGACCGTGCCGAAGCGCTCGCGGCCGAGGCTGTCCTTGCCGAAGTTGCCGCCGGCCACCACCACCGTGATGCCCGCCGCCACGGCCGAGCGCGCCGCGCGCGCCAGCGGGTCGGTCTGCCAGGTCTCGGTGGAGTCCGCGGCCAGGCTCAGGTTCATCACGCGGATGTTGTATTCCTTGGCGTGGTAGATCACCCAGTCGATGCCCGCCAGCACGTCCGAGAGCTGGCCGAAGCCGGAGTCGCTGAGCACCTTGACGTCGTAGAGGTTCGCGTTGGGCGCAATACCGGTGCTGTCCGGGGTCTGGTAGAAGCCGCTGCCGGCTGCCACCGAGGCCACGTGCGAGCCGTGACCGTACTTGTCGACCATGTTGTACTGGTCGTTGGCGATCTTGGATTCGTAGGTCGCCATCGTCGGGCTGCCCGGGTACAGCGATGCCGATGCGTCCACCCCCGGCACCCAGTCCTTGACACCGAGCGCGGTGGCGTCGCCGACCCTCTGCATGTCCACGGCGCGCTTGACGCGCGAAGCGCCGGCCGCATCGAGCATGTTCTTGTGGTTGAACATGACGCCCGAGTCGAGGATGGCGATGCCCACGCCGCTGCCATCGAGGCCCGTGTAGCTGCCGTTCGCGTAGGTGCGCAGGTTCATCGCACCGGTGGCGTACTCGACGTGGCTCGAGGTGCGTGCGGTCAACCGGTTGGGCGAGATGCCCTGCACGTCGCTGCGCGCCGCCAGGTTGTAGACCTGGTTGGCCGGCACCATCACCGACAGCGCGGACACCGAGACGTAGCGCAGGTAGACCGAACCGCCGGCACCCATGACCGCGCTGCGCAGCGCGACGAGGTCGGGGTCGGTGGAATTGCTGACGACCAGCGCCTTGACGAAGCGGATGCCGTTGACGTCCTTGGCCCAGTTGACCTTGGGCGTGGTCGGGGCGGCGATGACGTTCTGCAGGTCGCGCGCGACCTTGCTCTGCGCGGTTTGCGCCTGCGCCGGGCCGAAGCCGAGCAGCGTGGCCAGCAGCAGCGCCGCCAGCAGCAGCGCGGCGGGCAGGCGCTGGAGCAGCGCCAGGGCGCGGCGCTCGATCAGCACGATGTATCGGGAGGCGGTACTCATGCCGGTTCCCGTGGGTGGCGAGGGGCGCGGCCCGTTCGGGGCTGCGCTGGGCTTCGGATCTGCTGGCGATGCGGCTGGCTGCTCGAGCCACCCCCGCGAGATCGACCGGGACTGCAGCTGACCGTGGGCCACCCCCTGCAGTTCGGGACGGCGCCAGAATGCGCGCGCCGACCACTCCGTGACCAATCGTTAGATCAGAGACGGCGGGCATTCATGGCGTTGTTCGCGCCGTCGGATCGAGCGGATGGCCATCAGCGGCTGGCGGCTGGACCGGCCTCGGATCGTGCGGGAATCTGCGGGCACCGGCCCCGATCGGCAGCTCGCCGGTGACGGCGAACCGCAATGGGCATGCCGGTTCAGCCGCTGATCGATGCCCGAATGTCCGAGCACCGCGCTGCAATTCCACCCGCCGCGGCGCCGACCCCGCCCGGTGGACGCGCGCCCCCGCCGGTCGAACGCGACGCTAGACGTTGAACAGGAAGTTCAGCACGTCGCCATCCCTGACCACGTATTCCTTGCCCTCGGCCCGCATCTTGCCGGCGTCCTTCGCGCCCTGTTCGCCGCGGTACTTGATGAAGTCGTCGTAGGCGATCGTCTGCGCGCGGATGAAGCCGCGCTCGAAGTCGGTGTGGATCACGCCGGCGGCCTGCGGCGCGGTGTCGCCGACGTGGATCGTCCAGGCGCGCACCTCCTTGACGCCGGCGGTGAAGTAGGTCTGCAGCCCCAGCAGCTTGAACGCGGCGCGGATCAGCCGGTTCAGCCCCGGCTCGTCCTGGCCCATCTCGGCCAGGAACATCTGGCGGTCCTCGGCGTCCATCTCGGCCAGTTCGGCCTCGGTCCTGGCGCAGATCGCCACCACCGGCGCGTTCTGCTTCGCGGCGAATTCCTTCAGCCGGTCGAGGAAGGGGTTGTTCTCGAAACCCGTCTCCGAGACGTTGCCGACGAACATCGCCGGCTTCGCGGTGATCAGGCACAGCGGCTTCAGGATCGCCAGCTCTTCCTTGGCGAAATCGATGCCGCGCACCGGCTGCGCCTGGTCCAGCGCGGCCTGGCATTTCTCGAGCACCTTGACCAGCGCCGCGGCTTCCTTGTCGTTGCCCGAGCGCGCGGCCTTGATCGAGCGCTGCAGCGTCTTCTCGACGGTGGCCAGGTCGGCCAGGCACAGCTCGGTCTGGATCACCTCGATGTCGCTGACCGGGTCGACCCGGCCGGCGACGTGGATCACGTTGTCGTCCTCGAAGCAGCGCACCACGTTGACGATCGCGTCGGTCTCGCGGATGTGGCTGAGGAACTGGTTGCCCAGGCCCTCGCCCTTGCTGGCGCCGGCCACCAGCCCGGCGATGTCGACGAACTCGACGATCGCCGGCACCACGCGCTCGGGCTCGACGATCTCGGCCAGCGCCGCCAGCCGCGGGTCGGGCACCTCGACGACCCCGACATTGGGCTCGATGGTGCAGAACGGGTAGTTCTCGGCCGCGATGCCGGCCTGGGTCAGCGCGTTGAAGAGGGTGGACTTGCCGACGTTGGGCAGGCCGACGATGCCGCACTTGAGGCTCATTGGAGGTCCATTTGGAGGTCCATCGGGGGTCTTTCGGGGTGCCGGTCAGGCGGGTGGGGCGGCGCAGCACGGGCGGGAACCGCGCCCTGAGCGCGCCGAACCGGGCATTTTATTCGGCCGATCGGAGCCGCCTGAGGGTTTCTACAATGGCCGTGATGTCGAAGCTCGATGTGTGCGTGCGCGGAACCGGCGCAGTGGGGCTGTCGCTGGCGCTCGAGCTGGCGCGCCAGGGGCTGCGCGTGGGGCTCATGGGCGTCGGGGGCGCCGGCCAGCCAGCGGCGACGGTGCCGGCGGCGGCCGACGTGCGCACCTATGCGCTCAATGCCGCGTCGCGCCAGCTGCTGAGCGACCTGAAGGTCTGGGGCGCGCTCGCCGCCGACGCGGTGACGCCGGTGTACGACATGCACATCGAGGGCGACGCCGCCAGCGGCACACTGGACTTCTCGGCCTGGCAGCAGCCCTGCGAGGCGCTGGCCTGGATCGTCGACGCCGCCGAGCTGGAGTCCGCGCTGCGCACGGCCGCCCGCTTCGCGCCGCACCTGAGCTGGCTGGCCGATGACGTGGCCACCGACGCTGACCTGACCGTGCTGGCCGAAGGCAAGGCCTCGGCAAGCCGCGCCGCGCTGGGCGTGCGCTTCGAGCGGCAGGACTACGGCCACACCGCGCTGGCCGCCCGGCTCGAGGCCGACCAGCCGCACCTGGGCCTGGCGCGGCAGTGGTTCCGCTCGCCCGACGTGCTGGCGCTGCTGCCGTTCGACCGGCCGCTGCCGGGCCGCAGCTACGGACTGGTCTGGTCGCTGCCGACCCGGCGCGCCGCCGAACTGGCCGCCGCGCCGGTGGCCGAATTCGAGGCCGCGCTGGCCGAGGCCACCGGCGGTGCCGCCGGCTGGCTGCAGCTGCGCGGCGAGCGCGTGGGCTGGCCGCTGGCGCTGGCGCAGGCCGACCGCCTCTGCGGCCCCGGCTGGGTGCTGGTCGGCGACGCTGCCCACCTGGTGCATCCGCTGGCCGGCCAGGGCCTGAACCTGGGCCTGGCCGACGTGGCCACGCTGTCGCGGGTGATCGCCGAGCGCGAGCCCTGGCGCGGCCTGGGCGACCAGGTCCTGCTGCGGCGCTATGCCCGCGAGCGCATCGGCGCCACCCGGGCGATGGCCTTCGTCACCGACGGCCTGCTGCATCTGTTCGCGCAGCCGCAGCCGGCGCTGCGGGAACTCCGCAACCGCGGCATGACTCTGCTCAACCACGCCGCGCCGATCAAGCGGTTTCTGACCCGGCGCGCGATGGGCGGATGACCGTCGCCCTCGCCACCTTCGAGCCCTGCACAGGATTCCCGATGCGACCCAGCCCCGTTTTCCACCTCCCCGCCGGCCTGCTGGCGTTGCTGGCCCTGCTGGCCGCACCCGCCGCGCGCGCCGACGAGGCCGCGATCCGCAAGACCCTGGCCGAGCGGCTGCCCAGCTTTCCGAAGATCGACGAGATCACCAAGACCCCGATCGCCGGCCTGTACGAGCTGCGCATCGGCACCGACGTCTTCTACGCCGACGAGAACGGCAACCACCTGATCCAGGGCTCGATCATCGACACCCGCACCAAGGCCGACCTGACCCAGGCGCGCATCGACAAGCTGACCGCGATCGACTTCGCCAGCCTGCCGCTGAAGAACGCGGTGCTGGTCAAGCAGGGCAGCGGCGCGCGCAAGCTGGTGGTCTTCGCCGACCCGAACTGCGGCTACTGCAAGCGGCTCGAGCGGGACCTGCTGACGCTGAAGGACGTGGCCATCTACACCTTCCTCTACCCGATCCTGGGCCCCGACTCCACCGCCAAGAGCAAGGACATCTGGTGCGCCAAGGACCCGGGCAAGGCCTGGCGCGCCTGGATGGTCGACGGCCAGGTGCCGGCCAAGGTGACCGGCAGCTGCGACACCGCCGCGCTCGACGCCAACACCGAGATGGGCCGCAAGTACAAGGTGCAGGGCACGCCGGCGATGGTGTTCGAGGACGGCTCGCGCGCCCCCGGTGCGATGCCGGCGGCGCAGATCGAATCGCGCATGGTGGCCGCGGCGAAGAAGGGCTGACGGCGCCCCAGGGGCGCCACGCGGCGGCCGGCGACAATGGCGGTCCATGAACCCGCCTGCCGCCCGCTACGTCGAACCGCTGTCCGACAGCGCCCGCTGGCTGGGCCAGCTGGGGCTGGCGCCCTTCGTGCTGGGCGCTGCACTGGTGTGGCTGGGCCTCGAGCCCGAACTTCATGGTTTCGTCACCCAGGCCTTGTCGGCCTACGCCGGCTTGATCGTCTCGTTCCTCGGCGGCATCCACTGGGGCCTGGGCTTCCGGATGACGGCGCCGCCGGCCACGCTGTTCGTCTGGGGCGTGGTGCCCTCGCTGGTGGCCTGGCTGGCGGTGCTGATGCCGGCCTCGGCCGGGCTGGTGGTGCATGGCGCGATGCTGGTGGCCTGCTATCTGGTGGACCGCCGCGTCTACCCGGTGCACGGCGCCGCGCATTGGCTGGTGCTGCGCTTCCGGCTGTCGGCGGTGGCCTCGCTGAGCTGCTTCCTGGGTGCAGCCGGCGCCTGACGAGGCTCACAGGCGCCCGGCGATGATCCGCTACCGCATCGAGCCCGACGACCTGCACACCCACCATTGGCGGGTCACGCTCGGCGTGGCGCAGCCGGCGGCCGAGACGATCCTCTCGCTGCCGGTGTGGATCGCCGGCAGCTACATGGTGCGCGAGTTCGGCCGCCATGTCTCGGGCCTGCAGGCGCGCCAGGGCGCGCGCCCGCTGGCCGTCGAGGCACTGGACAAGACGACCTGGCGGGTGCGCTGCAGCGGCCGGGCGACGCTGGTGCTGAGCTACCGCGTCTACGCCTTCGACGCCTCGGTGCGTGGCGCCTTTCTCGACGCCCACCGCGGCTTCTTCAACAACACCGCGCTGTGCCTGCGGGTGCAGGGCCGCGAAGCGCAGCCGCACCGGCTGACGCTGGGCGCGCTGCCGGCCGGCTGGCAGGTGGCCACCGCGATGGCCGCGGCGCCGGGCGGCGGCGCGCGCGCCTTCGAGGCCGGCAGCTACGACGAACTGCTGGACCACCCGTTCGAGCTCGGCAGCTTCTGGCGCGGCCGCTTCGACGCCGGCGGCGTGCCGCACGAACTGGTGGTGACCGGCGCGCTGCCGGGCTTCGACGGCGAGCGGCTGCTGGCCGACACCCGCCGCATCTGCGAGCAGCAGATCGCGTTCTGGCATGCGCCCGACCGCAGCCGGCCGCCGTTCTCGCGCTATATCTTCCTGCTGCATGCGGTGGAGGAGGGCTTCGGCGGCCTCGAGCACCGCGCCAGCACCGCACTGGCGGCGGCCCGGCGCGACCTGCCGCGCGCCGGTATGGACGGCCTGCCCGACGGCTATGTCGCGCTGCTGGGGCTGATCAGCCACGAGTACTTCCACACCTGGAACGTCAAGCGGCTCAAGCCCGCCGAGCTGGCCGAACCCGATCACCGCAACGAGAACCACACCCGGCTGCTGTGGTTCTTCGAGGGCTTCACCTCCTACTACGACGAGCTGATGCTGCGCCGCTGCGGCCTGATCGACCGCCCGCGCTACCTGCGGCTGCTCGCCAAGACGGTCAACGCGGTGGCGGCGACGCCGGGGCGCCGGGTGCAGAGCGTGGCCGAGGCCAGCTTCGACGCCTGGGTCAAGTACTACCGCAGCGACGAGAACACCCCCAACGCGACGGTCAGCTACTACCAGAAGGGCGCGCTGGTCGCGCTGGCGCTGGACCTGACGCTGCGCCGGCGCGGCGCCTCGCTCGACGAGCTGATGCGCAGCCTGTGGCGGCGCAGCGGCGCGGCCGGCGACGTCGCCTCGGGCGGTGCCGTCACCGAAGCCGACATCGCCGCGATGCTGGCCGAGGTGGCCGGCCAGCCGCTGGACGCGGTGCTGCGCGACTGGGTACATGGCACCGGTGAGCTGCCGCTGGCCGAACTGCTGCCGGACTTCGGCGTGCAGTGGCGCGCCGAGCGGGCGGGCTTTGCCGCGTCGCTGGGGCTGCGCCTGTCCGAAGGGCCGGTCAGCGGCGTGCAGGTCAAGTCGGTGCTGGTCGGCAGCGCGGCGGCGGCGGCCGGCCTGTCGGCCGGCGACGAGCTGCTGGCGATCGACGGCTGGCGCATCCGCCGGCTCGACGATGCGCTGGCCTGGGTGGCGCCGGCCCAGCCCTTCGAGCTGCTGCTGGTGCGCGACCAGCGGGTGCTGACGCTGACGCTGCGGCCCGACGCCCGCTCGCCGCTGGCCAGCACCGTGTCGTTGCAGCTGCAGGACAAGCCCCTCCGCGGCGCGGCCGCGCGGCGACGGGCCTGGATCGGTGACTGAGCGCCTGGCGTCCCGCTGGCCGACGGCGCCGCGCATGCGCCGGCCCGGGTTCTGGGCGCTGGCGGCGGCCGTCGCGGTGATGCACCTGCTGGTGACCAACGACCTGCTCGAAAACCGCGTCGGCTGGGGTTCGGGCGAGAAGCCGCC
>JAEUOY010000167.1 GCA_016790515.1 Burkholderiaceae bacterium | reverse complement strand
TCCACCGTTCAACCCCGCCAGGCCCAAGCGCTGGCCGCATTACGCATCAAGAAACCCACCCTCGACACCCAGCTGACGCTGCTGTAGTGGCGGTTCCGAAGGGCTGACCCATACGGATCAAGCACTTACGGCGGTTGGTGTCGAACTCGGGGGGGACTGGATAGACTCACAGTATTGAGCTCATACCGTGGACTGAACCCGGAAAACTCGGCTATGGCAACAACCCACGGCGGAAACTGCCTTGAGTTCGGTGCAATGCGCTGGTATTCGGCACCCTTCTTCGGGCCCTACCTAGCCAAGCCTCCTGCCTAGCAGCAGCGTATACGGTGTCATAACATGCCCGATCATCCGAAACAGGCCCATTGACCGACACGCGCCGATCGCAGCACGATGCCATATGGAACGTCCACTGGCGTCCGCGATGTCGAAACGGTCGAAAGACTGGATACCTCGGGCTTCCAGATACGAACGAAGCTGAAAAAAACTGAACCAGTTGACCGCCGGGTACTTGGCATAGTTGGCCACCGCCGGCCAATCGGTCACCGCTCGCCGCTCGAAGTAACGCTTCAGCGCCCCGGGATACCAGCTGTAGAGCGGCAGGTTGAATTCCTGCTGAACCGGGCAAAGTCGGCTGCTGGTATTGATGTACAGGAGTCCGCCCGGCCGCAGGACACGCACCGCTTCGTTCACGCAGCCTTGCCAGTCCTTCACGTGTTCCAGCAATTCAGGCAGGACGCAGACATCCATCGACGCATCGGCAAAGGGCAATGCGGTCGCGCTGCCGACCTCGAATCGAGCCGCCAAAGCCTGCTGACGGGCTCGCTCGCGGGCCAGATTGATCAGCGGCAGGTTGATGTCGATGCCGCAGTACCGGTGGCCACGCTCGAGCCAGTACTTGCCCTGCGCCCCGGCCCCGCAGCCGACGTCTAGCACGTCGAGGCTGCGGTGGTCTCCCGCGCGTTCGAACAGGCGCAGCAGGGTCTCGGTGGTCGCCCTGAAGCGTTCCATGGTCTGCGGCGACAGGCTCTGCTTCTCGTAATACTTGAAGAAGTCCTCGTGCGAACCCGTGTCCCATTCCGCGGCCGGCAGGCGGGCACTCGAATTGGCGTCATCGATCGTCATGTCGGTATCATTCATTCTCGGTCACATCGAATCCATCACGCCGCGCGGCGCAGGTTGTCGACCAGGCGGAAGCCGAATCGGAGCTTGCTGCGGTCCCACGGCGTGAAGCGGGGCAGCTGGAACAGGTCGGAATCCGAGGTTCCGACGCCCCGGTCGGTAGACACTGCCGCCTTGAAGCCAGCATCGCGCACCAGGCTCACAGATTGGTCGTCGTAGTCGGTACCCGATCTGCCGTTCGGGTATGCAAACAGCGTCACGGGCTCGCCCAGCAGATTCTCGAGGGTTTCCTTGCTCTGCTCGATTTCCCGGCGGGCTGAATCGACGTCGAGCCGCGCAAGGATCGGATGCGAGACCGTATGGGCGCCGATCTGCATGCCCGCGCGCCGCAACGCCAGCACTTGCTCGGAACGCATCATCAGGTCGTCCGGCAAGTCGACACCCAGTTCCTCGGCAAACCTCAGGCTGAGCGCCACGCGATCATCGAGCGGCAGATACTTGGTGAGGGCCAGCACTGCGTCGATCGCCGCGCGGCGCGTCGCTGCCGAACCGACCGGAAACCGTCCCAGCAAGTCGCCCGCTGCCGAGCGCAGGTCGATCACCGGGTCGGTGGCACGCCGAATCGATTCGATGAACGAATCGTTCCACATCCGCCCACCGTCGAGAAAGCCGGTTGCGACGAAGAAGGTCGCCATCAAGCCATGGCGCTTCAATATCGGCAGCGCGTGGCGATGGTTGTCCTCGTAGCCGTCATCGAAGGTGATCGTCATCGCCCTGGCCGGCAGCCGGCCCTGCGCCAATCGATCGACGGCATCGTCCAGTGGCAATACGTTGAACCATTGGCTGACCCACGAGCAGATGTGATCGAAGGTCGCCACATCGACCTCCCACGGCAGCAGCGGGTCGGGGGCGGGAAGCACGCGGTGGAAGATCAGCGTCGACAGTCGCGCCCGTTCACCAGCGGGTGAGATTGCATTAAGGAGCGGGGGCCACATGGCTCAGCGCGGCGCCCCCGCCGTTGCCAGACCGGGAATGGTCAGCCAGCCCGGCTTGTACTCGGGCTCGGTTTCCCAACCCTTTCGCTTGACCCAGGACTGCGTGACGGCCATCAGCAACAGTATGTTGTAGGGCAGGTCGAAGTACGCGAGGCTCAGGAATGCACCACCGACCGCGTAGCCGATGAGCGACACCTGGCACATGCCGGCCAAGTCCCTGCACCATTGGGCCTGAGGGATGGTCGCGGCCGCCTTGCGCACGCGCGACGCCGTGACGAAGGTCACGACCCACAGCATGACGAACAGGATCAGGCCGATGAAACCATGGTGTCCCAGGACCTGGAAATAGATGCTGTGCGCCGTGGGCGTCCCGAACTCGATGCCATAGGGAGAGTACGCCAGGAAGAGCTCGGGGCGGGAGGTATTGAAGCCGACTCCAGCGATGTAGCTCTTCGCGATTCCCCAGCCGACCCACCAGGCACTGAACCGGCCCAGGGCCGATCGATCCTCCTCGTAGTCATTGATCGTGTCCATGCGGTTGGTCCACTCCGCAGGCATGAAGGAGACCAGCAAGACCGCGGCGACGACGATCACGATGCCGCCGAGGAACCGACTGCGGCCGCGCCACCACAGCACGAAGGTCATCGCCAGCATGGCCAGCAAGCCACCGCGCGAATGGCTGCCCAGCGCCGACGCTGCCAGCAGCAGCATCGAACCGGTCAGGGCGTGGCGCAGCGCCCGCTGAGTGACCTGCATCTGCAGGAATCGAAGCAGCGGTATGGTCATCACCAAGGCCAGCGCGAAGGCATTGTTGTCCTCGATGAAGCTGCCCCCGGGACCCCACACCCGAAAGTTGCCGCCGTGAAGCAAGGTGAACGCGCCGCCCTTGGCACCCAGCAGCCCGAGCGACAGCGCACAGGTCCAGACGAACGCGTAGATGTGCTGCCGGGTGCTCAGCAGCGCCAGGGAGACGAAGACCATGCCGTTGATCTTGATGACCTTCTTCCACTGCTCGTAGTCGTTGGCGGGATCGAGCCCCGCCAACCAGGATATGGTCAGCCAGACCGTGAAGGCGACCAGCAGGACGGGCCCGGGCCCCTTGAAGGGCGATGTCTTGTCCCGCGTCGCCAGCATCCCGGCCAGCGTGCAGGCGGCCGTCAGCGCTGCAAATTGAGCGTTCTGGGCAAAACCGTACGCGTACTTGTGCGGATTCATCAGGCTCAGCCAGGTCCACAGCATCACGCCGATCCATGGACGGCGCAACGCGGCCGCGCAGCCGAGCAACACGATCGCCGCGATGAGCAGGTCACGCATGGCCATCCCCCGCCAGGGCGCAGCAAGGCTCGGCCGGGATCGGGGTCGGCAAGCTCGCCACCTGGCTGACGACGTAGCGGTACTTGCCGGAACGCTCAGGCGCGATCTCGGCCAGGTACTCCACGTCGACGTTCACCGTTGCACCGAGCCGGCGCTTGAAGCCTTGGACGATCCGTGGCTCGATCGATCGGTCGCACTGGCCATCGACGACGAGCTGCACCACGGTTCGCTCGAGACTGTGCTGCACGATCTTGAACGAACGAACCCCCGGCAGATCCCGCACGATGTAGACCAGCGCCAGGCCGTGCATCACGGTGCCGTCGGCGGCCACGACGAAGTCGGTGGTCCGTCCCTGAATCTCCTTCAGCAGCGGCAGCCCGCGCCCGCAGCCACAGGTCCGGTCGTCCAGCACGGCCACGTCGCCCGTGCGGTAGCGGATGAACGGGAAATCCTTCGTCGCCAGGTGCGTCACGACGATCTCGCCCGCTTGCCCGGGGGGCAGAACGCGACCCTCGGCGTCGACGATCTCGACGATGACGTCCTCGGCCGTCAGGTGCATGCCCCCGTGGGGGCATTCATGCGCGATGAAGCCCGCGTCGCGCCCGCCGTAGCCGTTGGCCACCGCGCAGCCGAACACCCGGGAAATGGTCTGCCGCTGGTCGTCGTAGAGCCGCTCGCTGGTGACGAAGGCCACGGCGATGTCCAGGTCGTCCATGCGCTGGCCGCGCTTCTCGGCATGGCGCGCGATATGGCTCAGTGCCGACGGGTAGCCGAACAGCATCCTCGGCCGGCGCCTGCGGATGGCGGCGACGAAACCGTCGAGGCTGGCATCGTTCATCTCGAAGGCAGGGATGAGCTCGGTGCGCAGCAGCTTGTCGCGAAGAGCCCGCACGCGGTCCTGCGCGCCGAGTTCGATCGGCGAGCCCCAGACGACGATCTCGGGGTCGCCGATGTCCACCCCCCACCAGCGCGTGGCGCGCCACTTGGCCGCGACGTCGTGGCTGACCCGCTCGTTGCCGATGAAGAAGATCAGCGGCTCGCCCGAGCTGCCGCCGGTGTTGAATCGTGCCAGGCCCTCGGCCTGCCGATGCTTCATGGCATCGGTGTGTGCGCGGATGACCGGCTTGGTCAGGAACGGCAGGCGCTGCAGGTCGGCAAGGCTCGTCACACTGGACGCGTCGAAGCCCTGCTCTCGGAACAGGTCGCGGTAGAACGGCACCTGGCTGCCGACTTCCACGAGCAGTGCCCGCAGCCGTTGCACCTGAAGTTCCCGCAATTGCTCCGCCGGCCACCACTGGCTCTGCTCCAACTGCCTGCGGACCGCCACGGTGGAGTGGCGCTTCAGGCGCTCGTGCAGTGGAAACAGCAGGCCTGCGGTCAGGCGGGTGTAGAGGCCGCTCATGGTGCCTGGCATCAGTGCGGCGCTGCGCGGACGGCCCCGCGGCCGGCGCCCGCTCGGGCGTGCAATGAACGGAACTCGGACACCAGGTCCGAGACGCGGCGATCCCAGGTGTTGGCCTCGGCATAGCGGCGGATCGCCGCGACGTCCCACTGGCAGTCCAGTGCCTCGGCCAGCGCCGCCTGCAGCCTCTGGGCGTCGCCGAATGGGACGACCGTGCCCAGTTCGGCGCGGCACACGACCTCGGCGTTGCCGCCGACATCGGTGGTCACCACCGGCAGACCACAGGCCATCGCTTCGAGAAAGACGTTGGCCCAGCCCTCGTTGCGCGTGGCCAGCACGAACACGTCGGCGGCCGACAGCGGAACACGCAGGTGCTCGGGCGGCAGTGCCCCGAGAAAGCGGACTGCATCCTGGACCCCGGCGTCGATGGCCTGGCGTTTCAGTGCATCACCGATGTCGCCCTCGGGGCTGGGCCCTCCGACCACCAGGTAGACGAGCCCGGGGTATCGCGCCCGCAGCGCCGGCATCAGCTCGATCACGCGATGGAAGCCCTTGCGCTCGACCAGACCCCCGACGCTGACCAGGACCGGCACGCCTTCAGGCAGGCCCAGGGCAAGGCGGGCTTCGGCGCGCGGCAGCGGGCAGAACTTGTTCAGGTCGACGCCGTTGCCCACCACACGCACCTTGTCGGCCGCTGTGCCCAGCGCCAGGGCCAGCTGGCGAAGCGATTCGGACACCGCAAACACCCGGGTTGCGCGTTGCAGCGCCAGTTGCAGCTTGGGCCTGAACGAGGCGTCCTGGGCCTGGCGCTGCTCGGTGCCGCGCAACGTGATCGTGACCGGCACGCCCAGCCAGCGGCCCAGCAACGTGGCGGCGTAGCCGTCGGGATATGCGAAGTGCGCGTCGATCAGGTCGAGACGCCCCGCCCGCCGCAGTCGCCACAGCCTGGGCAGCGCGCCCAACGCCATCAGCGTGCCGTCCAGCCCCTTGAGCGCCCCCGGAAAGCAGAGGAAGCGCGGAAACCAGACCTCGAATCCCTGCATCGATTCGTGGTGTGGCGCGCCGGGCCGGAAACCAGGCTTCCAGCGGCGCAGCAGGCCCTGCAAGGGGAACCATGGCGACGGCGCCACCACCGCCAGCGGCAACTGCGCCCCGACGCGGAACATCCGCTCCCGGATGAACAGCCCGGCACCCGGCTGCAGCGCACTGGGAAACAGGCTGCTCAGCACGACGATGTGCGGATCGGCCGCCACCTCAGGCCCTGTGCCCGACCAGGCGTTCGAACACCGGCGCGTAGCGCGCCACCGATGCCGCCCAATTTCGTTCGCGCTCGACGAACTCGCGTCCGGCGCGCCGCAACGCGGGCCACTGGTCGCGTCGCGCCAGCAACTGGTCGATCGCAGCGGCCAGCGCCGCCGTGTCACCGGCCTTGAACAGCCACCCCGTCTCGCCGTGGTGGATGAGTTCGCGATGGCCTCCGACGTCGCTGGCCACCAGCAGGCGACCCTGGGCCATCGCTTCCAGCGGCTTCAGCGGCGTGACCAGTTCGGTCAGGCGCATCGAATGCCGTGGGTAGGCCAGCACGTCCACCAGGTCGTAGTAGCGCTGCACCTCGGCATGCGGCACCCGGCCCGTGAAGACGACCTTGTCGGCCAGGCCCAGGCGCTGCGCCTGCTGCTCGAGCGCCGCCTGCTGCGGCCCGCCGCCCACCAGCAACACCCGCAGCTCGGGCCGGCGCTGCAGCAAGGCCGGCAATGCGTCGAGCAGCAGGTCCAGGCCCTCGTAGGCGTAGAAGCTGCCGATGAAGCCCACCACGGTGGCGCCGGCAAGACCCAGGCGGGACTTCAGCGCCTCGTCGGGCAGGCCGCCGGGCTCGAACGCATCGATGTCGACCGCATTGGGGATCACCGTCACCTTGCCACCGGCGATGCCGCGCGCCACGATGTCGCGGCGCAGACCCTCGCAGATGGTGAAGACGTGGGCGGCCTGGCGCAAGGCATGGGTCTCGAGCCGCCGCGTCAAGCGGTAACGCAGGCTGCCTTCGGTGGTGGTGCCGTGGTCGACCGCAGCATCCTCCCAGAAGGCCCGCACTTCGTAGACGACCGGGATGCCCAGGCGGCGACCCACCCGCAGCGCCGGGATCGCGTCGAGCACCGGCGAATGGGCGTGCAGCAGATCCGGCCTGACCGCGGCCGCCACCTCGGCCAGGCGCCGCTCGAGCTGACGCATGATCGCCACCTCAGCGATGCCGGGAAGCCGGGCCGCCGCTTCGGGTGCCGGCGTCCGGTAGAAGTGCAGGCCATCGACATCCTCCTCCGAAGCGGAGGCGGCCGTGTGCTTGGGACTGGTGACGTGGAAGGTCTGCCATCCCAGCTTGCGCTGCTCTCGCAGGATGGCGCGGGTGCGGAACGTGTAGCCGCTGTGCAGCGGGATCGAATGGTCCAGCACATGGAGAACACGCATGCTCACCGGACCACCCTCCGCGCTGCGCGCTCCGGAATTCGCGCTTGGGAACGGCCCGACGCGCTCATGCCGCTATGGCCGCCTCGGCAGGCCGCGAAAGCCCGGCCGAAGGCATATCGTCCACGACGTTGCGCAGGAAGGCCTCGAACATCAGCAAGGTCCACAGCGGCGCGCTGAAGTCGCTGGCGCCGCTCTGGTGAGCATCCACCAGGTGCTGCAGGTAGTCTCGATCGAACCAGCCCGTGGCGGCCAGTCGCTCGCCCAGCACCGCATCGCGCACCCGCTGCTTCAACGGGCCGCGGAACCAGCGCGCCAGCGGCACGCTGAACCCCATCTTCGGCCGGTACAGCACATCGGCAGGCAGCATCGGCTCCATCGCCTTCTTGAGCAGGAACTTGCCTTCCTGCCCGCGCACCTTCAGTGCACTGGGCAGGGTGGCCAGCCATTCGATGAGCTTGTGGTCCATCAAGGGCTCGCGCACCTCGAGGCTGTGCGCCATGCTGGCCCGGTCGACCTTGGTGTTGATGTCACCGACCAGATAGGTCTTCAGGTCCAGGTACTGGATCAAGGCCAACGGGTCGTCGGTGCCTGCGCGGGCGGCGTGATGGGCAAACACCTCGCGCGCGTCGTAGCCGGCCAGCTCGCGCCGCAGGGCCGCGCTGAAGAGCCGCGAGCGCATCGGCCCGCGCAGGATGGACACCGAGTGGAAGTACGCCTCGACCGCCGTGCGCGCCATGCCCTCGAAGGTGGTCTTGGCCCGCAGCACGCGCGGCGCCCAGTCGGCCTTCGGGTACAGCCGCCCCAGCAGCCCGAACACCGGCTGGCGGATGGCCGCGGGCAGCGCCGTGCGCATGCGCTCTTCCATCAGGTGCAGCCGGTAGCGCCGGTAGCCACCGAAGGTCTCGTCGCCACCGTCGCCGCTGAGCGCCACGGTGACATGCTTGCGCGCCAGCTGGCAGACACGGTAGGTCGGTATGGCCGAGCTGTCGGCGTAGGGTTCGTCGTAGAGGCGCGCCAGCGTATCGATCAGGTCGAAGTCATCGGACCTGACCGTTTCGACGCGATGGTTGGTCCGATACCGGTCGGCCACCCGCTGGGCGAACTCGCTCTCGTTGAACTGGGGATCGTCGAAGGCGATCGAGCAGGTGTTGACCGGGTCTTGCGACAGGCCCGCCATCGTCGCCACCACCGCGCTGGAATCGACCCCGCCCGACAGGAACGCGCCCAGCGGGACCTCGGACATCAGCCGCAGCCTGACCGACTCCTGCAAGCGGTGCTGCAACTCGGCGCAGGCATCCTCGATGGCGATGGCGCTGTCCAGCGTGAACCGGACGTCCCAGAAGGGCTTCGGCTCGCCGACGGGCTCGCCGCGCCGGATGGCCAGCGAATGCGCCGGGGGCAGCTTGCTCGCCTGGCGGAATATCGTGCGCGGCTCGGCCACGTAGCCGAGCGCGAAGTACTCCTCGACGGCCAGCGGGTCGATGTCGCGCCGAAGACCGCCATGGGCCAGCAGTGACTTCAGCTCCGAGCCGAACAGCAGCGTGCCGTCGTCGAGCATCGCGTAGTACAGCGGCTTGACGCCCAGCCGGTCGCGCGCCATGAACAGCGTCTGCCGGTTGCGGTCCCACAGCACGAAGGCGAACATGCCGCGAAATCGCTCGACACAGCGCTCGCCCCATTGTTCCCAGGCGTGCACGATGACCTCGGTATCGCTCTTCGTGTGGAATCGATGGCCGGCGGCCTGCAGTTCGGGGATGAGTTCCTGGTAGTTGTAGATCTCGCCGTTGAAGACCACGACCACCGATCCGTCTTCATTGAACAGCGGCTGCTGGCCGGTGGCGATGTCGATGATCGACAGGCGCCGATGGCCGAAGCCCAGGCCGGGCTCGAGATGCACGCTGCCCTCGTCGGGGCCACGGTGGAACTGGGCGTTGTTCATGCGCTCGAGCACTGCATGCTCGACGGACCGCTGCCCGCGCGTGTCGAAGAGGCCGGTGATGCCGCACATGAAGTTCAGTCCCGTCTTGCAGTCGTCGATCGTTCGGCCAGCAGCCGGTCATACAGGCCCAGGTAGGCGGCCACCATGGCCGGAAGGCTGAAGTTCGCCTCGACTCGCGCCCGACCTGCGCGACCCATGGCTGCCGCACGCGCCGGATCGGAGGCCATGCGCAGCAGGCCCGCCGCCAAGGCGTCGACGTCTCCCGCAGCGACCAGACCACCCGTTTCGCCTTCGAGCACCAGTTCCGGATTGCCGCCCACCCGGGTGGCCAGCACGGGCAGCCCGCAGGCCATGGCTTCGAGAATGGTATTCGAAATGCCCTCGGCCAGAGAGGGCAGCGCGAAGCAATCGAGCCCGCGCATGACATCCGGCACATCGGCGCGCTCGCCGGGCAGCCAGGCGAAGTCGGCAACGCCCGCGGCCTGCAGCACGGCCTGGGCTTGGGCGCGCAGCGGCCCGTCGCCGACCATGACCAGGCGCAGTCGATCACGCATCTCGGGTGCCAGTTCCAGCGCCCTGACGAACGCCCGCGCCAGCAGTGGCTGCGCCTTCACGGTCTGCATGCGACCGATCGTGCCGACGACGAACTGTCCAGGGTCGACGAAAGGACTGCCGGGCGGGAACCGGCGCCCACCGGCTGCCGGCCGAAAGCGCTCGATGTCGACGCCGTTGGTGATCTGCGTGATGCGACCCGGCGCGACCTTGACCTTCCGCTCGACATAGTCGGCAAGGTCGCGCGAGAGGGCGACGTAGTGGTGAACGAAGGGACGGTAGGCGCGTCGCATCCACTGGTAGCGCAGCACCGTGCCCTCGGGATCGTCGATGTCACGACCATGTTCGCCGTGGATGCGCACCGGCACACCGGCCGCCCAGGCTGGTGCGCTGCACTCCAGCGCCGCGAGATTGCGGGTGTGCACGATCGCCGGCCGCAATTCCCGGAACAGACGGTAGAGCCGGGGATAGAGCCACCAGGTCTGGCCGGGCGGCTTGCGCAGCGCGACGAAGCTTACGTCGTCACGCTCGACACGCCGGGCAAAGTGAGCCGCTACCTCGTCCAGCGCAACGACCGCGTGGCGATAGGCATTGGCCGGGAAGTTGTTGATCAGGTTGACGACGCCGTTCTCGAGACCACCGGTGTCGAACCGATAGACGAGGTGCAGCACGAGCGGCCGTTCGCGTCCGCTCGACGCGGCGTTCATCGCGCCCCCCTTGCGCACGGCAGGGCACGGGTCGGCATGGGTGCCCAGGCCCCTTGTCGACGTGCCATGTCGCCTGCTACCCAAGCTCCTAGGGAGCGTCGCACCATAGGCGGCCGGCCGGAACAGCGTAGATCCAGGCCGGCTCGGGTGCTGCCAAGCGGACTGCCGCGGTGGCCACCTTGGCGGAAACCTGGCCGGGAATCCGGCGCGCCGCCGAAGCGATGCCGGCGGCCAACCGATTGCCCAGGCCCAGTTCGAGTGGGGTCACGTCGGCGTGCAGGCGCCAGCAGGGACGCGGCTTGGTCAGCACTTGGGAGCCGCCGAACCAGGCTGCGGTCTGGGGATCGACGGCCGCCAGCAGTTCACGCGCGCCGGACGCGCGGCGGGAGAACGCGGCCGGGTCTGAGGCTGCCTCGCTGTAATTGACGACCGGCACCGGCTGTCCGGTCAAGGTGGCCTGCATGGCGGCGATTCCGCTGTGGCTGCGGTTGCCGACGAGCAAGGCATCGTCACGACCCTGCATGACGCGGGCAATGCCCTTGCTGTTCGCGGTGAACACGCGGTAGTCAGCCTGCTGCAGTGCACCCAGCAGCAGGCCGAGCGCCATCGTCGCCAGCATCGCAGCCGAACGCCAACGCGGACGCCAGCCCGAAACGGCCACGGCCGCCATCGCCGCCAACGGCGCCAGGAACAGCGAGATGTAGTTCGACTGCTTCATCGTGAAGCGCAAGGGCGAAAGCGACACCGGGAATGCGCTGAGCACGAGCAGAAGCCCCAGCAGCCAGAAGACCACGAACCCAAGACCGGGCACACCGGCGTCCACCGGTCCTGCGGTGGTGCCCGCGTTCGCGCTGCGCCGCAGCCAGCCCCACAGGCCTGCCACCGCCAGCCATCCCAGCAGCCCGAGGTGACGCGGATCCAGGAACAGGTAGCGCAGGTAGTACAGCGGACTGTCCTCGCCACCACCCTCCTGGATGAAGCTGCGGCTCAGCGAACCCAGCACCACCCTGACCGTATGCAGCGGATCGCCGGCAATCCAGAGCATCAGCAGGCCGTTGGCCACCAGCATCAGCGACAGGCCGGTCAGCGCCCAGGCCACGCCCTGCGCATAGCGGCGAAAGTACCAGAGCAAGGGCACGAAGGCGAAGTAGACGACAGCCGCGAGTTCCTTGGACCAGTAGACGCCGCCGAGCGCGATGCCGGCGGCCAGGCACCAGGCGCTGCTGCGGCGGCGCAGCCCCATGAACGTGGCCACGAACGCCGCCGTCAGGAAGAACGACACGACCGGATCGGCATGGATGCGCGTGGCCACCGCGATGTGCAGCGGTGCCGTGCCCAACAGCAGGCTGCCGATCGATGCCGCCCGACGATCGAGCAGTTCGCGCAGGAACACGTACAGCAAGGCGACTTCGGCGAGCGAGCACAGCAACGGCCACAGGTTGGCGGCCGCGATGCTGCGCCCGAAAAGCAACATCATCAGGCCGGCCGGTATGTTGTAGCCGTAGCGCAACGCGCCGTTGTAGTCGGCCGAGGTCCAGGCGCCGGTGGCCACGTCGAGTGCACGCTGCAGGTAGACGCCGTCGTCCGACCCGAACGGCCCGTTGAAGAACAGAAGACGCCACAGCAAGGCCAGCCCGAGAACCAATGCCAGGTCGATCGACATGACCGCCTGTGACGGGTTGCGCGCACCCGTCGCCGGATGCGCGGCCTGAAGAGGTAGGGACATCGCGGGCTCTCAGACAGTGCGCTCTATGAAGTAGCGCGGGCGACGCTTGGTCTCGAGGTAGATCTTGGCGACGTACTCGCCCAGGATGCCGATCGAAAGCAACTGGATGCCGCCCAGGAAATAGATCGGCACGACCGACGAGGCCCAACCGGGAATGGCCGCCTTCAACACCAGCGTGCCGTAGACGATGAACAGGATCATCGCGAAACTGAAGCCCGAGACCAGGAAGCCCAGCAAGGTGATCAGGCGAAGCGGCACGACGCTCAGCGACGTGATGCCCTCGATGGCGAACGCCAGCATCTTGCGAAGCGGGTACTTCGACTCGCCGGCGAAGCGCTCGGCGCGGTCGTACTTCACCGTCGCGGCCCGGTAGCCGATCATCGGCACGATGCCGCGCAGGAACATGTTGACCTCGCCGTACTGGCGCAGCGCCTCGACCGCGCGGCGGCCCATCAGGCGGAAGTCGGCATGGTTGTGCACCAGGTCGACACCCATGCGGCGCAGCAGGCCGTAGTACATCAGTGCCGTGCTGCGCTTGAAGCCGGTGTCCGTGGCACGCGAGTCGCGCACGCCGTAGACCACCTCGGCGCCGCCGATGTACTCGCGCACCATTGCTTCGATGACGTTGACGTCGTCCTGCAGGTCGGCATCGATGCTGACGATGGCGTCGCCCTCGACGGTCAGCAGTCCGGACATCAGCGCTGCCTGGTGGCCGCGGTTGCGCGACAGCTTGATGCCGTGCACCCGAGGGTCGGCCTGGGCCAGTTGCTCGATCAGTGCCCAGGTGCCGTCACGGCTGCCATCGTCGACATAGTGCACGCTGCTGGCCTCGGACACGAGATCCAGCGCCCGCAGGCGGGTCAACAGGTCCAGCAGGCGCCGGTTGGTCTCGGGTAGCACCTCGTGCTCGTTGAAGCAGGGCACGACGATGGAAAGGCGAATGGTCATCACGATCCTAGCGAGGCCTTACCCCCAGCGGGAGCGAACACGAAGCGCTTCTGGAGCAGGAACGAGAGCAGCACGGTCGGCGGCAGTGCGACGGCACCTGCGGCATAGGCGTTGAGGTCCGCCCGTACGAGCAACGCGATGATCCCGACATTGACTGCGTAGATGCCGATCCACACCGGGACAAAGCGGCGCAACAAGCGCCAGTCGTGGCTCCCGAAGACCAGCGCACCCTGCGTCCGGAAGCTGAAAGCAATGCCGGCCAGGGTGGCACAAAGGTTTGCAGCCGCAAAGTGCAGACCCGACCAGAGCAGCAAGGTGTACAAGGAGTAGCTGAAGCCTGTATTCAGCACACCAACGAGCAGAAAACGCAGGAAGCGCGGCATGGGCATTTCAAGCACCGCGCAAGTAGCGGGTGTTGATGCGCTTGCTCATCGCCAGCAGCAGATGCCGGAACAATGGCTGTGCCAAGGGATTGAGAACCCGCACGATGCCATTCGCAGAACGGCGCTGCACCGCTTGCGCCTCGGCAAACGACACCTCGCGGTTCGCAATGGTGATCGATCCCGGATGCCAACAGAAGGCCGCAAGCGTCATGTCAACCCGGGCAAGGGTGCCGATCCGCCGCAGGCGCAGCAGCAGGTCCAGGTCCATGGCATAGCGCAAGCTCACGTCGAGGCCGCCGACTGCCGCCACGGCATCCTTGCGAAACAGGCAGGTCTCCTGCTTGATCAGGCCCGGCACGAACTGCAGCCACCACGCAGCGCCTGGCGGCGGACGGCGGTTGAACAAGAGTTGCCCTGACAGGTCGACGTAGTCGCAATTGCCAAAGGCCGCTACGCTGCCGGGTCGGCTCTCCAGCGTCGCCGCAGAACGCGCGAGTGCGCCAGGGTGCAGGTAGTCGTCGTCACCGATCCAGGCAACGTAACGATGTGCCGGTCCCGCCAGTGCAAATCCGCGGTTGACTGCCGCGGAGATGTGCCCGCCCTCCAGGACCAGCCTCGCCCCGCGCAGGTCCGCAGCGGCACGCAGCGGCTCATTGGCAACGGGTGCGACGACCACGATGTCGACGCCAACGCCCTGCTGAGCGCTTATGGAAGCAAGCGTGCGCTCGAGGGTATCCAGCCGCCGACCCAATGTCGGCACAACCACCAGGATGCGAAATCCGGTGTCCATGGCTCAGACACGTCGAAGCACGAGTTGAATCTCGCGATAGCGAGGAATCGGCAGCGCCATTGCCTCGAACCAAGACCACGGCGCCGACAGGAACAGACGCTGGACGTCACGCAGAGGTCTGGCCGCGTTGAGCAGACGCACGAGTGGATGTGCGATCGGAAAGACCAATCGCTCCAGCCTCAACTCCTCGACGCGAAAACCGGCGGCTTCAAGCGGTCGACGCACTGTTGCGACGTCCGCGTACTCGCGGACATGTGTCGGGTCGAGCACCCGCCGGCCATCCGGGGCCCTTCGGAAGTACCAGGCTCCGGGTTTGCGAAGCACCGTGGTCAAGAACAGCCAGCCACCAGGTTTGACGATGCGGGCCAGAGTCTCGGCATACGCGGCGTCATCGGGAACATGCTCCATGACCATGGTGCTGATGCAGAGATCGACACTGGCATCGGCCACCCCCTCCAGCCTTTCGCCATTGGCAAGGATCGCGGGCTGGCCCGTCAACTGTGTGAAGCGCTTCACGCGCACGGGTGAGAGGTCGACGCCCATGACCGTCACGCCTGCGGGCAGTGCGCCGGTCTCGATCAGTGACCAGACCAGTTGACCATCGCCGCATCCGACGTCTACGACGGCGGCCCCCGCGGGAACGCCCGCAAGTACCTGCCTCAGCAGAGCCGGCACTCGCCGACTGAAGAAGTGAACGGACCGCTCGGCGTGTCGCTCGAACTCCTCGCCGTCGAGGATCGCGCCTGCGGCTTCAGGGCCAGGGGAGTTCGCGTTCTTCATCGGGCTAGAGGCGCCACAGGCGCAAGTCGGCAGCCTTTAGCGCTGCAGCGTCGAACGCCGCCTTCACGTCGATGAAGGCACCGCCCTTGACCAGTTTGCGGCAGAAGTCATCCACCGAGAGGGCCGAATACTCGCGATGACTCACCGCCGCCACGATCGCGTCGGCGCGAGGCAAGTCATCGAACGGCAGCAAGCGCACGCCATACTCATGCATCGCTTCGTCGGCATCGGCCTGAGGATCGGTGACGAACACGTCCACGCCATAGCTTTCCAGTTCGCGGATGATGTCGATCACCTTGCTGTTGCGAAGGTCGCCGCAGTTCTCCTTGAAGGTCAGGCCCAGCACGTTGACCTTGGCGCCCTTGATGTGGCTGCCGCTGGCGATCATCTGCTTGATGGTCTGCTCGGCGATGAACTTGCCCATGCCGTCGTTGATGCGCCGACCGGCCAGGATGACCTGCGGGTGGTAGCCCAGCATGTCGGCCTTGTGCGTCAGGTAGTAGGGGTCGACGCCGATGCAGTGCCCGCCCACCAGGCCGGGCTTGAACTTCAGGAAGTTCCACTTGGTGCCAGCGGCCTCGAGCACCTCGGTGGTGTCCAGCCCTAGTCTGTTGAAGATGATGGCGAGTTCGTTCATCAGCGCGATGTTGAGGTCGCGCTGGGTGTTCTCGATGACCTTCGCTGCTTCGGCGGCCTTGATGCTGCTGGCCCGATGCACGCCGGGGACGATGATCCGCTCGTAGAGCCGGGCCACCTTGTCGAGCGTTTCGGGCGTGTCGCCGGAGACGATCTTCAGGATTCTGGTGAGCGTGTGCTCCTTGTCGCCCGGGTTGATGCGCTCGGGGCTGTAGCCGACGAAGAAGTCCTGCTTCCACTTCAGGCCGGACTCGCGCTCGAGCACCGGTATGCACACCTCCTCGGTGGCGCCGGGATAGACGGTGCTTTCGTAGACGACGATCGCACCCTTCTTCATGTGCCGGCCGACGCTGGCGCTGGCGCCGACCAGCGGCCTGAAGTCGGGGATGTGGGCCTCGTCCACCGGCGTGGGCACGGCGACGATGATCATCTCGGCCTCGCCCAGCATCGCCGGATCGCTGGTGTAGACGGCGTGCCTGGCCGCAGCCATCTCTTCATCGTCGAGTTCACGCGACGGGTCGTACCCGGCCAGGCAGGCATCGACCTTGTTGCGGGCGATGTCGAAGCCTATGGTGCGCAGCTGCTTGCCGAATTCGACGACGAGCGGCAGCCCGACATAGCCCAGGCCGATGACGGCGACGGTGGTCATGCTTGCGTTCCTTGAGTTCTCGGGTAGATCTTGCGCTTCGTCGCCGGTGTCAGCGCGCATCCCGGGCGCGCCGGAGGATCACCTGCAGCTGCTCGAGATTGGCCGCGGCAAACGCAGCCAGCGCGGCATCGGACGCTTCGGCGGTGTCGCCAGCGGCCGACAGCACCAGCACGGCGCCGTCGTCGCCCCGCCCCTGCAGCCGCGACAGTGCGCCGGCCACCTTGGCGGCGGCATCGCCGGCGATGAAGCGGCCGTCGATCCAATAGCTCTGCCAGACGGCGAGATGGCGCCTTCGCGAACTGCCCGGCAGTGCCGGCCCGGTGATTTCCGCTGTTGCCAGCGTTGCGACGCGTTCGCCGACCTTCACCGTCCGCGGCGCCGTGGACCGCTGGGTCCACTCGCGATCGTTGATGCCGACCAGGCCGTTCTGCGTACTGACGAGCTTCCGGTCGGGGCTCTGGCTGCGGTAGTAGGCCAGGTAGACCCCTACCTTGCCGGACGGTCCGGCATAGGTACGCTGCACCTTGCTCGAAGGGTTGGACCACTGCGGCGACCAGTTCGGGCCAGCCGGCTCCACGGCGTCCCAGCCCGAGGACAGGGCCGCCGGCAGGTCGACCTGCGCCGGCGCCGTTGCGCGCTCGCTGCGCTCCAGGCTCCACAGCATCAGTGCGGGCAGCAGGGCGATGACGAGGCCACCCAAGGTGCAGGTCGCCAGCCTTCGCGCCTCACTGGATTCCGGCCAGGACGACCCGGACTCCTGATGCGATGCCTCGGACGTCACCTCGAACGGCTGCGACCAGCGCGCGCCGATCATGAACATGATGAAGATCACGACGCCGAAGAACACCCAGCCATAGAGGATGTGGTCGATGCCGACGGCGAGCCGATTGCCGGAGAGGTGCCCCATCATCACAATGATGTAGGCCCGCATCCAGTTGGCGAAAATGGGCACCAGCAGCGACACGAGCATGAAGACCGCGCGGCGCTTGTACGACGTGTAGTTCAGGTAGGCGAACAGCGTGCCCACCATGAACGAGGCAATGAGGTAGCGAACGCCGCTGCATTCGTCGATCACCGACCAGTGCCCGGTGGGGATGACGAACTGAAGTCCCTCGCGGTAGACCGGCACGCCGGTGGCCCGCAGCGCCAGCACGACGAAGTCGGCAGTCCAGTTCATCATCGGCAGCAGCATGAACTCGCCGAAGGGCACCGCGAAGAACAGGAACAGCAACGGGAAGAGAATCGCCAGAGCCACCTCGAAGCCCAGCATCGCCGGCACGACCAGCACGACCAGGCCAACGAAGGCGAACTGTTGCGCCGCGTTGACGACCACCAGTTCGGCCAGCAACCACAGCGCCACGACCGCCACGAGCGGCAGCAGCACCCAGGGCTCTGCGCGGGGCGTCAAGGTGGCCAGGCGAGCCCGCTGTCGCCAGATCAGCCAGAGGCTGATCGGCGGCACCAGAAAGGCGTGCGCGAAGGTGTCCGAGCGCGACCAGATGCCGACCATTGCAATGGCCGTGTCGCGGTAGAGCAGCAGTATCGCGACCAGCATCAACGCCACGGCGAAGATGCTCTGGCGCCATGGGCTGTTGGTTCGAAGCACGGCTGACGCTGTATTCAGCATGATGTTGTCGACCGCTCAGGCCGCGAGGGCCCCGGCACGGCGCGCCAGCAGGTCCTCGAGATGGCGCTCGAAGCTCGCAAGATGAGCGCGCCAGCTGTAGTCGCGGAGAACGCGCGCGCGCCCGGCGGCGCCAATCGAGGTCGCCCGCGCCGGCTGGCGCAGCAGGCCATCGATCTCGCGCACGAAACCCTCGGCGTCGTCGGCAGCGAGAACCTCGGCGCCGACTTCCGCCGTCAGCGCCTCGGTGCACGCGCGCGCCGCCACTACCGGCCGACCCATGGCCATCGCTTCGAGCACCTTGTTCTGGATGCCGCGCGCCAGCCGCAGCGGTGCGACCACCACGGCGGCGTTCTGCAGATAGGGTCGCACGTCGGGGACGGTGCCGGTAACATGGACCGAATCGCAAGCCAGGCTCCGCACCGCGAGGGTCGGGTTGCGGCCGACGATGTGGAAGCTTGCCCGAGGCCAGGTCACGCGCAGGCGGGGCAGCATCTCGGTGGCGAACCAGGTCACGGCATCGGCATTGGGCCAGTAGTCCATGGCCCCCGTGAAGACGATCGGCAGGTCTCCCTGCTGGAACGGCGACGGCATGCCGGGCTGCGGCGCGTAGTGGTCGGCATCGACACCGTTGCCGACCGCCTCGACCCGCCCGGCGCATTCGGGCGCCAGCCGCAGGAACAGGGCGACCTCCTTCTCGGTGACGAAGAACGAGCACGTGGCCCAGGCCGCAACGGCACGCTCGTAGGCCAGCAGCTGCCGGCCTTCCCGCCGGTACAGCCAGGACAAGGGCCAGTGATGACGTGGCGCGTACTCGGCCCACTTGGCCGAGTCGATGTCGACGAAGTCCACCAGGGTCGGCACTCCCAGGCCCTGCGCGTACTGGGCCATCGACGACGAGAAGACGACGGCCGCGTCGACGTGTTCGCGGCGCGTTGTTTGTTCGGCCCAGCGGCGCAGCGAACTGTCGCGGTAGTAGCGCAAGGTCAATGCCTGGCCGTCGATCAGGCCCGACAGGCTCGCCACCTTGGCGCGCACCGGATGCAGGCGCACGACCTGCAGGCCGGCGCACAACGCTCTCAGGCTGTCGACGTGAACCTCGTCCTCGGGATCGTCGATGAACGTGCCGACGAACACGCGGTGCCGGGCCGCGAGTTGCTTGAGCAGGTTGAAGGACCGCAGCTTGTCGCCCTTGTTGGGCGGATAGGGCAGGCGATGGACGAGGAAGAGCAGGTTCGCCATGCCGTGACTAGCCCAGCGAGCGCACCACGAACGGCCCCAGCCAGTTGGCCAGCCCGATCGGCATGCGACGCCAGGTCTTGATCAGCAATTGATACTTGGCGTTGTTGGGGTTGTTCTGCGGCACGGCGTCGCGCTTGTAGAGGCGGTATTCGTAGTTCAGCGGCGTGGGCTCGAAGCCCCAGTTCTTCTTGAACGCATAGGGGCCGGTGCCCGCCTTGCTGCGCCCGTAATCGAACAATCGGACGCCGCGCACGCAGGCACGCCGCATCAACTCCCAGTATTTGAAATCGTTCGCGGCCAGGTCGCGCGCGGCCTCGTCATCGCCGGCGTAGTACGGCAGCACTTCGTCACGGAAGTAGAAGCTCAGCACAGAAGACAGCGGCTTGCCTTCGGCCGAGACCACCGTCAGCACCTCGCAATCGTCGCCGAACTCGTCGCGCAGCGCCTGGAACCAGCGCCTGGGCATCGCCGGCGTGCCGTGGCGATGCACGTTGTCGGCAAACAGCGCGAAGAAGCGTTCGACACCCGGATCGATCTCGCTGCGCAGTTGGTTCTTGATGCCCTTTCGCACCATCGCGCGCTGCTTGCGCGGGATGGCCAGCATGTTGGCCTCTTCGTCCGGCAGGATCTCCTTGCGGAACGTGACGTACAGGTCCTGCAGCGGCCAGTCGTCGTGCCTGCGCTGGATGTTGCGAAGTTCGAGATGCTCGACACCCAGGCGCTGCGCAATCGCCTGCGCCTCGGCCTCGAGCGCCGCAGCGGCGGCGTCGCTGCTGGCCGCCACCCCGCCATAGACGGCGAACGGCAGACCGACCAGCGAATGGCCGAACAGCAGGCTCTTGACCTGCGCCAGCGGCAGCACGCCCTCGATGCGGCCATCGTTCTCCGCATAGAGGAACCAGGTGTCGTGGCCGAAGACCCGACCGATGACCTTCTGCCAGCCGGCCCGGTGGAAGAAGGTGGCCTGTGGGCAGGCCAGCACGAAGGCATCCCAGCGCTTGCAGGTGCCGGCATCCTGCGCGGCCAGTCGTTTGATCTCGATCACGGAGAGCGGCAGGTCAGTGCGCAGAGGGCCGGTCGGGTCGACCGAGGAAGATGTCGTCCATGCGCCCCCAACGGAAGTCCTGCAGCAGGTCGTCCAGGCGGCGCTCCATGCGGCCGATGTTGACGTAGTGGCGGAACCTTGTCTTCAGGTCGATGCCGGCGACTCGCGGCTGCTCGTGATCGATTTCCCAGGGATGGAAATAGAAGATCGCCGGCCGGCCATCGTCGGCGTTGACGCGGCGGATCATCCAGCGCGACAGTGCATAGGGCAGCAGCCGGAAATAACCCCCGCCGCTGGAGGGCAGGTTGCGGCCGCGAAACCTCAGCGTGGTCACCGGGATCTCGATCAGGCCGTCGCACCTGGGGTGGGCGAAGCGAGGCGCGTCGGGCATGCCGTAGTGATCGTGCCTGATCGGGTAGATGCTCGAGCTGTAGCGGTAGCCGGCCTGCTGCAGGCTGTCGAAGGCCCACAGGTTGCCCTCGCCGATCGAGAAGCTCGGCGCACGGTACCCCTGCACCGCCACGCCGCCGATGTCCTCGAGCAGTTGCTTGGCGCGCACGATGTCGTCGCGGAACTCGTCTGGCCCCAGGTCGCTGGCGCGCTGATGGCCGTAGCCATGGCTGGCCAGTTCATGGCCCTGTTCGACAATGCGGCGCACCAGCTGCGGGTAGCGTTCGGCGATCCAGCCCAGCGTGAAGAAGGTCGCACGGGTGTCGTGCGCCGCCAGCAGCGCCAGGATGCGATCGACGTTGCGCTCGACCCGGCACTCGCGGCTGTCCCAATCACTGCGCCGGATGTAGGGCGCCATCGCCGAGACCTGGAAGTAGTCCTCGACGTCGATCGTCAGCGCATTGGTGAGGGGGAGGGCCGGCATGGCGGTACTCTGCAGCAGCGACGGGTCGCCTGGATGTCAATTGGCAAGCCGCGTCACGATGCGCCGGCGCTGAGCCATTGCCACAGGTCGGCGGCAATGCGGTCGGCCGCCTGGCCGTCCCAGCGTTCAGGCACGCGGCCGCGCTTGCCTTCGCCGCGCAGGACCTCGGCGACGCCGTTCCGGATCGCCTGCACATCGCGGCCCACCAGCGTGTTGGTGCCCTGTTCGGCCGTGATCGGGCGCTCGGTGTTCTCCCGCAGGGTCAGGCACGGCACACCCAACGCGGTGGTCTCCTCCTGCAGCCCGCCGGAATCGGTCAGCACCAGCGTGGCATCGGCCATCAGGCCCAGCATTTCCAGATACCCCTGCGGCGGCAGCAGTGCCATGCGCTGGCCATCGATCAGTTGTCCGAGGCCGAAACGCTCGATGTTGTTGCGGGTTCGCGGGTGCAGTGCAAACACCAGCGGCAGGCTCGCCGAAACCTCGCGCAGTACACCCAGCAGGCTGGCCAGCGTGTCGGCGTCGTCGACATTGGACGGGCGGTGCAACGTGACCACGCCATATCCCTTGGGATGGGCGACCAGCGCCGGGTCGATGCCATGGCTGCGCAGCGTGTCGGTGGCCGGTCGCGCATGCGGCCGGTTGGCGATCAGTGAATCGATCATCACGTTGCCGGCAAAGCACACCCGTTCGGCCGACACGCCTTCGCGACGCAGGTTGTCGAGCGCGCTGCGCTCGGTGGTGTAGAGCCGATCGGCCACCTGGTCGGTCAACACCCGGTTGATCTCCTCTGGCATCTTGCGGTCGTAGCTGCGCAGGCCGGCCTCGACGTGGACCACCGGCACGCCCTTCTTCACTGCCACCAGGGTGCAGGCCAGCGTCGAGTTGACGTCGCCCACCACCAGAACGCAGGACGGCTGGTGCTGGTCCAGCGCGGGCTCGAACCGGCGCATCACCTCGGCAGTCTGCACCGCGTGGCTGCCCGACCCGACCTCCAGGTTCAGGTCGGGCCGCGGCAGGCCCAGATCCTCGAACAGCTGGTGGCTCATGCCCTGGTCGTAGTGCTGCCCGGTGTGGACCAGCAGTGCCGGCAGCGGCGGCTGGTGTGCCGCCAGTGCACGCAGGATCGGCGCCATCTTCATGAAGTTCGGACGTGCCCCCACCACGCACATCACCGGGCCGACCGTCTGCGCTGGAGCGGCCTCGCGGATGTTCGGATTCGTCACTTCGGACCCTCGTCGGTCGGCTTCTTCACCGCGCTCACCAGCTGCTGGAGCATCGCCAGCATCTGCAGGTTCGTGCGTTCCAGCCGCAACAGTCCGCGCTCCAGGCGCTGGATCTGGTCACCGCGCTGCTCGGCCGTGAGCCGGCCGAGCTGGCGCGCCATCGTGTCGGCTGCCGCCGGGTCGAGCTGCAGCTTGCTCAGATCGACATCGAGCGTCGCAGCGGTGGTGCTGGCCGGGCCTGATGCGCCCAGTTCGGCCGGCATGCTGTCGCGGACCGTGACCGGCCGGCGCGCGGGCACTTCGGCCTCCTGCTCGAACTCGCGGACCACCTCTTGCACGTCGGCGAGTTCCAGATGGGTCTTGTTCGCCAGGAAACCCGCCAGCAGCAGCCGATCGGCAATCGAGTTGATGCGCCGCGGAATGCCACCGCTGGCCTTGAAGATGACCTCGAACACCGCCGGGTCGAACGTGGGCTTGCCGGTCGAGCCGGCGCACTTCAGGCGGTGCTCGATGTAATGCTGGGTCTCGTCGAGGTCGAGCGGGCCGATGTGGCAGGTGGCCGCCACGCGCTGCCGGAACTGCTCCATCTCGGGCCGCTGCAGGATCTCGCGGAATTCCGGCTGGCCGACCAGAAAACTCTGCATCAGCGCCTGGTTGCCGAACTGGAAGTTCGACAGCATGCGCAGTTCTTCCACCGCACGAGGCGTCAGGTTCTGCGCCTCGTCGACGATCAGCAGGCAGCGCTTGCCCTTGCTGGTCTGGCTGATCAGGAACGCCTCCAGCGTGATCAGAAGCTCCGACTTCGGCACATCCTTGACCTTGAAGCCGAACGAGGCACCCACCATGCGCAGCGTGTCCTCGGCACCGAGCTGGGTCGTGACGAGGTGCCCCACGACGACATTGCTGCCGTGCAGGCCATCGATCAGCGCGCGCAGCAGCGTGGTCTTGCCGGCACCGATCTCGCCGGTGATGACGATGAAGCCCTCGTTGCGCGAGACGCCGTAGTCCAGGTAGGCCTTGGCCCGCCGATGCTGCTTGCTGCCGAAGTAGAAGCTCGGGTCCGGGTTGAGCTGGAAGGGCTTGTTGGTGAGCCCGTAGAACGATTCGTACATGGCTCAGAATCGATGACCAAAGGTGGCGAAGGCTGCGCTCTCGTTGTAGGGCGTCTGGTAGGTCTTGTACAAGGCGCGCCGGGCACCGGCGGTCACGCTGCTGCTGTCATTCAGCGCGGCAACGTACTGCAGGCGCACCTCGCGCTGGTTGCTGTACTGCGTAGGTTGGTCACCGTGACTTTGCTGATAACTGAAGGTGAGGTTGGCCGACGATGTCGGCGTCAGCCGGTGCGACACATTCAACGAGACGTTGTCGGACACGACGTTGGAGGTGTTGGCAAAGTCATCGCTGGGCAACGAAGGCGCACCTTGGATCGGCACATCGACACTCCTGTGCATCGCCAGCACCACGGCACCGCGAAGGCCCCGGTAGGCGACCGAAACGTTCTGGGCACGCATGACCGTCTCTGCGGAGCGCAGGTAACCCGAATCCGCACCACTCGAAGCCGAAAGGCCGTTCGCCTTCAGGTAGCCGTTGACCAGATCGGTCCGCTTGGCCGGATCGGGCTCGATGGCAGCGAACTGCGCGAAATACAGATCGAAGGTCGGCCCAGGACCAAACGTGGAGATGCCATTGGCCGACGAGTTCAGACTCCGGGTGTCACTGATCGTCCAGGTCGTCAACGCCGTGCGATGTTCGACGCGGAACTCATGGGCCCGACCGAAGAAGCGCTCATCGAGATTCGCCACGAGCTTGGTGCGCGGCGATGGTGCCCAGGTCGCGCCGATGCCGTAGTTCCAGTAGCGGGCCTTCTGAAAGCTGGCCAGGTCCGTCCCCTCCGCGCCGCCCGAAATGTTGACCAGCAGGTCCAGGGCGTCGATCCTGCGGCTGAGGCTGCCCATCAACCGGTTGTCGACGGTGGTGCGTCCCGCGTCGAAGTCGGTTCGCGTGGACGTCAGATCGACGGCCCACCCGACCACCCCGGGTGAGGCCGGACCCAGATGCACGAATCCATTGAGGCTCGTCGAATCGCCCTGGCTGGTACTGCCGGCGTCGCTGATCGTGTAGCCCAGCCCTGCCGTGTACGCGACCACCGGCCCCAGCGGGCCATTGAATCGCGGCGTGACAGTCAAGGTCCGAAGCTCCGTGACGTTGGTCGACGGCAGGCCACTCAGACCAGGCTGCGGACCAAAGGCCGACCTTGCGGTCTGGTCGATCGAAGCACTGACGCCGACGAAGGCGCGCCCGTCGATCACCTCGGCATCGAAGCTCGCCGACAGTGTGTTCTGATTGGAATTGTGGTCGGAGTTGCGGGCGTAGAGATTGGCCGTCAACCCGTAGGACAGGAAGCCGCGCATCCGCCCACTCCGGCTGCCGCCCGAAACGCCGGCCGTGATCCGCGTGATGGCGTCCGACAGCGGAGCAGTCGGCGACAGGTCAATGTTGTTGCTAACTTCTTCACTGATCGAGATGTTGGGCACGAACCTGAACCCCGTGCCCGCCTGCGCGAAGGCCGCAGGCGCCGACCCGACCGTGGTCGAGAACGCTAGGACGAGGCTTGCCACGGTCTGCGGCGCTCCGCGCGACGATTTCGCCGCATGGCTGTGCACGGCCAGATGCTCAGCGGGCCGCGGCCGCATTGACGTCAGCGTGCTGCGGAGAAGCGTCGCCGCTTCCGTAGCCGTAGCCATCGCCGTAGCCGTAGCCATACCCATAGCCGTAGCCGTAGCCGTAGGCACCCTGGGACTCCGAGCGCGTCTTGTTCAACAACAGCAGGCGGATCGGGCACGACTCGATCGTCGACAGCGCATGCTGCACATCCGCCTGCAGGGTCTTGCCGGCCTGCACCACCAGAACCACCTGCCCCATCTGCGACGCGAGCACGCGAGACTCGGTCGTCAGCAGCAGCGGCGGCGAATCGAAAATGATGATCCGGTCCGGGTAGCGCGTTGCCATGTCATTGAGCAGCTGTCGCATGGCATCGCTGGCCAGCAGCTCGGTGGACTTGGGATGGGGTCGCCCGCTCGGCAGAATCGTGAGCTTGTCGATGTTGGTGCGCATCAACACATCGCTCATCTCGGCCTTGCCCTCCAGCAAATCGAGCAGTCCCTGCGTCTCGGGAAGGCCCAGCTTCTTCAGCAAGGATGGGCGGGCAACGTCAGCGTCGACCAACATCACCGTATGGTCCAGCTCCGAGGCGATGCTCATCGCCAGGTTGATCGAGGTGAAGCTCTTGCCCTCGCCCGGCATGGCGCTCGTCGTCATGATCAGGTTGCCGTGATTGACCTTCGCAACCCCCTTGCCGATGGCATTTGCGATCAGCGGGCGCTTGATCACACGAAACTGATCGGCAATGTGAGAGCGCGGTGCTGCGGGAACCAGGTACCCCGATTTCGCCAGGCTTTCGAGGTCCAGTTCGATGGCCTTGGAGAGTTGCGACGCGGGCCCGGGCTGATCCGCCGGTGGCAGCGGCGCAGATGCACGCGACTGCCCCACATCTACACCGGTGGCGGACTCGACCCTGTCAGTGCCGGCAGCCCCGCTACCCACATCGGGAACCGCAATTCCGGCATCACGGATCTGCGCCAGCCTCTGGGCCGCCTGCTCGATCAAGCTGCTCATCGCTATCAGCCCGCTTGACGGGCGGCAATAATGGACACCGTGACCATGGCCACGAGGAAGGATGCAAACAGGCTGCCGGTGCCCGCGTAAAAGCGCAGGCGTCCTGTTCGCTCACGCTTGCGCTCGTCGTCGCTCAGGATCATCGAAACAACGCCGAGCAAGGGCAGGCCCGTCTTGGCACGCAGTTGCTGGGCATCGTCGTAGACCGGCCTGAGCTGGCTGGCTGCGAACGTGACGAACAAACCAGCGCCGATCGCAGCGACGAGACTTCCGCCCAGCAAAAACAAGCGGTTCGGCGAGACCGGCCTGGGCGAGACACGCGGCGGGTCGATCAGACGAAAGTCGACGACACCGGCGGCCATGTCGAGATCGCCCGACATGACTGCCGACTGCCGTCGCGCCACCAAGTCCTCGTAGTTCTTCTTGATGACACCGTAGTCGCGGTTCAATTGCGCGGCCTCGGCTTCTATTTGCGGCGTGGTCTTCGACTGAGCCTTGGCAACTGCATACCTGGACTGATATTCACTCACACGTGCCTTCAAGGCAGCCACCTGAACTTCGGAGGTTGCCAGGATTCGACCCATCTCCTGCACGGCAAAACTGCCATTGCCACCCTGGGACGGCCCCGGCGAGGCCATCATGGTCTTGCGCAATTCGGCAACCTCGCGCCGCTTCTGATCCTCGAGTTCCTTGATCAATCGCCTTGCACCGACAACGTCGGGGTGCTGGTCGGTATAGCGCTGCATCAGCGCATCGAGGGCCCGCCTCTGCGCGTCCAGCCGGGCATCGATCTCCGGTGTTGCGACCGAGACCGCGGACTCCTGCAGCAGGCTCTGCGTCACCGGGCTGCCGCCCGCGCCAGATCGCTCGGCCTCCAACTGCTTCTTTGCCGCATCGCGGGCATTCTCGGCTTCTCGAAGCTCCAGTTTTGCAGTCTCCAGTTGCCTGGCGATCTCCCCAAGACGACTGGCTGAATCCTTCCCGTCGCCGGGCTGAAGGTCGATGTTGCGAAGCCTGAACTCCTTCATTCGCGCTTCCGCCTCCTCGAGCTTCGCTTCGTAGGTCTTGATCTGTTCGTCAAGGAAGACCTTTGCCGAATCCGTGTCTTTCCGGCTCGCACCCAGGCTGGACTCGACAAACATCGAGACCATGGACTGAATGACCCGTTTGGCCTTGTCCTTGTCTGAATCGACGAAGTTCAGCGTGTAGAGGTTGTCGCGGCCGGTACTCTTGATCGACAGGGCGTTCGACAACCTCTCGATCAGCTTCTCCTGGTCGGCCTTGGACTGGGACTTCAGATCCAGGTCGGCCATTCGCACCAGCTTCTCGAGGTTGGGCCGGCTCATGAGCGTTCGGCTGAGCATCGCGACTTGCTGATCGACGTTGGGCTGAACTGCCAGGCCCGACATCAGCGGCTTGAGGATCGACTGGGTGTCGACGAAAACCCGGGCCGAAGCCTCGAAACGATCCGGCACCGTGAATGCCACCACCGCGCCGACGACACCGACCAGCCATGCCACCGCCAGGCCAGCCCACCGGAACTTCCACATGCCCCGGGCAATCGAGGCCAGCTGACTGATCAGTTCTTCCATGAACTAGAACCCCAACATCTGCGAAGGCATCACACCGGCAGGTGCTCAGAACAGACTTTGCGGCACGATCAGGATGTCGCCCGGTTTCATCTCTACATTGGCCGATACGTCGCCGCGCCGCACCAAGTCCTTCAGTCGCACGGCATACAGCTTGTTGCCCTCGCTGGTGCGCAGGATGGTGGCGCTGTTCCCATCGGCGAAATCGGTCAACCCGCCCACGGCAATCATGACGTCGAGAACCGTCATGTCCTTCTTGTAGCTCAGAAACTGCGGTTTGGCCGCTTCACCGACCACGCGTATCTGCTCGCCATATGGCCCGACAAACGCCGTGACCAGGACGGTAACGACGGGATCGCGCACATACTTGCCCAGCTGCTTCTCGAGCTCACGCGCCAACTCGGTCGACGTCTTGCCCTGCGCGACCATCTCATCGACCAGCGGCGCGGCGACCTTGCCGTCGGGCCGCACAGGCACGGACATCGACAGTTCCGGGTTGCGCCAGACGATGATGTTCAGGTTGTCGCCGGCACCGATGATGTAGGTGTAGTCCTGCACTGCGGCGGTTTTCGGCGCGGGCGGCAATTCAGGTCCGCTGGCACAGGCCACCAACAGGACTGCGAAACCAAGGGTCAGAACTCTGATCGCTCGACCAAGACGTCCGGAGATTGGCTGGTTCATTGAGTTTGCCCTCAAGTTCAAACGGGTCGGCGACGGCCACTGCGCCGCTGGCCAGCCACCGCGCGAGAGCGATTGGATCGCTTGCGCGCGACACCAAGACCCAATGTGCAGACCCGCGCGACAAAATGAGATCATGTCACAGACCCGAAGCGCGACGCACCCGCGCAGGGTCGAGACGCTGACGGAACATGCGCATAGTTCACGCCGATCCGGCCCGGGCGCCTGCTTCATACCCAGGAGATCGTCGGATCCCGAATCGGCCCTGCGGACGCAGGTTCACCCCGTCCCGGACGGCGTCCTGGACGGCCTGGACGGCCTAGAAATAGACGCGCAGCACGACCTGCCCGGTCTTCTGCTGTGGCGCGGCATGGTAGACCGAACCCGGGGGCCCGGACAGCAACTGCCACTGCAGGGCCAGGTCAGTGCGCTCCCAGCGATAACGCGCTTCCAGCCACATCGCGCTGCTGCGGGTCTCGAGGTCCCTGCGGACGAAGCCCGAGGCGCTCAGCCGTTGCACGAACAGGTCATCCCAGGTGGCGAAGATGAACCACTGCGTGCGCGACGGCAGTTCCTGCAGAGCCTGGGACTTCGCGAGCACCTGCTGTCGCGCCGGGGCTGACAGCGCATTCCAATCGTCGCCGACGGGTGCGGCGCTGCTGTACTCGAATTCGGCCGTCAGACTGAGCTTGAACGCAGTTGTATAGGTCAGGCCCGCCGCTGCACGTTGCTGGTAGCTCGGCGCCTCGGCAACCGCCAGTGCCTGCGAAATCAGCGAGGTTCCCTTGCCGGCGGAGAACTCGCCGAAAGCAACGGTGGCGTCGCCGATCAGCGTCGAGATATTCAGGCCGACCTGTGTCGAGGTGTCGGCGCCACCATGGATCAGCCACTGCGGGTTGAACTTGTCGGCGAACTTGTAACTGCCAGCCAGCAGCCAGCGATTGCTCGGATTCGTGGCGCCGGCATTGAGCGCAAAGGTCGCCTCATCGCCCGAACGGGCAAGCCTGGGCGAGAAGGCGGCCGTCAGCGACGCCCGGACCCACAACTGCTGCGCCTGCACCACCACCGTGCCCTGGCGGTTCTCGCGAATCACCGCAGGGTCCGGGTTGACGATCGCACGCAGCGCGTCCTCCTTGAACCAGTCCGTCGGGTTGTAACCCATCGCCGCGCCGTTGCGCAGGTTGACGCGGCCGAGATCGAAGATCTGGTCGTCGCTGCGGGCCCAGCTCAGGTAGGCCTCGCGCAGCGTGTTGATGTTCTTGCCCGGCGGCACACCGTCGCTGTCGACCAGATCGAGCCGGTCGGAGAACACGGCCCGCAGACCGTTGGTCAGCATCACATCGGCGCGAGCATCCAGCGCGCCGCGGACAAGGCCGAATCGCGAATCGCCGCCACGTAGACGGCCCCGCCCGGCGGCGGCTTCGACGAACACTCGCCACGGCTGCGCCTGCTGCGGTGCATCGCCGGTCGACTCGTCAGCCAGCTTCAGGGCCTCCAGGTCGTCAGGCGGTCCGCTCGACGCATCGGCAGCGAAGGCGGGGAACTGGGCGGCCTGTGCAAGCGCCAGCGCGATCAAGGCTTTCCGCATGTTCAACTCGGCTTGAAGCGGGGGAGGTAATCCCGCTGCAGCCAGGTGTCCGGCACCTCGCGCCAGGCATAGTCGCTGTAGCGCAGTACCGTGACCCAGGATGGATCGAGTCCGTCGATGATGACCACCTCGGTCGGACGCTCGCGGCCCAATTGCGGCTGGAACTTGCGGTAGTACGCGGTCTTCAACAGGTGGCCGCTCTCGGCAAAGAAGCGCGCCTTGACCGGGCGCGACGAGTTGGTGTCCACCCACATCTCGACCCGGTGGTAGGTGACGTCCATCGACACGGCTGCCAGACCCAGCTTGTGGCAGCGGCGCATCACGCGCTCGCCATCGGGCACGTCTTCTTCGCCCAGCAATTCGGCCTTGTAGTCCTTCGACAGATTGACCGTGACGACATCGCCGTTCGACGCCTGGCCCAACAGGCGCTGCTGCGGCGACAGCCGAATGCTGGCCTGGCTGGCCGGGTCGTAGAACCACAGGTCGTTGCCGTTCTTCAGCATCAGCTTGTCCGCATCGCGTGCGGGCGCCACGAAGCGGATCAGGTTGCGGTACTGACCGCTGGTGTTGTCCGTCTTCGAGTACACGGTGAGCGTGTTGCTGTCGGTCTGCTTCGAATTGCGGTATTCGAGCAGCGTGACCGTCACCGAGAACGGCTTCGAGGGATTGCGCACTGCATCGGATTCGGCCAGCACGCTCTGCGCATCAACAGCAGCATTCGCAGGGGTCATCGCGCCTGGCCAAACCACGGCCGCGACGAAGCCCATGGCGAGGATTCGACTCCACAATGCAAAGAAATCAAGCATGGCGCAGGGCCTCTACGATATTCATGCGCGCCGCGCGCGCTGCCGGGACAACGGCCGACACAGCCGCCACCACAACCAATACAGCCGCACTGGCGATGAGCATTCCATGTTCGCCGGCGACACGAACCGCGAGCGGTATCGGCTCGATCCGCCCCGGAGGGAGCCAGGTCAGTCCGACCTCGTTGATGGTCGCTGCCAACACGAGCGCGGCCAGGATGCCGAGGGTCGCGCCGACACAGCCCAGCACCAGACCTTCGGTGACGAACATCCTGCGGATATCGCCCCGTCGCTGCCCGATGGCCCGCAGGGTGCCGATCTCGGCGGTGCGCTCAACGACGGCCATGCCCATCGTGTTGGTGACCGTAAACAGCACGATCGCGCCGATCAGCACCGCGATGAAGCCAAATATCGCCGCAAACATGGACCGCGCCTGTCCGTAGTAAGGATTCAGTGTCTCGTAGTCGAGGACTGCCAGCGGTTCGCCCTTCAGTGTGGAGGCCAGCAGTTCGTCCAGCCGTTTGCGAGCCTCGGGCAACTGCGCCGTGCGGTGCAACTGGATCGCGATTGCCGTGACCTGTGGCGGCGCCGATCCGTAGACGAGCTTTTGGGCTTGGGACAGGTGCAAGCCGATGTACACGTCGTCGAGTTCCTTGATGCCCTGGAACTCGGCGCTGAGCACATTTACCGCAGCGACATTGGGCGCCCCTCGCGCATTGGCCGCAAGCAGTTCGATTCGCGGGTGTCCACTGCCCACGGGCGCAGCTTTCGCCGGTTTGTCCAGCCCGGCCAAGGCGGAAATGTCGTCCGACAACTCTGGGGCACTTGCCTCGACCTTCGCAGCTTCCGTCGCGCAATCGGGCACATTCAATGCCGTACACAACTGCAGTACCCTGGCAACGCCGGTACCGATCACTGCGGAGTCCGGCGCCGTGCCCGAAAGAGACAGGCGGCGCGTGAGCGTCGGGAAACGGTAGTCGTTCCATTCACGCATGCGGTTCTGGTCTTCGACCACGGTGCCGGTGACGTAGACCGGACGCGAGACGCCGGCCGCAAAGTTGCCGGCAATTCCGCCGATCTGCAGGATCGGGGTGACCACGGCCAACATCGGCGCGATCACCGGATCCTTCTTGACCGTATCGACGATGCGCTCGTAGTGCGCCACGCCGTAGGCGGCCGGATTGCCGCTGCCAAACTGGAAATAGTCCTTGTGCTGCAGTTGCAAATGGCCCGTCAGCTGAACGAAGTCGGTTTGCAGACCATAGTCGATGTCCCTGATGTAACCGCCGAACAGCAGCACGGTGACCAGGCCGAGCACCATGGCCGTCAGCGTCATCGCCGAGCGGCGGCGGTTGCGCAGCAGGTTTCGCGAGGCCAGCGACAGGGTGTTCACGACTGCGCTGCGGCCGCGTCATTCCGCCGCTTGATCGATGCGACACGTCCGTCCTGGATGCGTACCGCGTCGTCCGCGGCCTCCAGCACCTTCGGATCGTGCGACGAAAAAATGAACGAGACCTGCTGCTGCTGCTGCATGGCTCGCATCAGTTCGATGATCTCGGCGCCGGTCTTGCTGTCGAGATTGGCGGTAGGCTCGTCTGCCAGCACGAGTTGCGGCCGCCGCGCCAGGGCACGCGCGATGGCCACGCGCTGGCGCTGTCCGCCCGAAAGTTGTCCGGGCCGCTTGCGTCCGTGAGCGCCAAGACCCACCGCCTCGAGCAACTGCCCGACCCTTTGCCTGCGCTGCATGGGCGCCATGCCCGCCATGACCAGCGGGTACTCGACGTTCTCGAACGCCGTCAGCACCGGCAGCAGGTTGAAGTTCTGGAAAATGAAGCCCAGCTGATTTGCGCGGAAGTCAGACAACGCGTCGTCGTTCATTCGCTGAACTGACTTGCCGCCGACCATGAGCGTGCCGCGGTCTGGCCGGTCGATGCACCCGATCAGGTTCAGCAGCGTGGTCTTGCCACTGCCCGACGATCCTGAAATGACGGTAAAGCGGTTCGGCAGGATGACCAGGTTGATGTCTACCAGTGCCGGCACGTCCACCGCGTCGAGGCGGTAGGTCTTGGAGATGCCCCTGAGCACGACCGGATGCAGCACGTTTCGAGGCGAGTTCACGTGGGCACGCACCGAGAGTCGAGAGGTCGAGACAGGACGGGGACGGCGACCGCGTGGCGCGACGGTGCGTCAGCCGTCCGGCCATGGCTTGGACAAGGGGCTGGGTGAAACGCCGTCAGCGCCTGCATGCCCTGGATGCTAACGACATCGGGTTCGCCGAGTGCTGCGAAAAGAGCCACGTTCACCGGCTTGCCGGCGCCGCATCCGCTAGTAGCCGCGCCGCTTCCTCGAGGCTGTGCATCAGGCCAGCGCAACTGCAGGCAAGCTTGCTGCCTCGGTAACCACACGACCCGCGGACGTGTTCGCTCGAACGACCCAGCCTAGCCCAGACCCGGATCACTCATGTGGCAGAAACCCCAGTCGCTGCCGTGGGTCTTCTCACCGAACCATTGCTCCGGGTGCTGGAGCCAGGCCAGCAGATCGGGCCGGCGAGCGCCCACCTGGCGTTCGAGTTCGCGCAAATCGGCAAGATACGGGGCGACGGGTCCGTAGTAATCGGTCTCGGGGCCGATCGCCCTGAAGGCGAAGTTCATGCGCTGGAGCGATCGCGCCAGAGGCCGCTCCATCGCCGCGAACCAATGGCGGATGCCGTTCTCCAGGCTGTAGGCATACATCTGCCGGTACAGGCTCAACAGGATCTGAGGCGCCTCGTGGCGTCGTTCGCCTGAAAACGCGGCGTTGTTCTGCTCGGCCGTCACCCCCGACAACCGGTCACCCCGCCGCCGCCGATAGTCGTTGCGCACCATCAGCCGGCTGATTTCGGCGCAGCCCTCCGGCGGCGGCAGGTCCGCCGGATCGACCGACAGTTCGCAACTCCTGTGCAGGGGGAAGAGTCGCTCGGCATCGGGCCGGACCAGGCGCACATAGCCCACCAGTTCTTCACGCGCGTCGAAGGCATAGAAATGCGCAGCACTGTCATCGTGCTCGTCGGTTTCGACGCCATCCGGATAGTCCTCCGGCGACAGGAAGTTGCACTCGATACAGTAGACTTGATACCTGAGTCGAAGGGCCGTTCTGAGCGCTCGGTCATGAGCAGGCCGCTCATGGCGACCGCTCGGCCCTGCGTTTCCGACTGCTTCGAGCATGCGTCCAACCCCCAACGGCTTGAAAGACTGAGCACCCACCGTGGCGGGCTAGACACTTCGCCAGTGATCCACGGATACACCCGCGGATCGCCAATCGGCGAACGATCCGAGCAAAGGACTTTGACGATCGTACGCTGTTACAGGCTTGCGTTTGCTGATCGTTGCAGACTGTTTCGACGCCGTGCCCCCCCGAGCCGAGGGGGCTCGTTTGCAGGGCCCGCGGGGCCCGATCGAACGCCGATCGACCCGAAGTGGCGCTGCGCCCCCGAACCGGTCTAGTAGCGGAGAACTCGCCCCCGATCGACGAGGATCGGACCCGGGTTGTCACGCGAAGCGAGGATGAGCCGACGACGCCGATGTGACCACTCGCTGACGCACGTGGGCACGCTGGCAACGTGCGCCTCCTCATCGAGGTGGAGTCGGGCGTCGGCGACGCCAGCTGTCTCCTCCCGACTCCATCGCAACAAATCCTGCAGACCGACTGGACCCTGACTTCGTCAGAGCGACCGGACCCGAGACCACGGCCCCGGAGACAGTGTCGATCTTCTTTACAGCCGACCCTCGCGCCCCTGCCCATCGGGACCGTAGAGCATCGCAAGCCGTTGATCTTCAAGGACAAATTTCCCCAGGCACAGCGATTGCTATCCCGGTGTGACGGCGCGGATCTTCCGGGCTGTAGAGAATCCCTCAAATCGTTTCCAGGAGAGCTTCACATGAAGGCCTTGAAGAAGACACTTCTCGCAGCCGCGCTGCTGAGCACGCTGGGGCTGGGCACCAGCGCCAACGCAAACGTCGTTGACCTGTTCACCGATCCTGCGGATGCGACGACGCAGAAGGTGATTGACAACACCATCGGCGGGGGCGGGTGCGCCGTCGGTAGTGGCGGCGGGGCCGTCGCAAGCGGGGCCGGTTGCTTCCAGGAATATGGTCCTGGCACCAACATTCTCGGAGACTATCGGGACATATATGTCGAATCACTTTCGGTCACTGCTCCCTTGGCCGCAAGCACGTCGATGTACGCTGGCGGCGGGGCGCTGAACTTCAGCGCGAGCGCGGGAACGAACGGTTATGGCAAGGTGCAATGGGACGGTGCTGACGCGAGCGCGGACCTCAAGACCGACGGTTTGGGTGGTCTTAATCTGATCGACCAGTTGGGTTGCGGCCCGGGCTGCGCCCAGTTCATTGCTGACGTCCTGATCGCCGACCAAGCCTTCGAATACAAGATCACCGTCTATGACATGGACGGCAGCTCTGCGACATTGAAGGCCGATACGTTGTTCCCGGTTGGATCCTCGACCCTCTCGTCCTACCACTTCGACTGGTTCAACCTCGGAGACGGCGCCTACTTCATCGATGGCCTGCCATTCACGATCGAGAACACGAACGCCGGCACCACGGCGGGCATCGACTTCACGAACATCGGTGCGCTGCAGTTCGAGATCAACACGAATGGCACGCTCGCGGTGGACTTGGCCCTGGCAAGCATCACGAAGGAACCGCTTCCCGAGCCTGGCGCTCTGGCGCTGGTGGGCGTTGGCCTGCTGGCCGCCGGTGCCGTGGGCCGGCGGCGGAAGTCGGCAGCCAAGCTCTGATCGACTCGAGCGCAGCCGTCTCGGCGGCTGCGACACAACGGCCTCATCGCATGATGAGGCCGTTTTCTTTGGGGGCGACGGATCGAGGTCGAGCGGGGCCCGAATTCGGATTCACCGCTCGAGCGACAGGTCGACGATCTTGGTCTGGTGGCTCTTGAAGCTGTGGACGACCAGCTCGGGTGCCGAGGGAACGGGGTTGCCGGCCAGCAGGTCGTGGATCATCGACATGGCCAGCGCACCGATCGCGAAGCTGCCTACCGCGACCTGCGACGCCGGGCAGGGCTTGCCGTCCTTCATCAGCCTGAGCACCTGGGTCACCTGGTCCACGACCGATCGGTCGAGGTGCGGGGCCAGGCGCTGGATGAAGGTCCCGAACACATCGGCATAGGCCGGCACGGCACCGGCGACCTGACTCGCGCCGGCGACGTCCGGCGCAATGATGTCGGCAAGCGTGGGCCCACGATCACCTTGAAAATACCAGACCAACGCGCCGAATCCGACACTCAGCGCGGTAAAGACCGGCAGGCGGTGCCGCCTGGCGCTGTCGTGAAGCCGCAGTATCGCCGGCAGGTCGAGGAAGTCGACGGTATCGAACACGATGTCGGCTCTGCCGACGATCGAGTCGGTATTCTCCTCATCGAGGTACGATTCGACGGCGTCGACGCTAGCGTTCGGATTGATGCGCAGGATCTTGTCCTTGAGCGCTGCGACCTTGGGTTTGCCGATATCGGCAAAGTCGTAGAACTGGCGATTCAGGTTGTGGCTGTCGACCACGTCGCCGTCGACCAACACGAAATTCTCGAAGCCCATGCGCGCCGCGCAAACTGCCGGGCTGCTGCCGATGCCGCAGCCGGCTATCAACAGGCGGGTGGTCCTGATCCGATCCTGTGTTTCTGGCGTGATATAGCCGCTGTTTCGCACAACGAGGTCTTGATACTTCGGGCTGTCCGCCATGATTCAGTGCTCCTGATGCAGGTGAGAACTCATGTACAGGCTCAGATCAAGCCTTGGGCAACGGCTCGCGCATCCATTTCAACAATTCGGCATCAACTTCGTCGACCTTCGATTCCAGTTCTCGCAAGTCAGCGAGGTACGGCGCCACGGGTCCGTAGTAATCAGTCTCGGGGCCAACCGGATTGAACACGAAGCCCAGCCGCATCAGCACACGAGCCAGTGGACGCTCCATGGCCGCATACCAGTATCGGATGTTGTTCGCAAGACTGTAGACATACATCTGCCGGAACATGCTCAGCATGATCTGGGGTGAGTCGTTGCGCCGCTCCACCTGTGGCGCATCACCGCTGTGTACCGTGACGCCCGCCAGCGTGTCGCCGCGGCGCCGCCGGTAGTTGCGATGGACCATCAGCCGGCTGATCTCGCCCGACTGGGCCGGATCAGGCAGCACGACATTGTCGAACAGGCCGGGGCAATGCGCCTCGAACGGGAACTTCCCCTGGGCATCCGGCGGCACGAGCCGGACGTAGCCTGACAGAGTCTCGCGCCGATCGATGGCACAGAAATGCGCCGACACAACGTCGTACGCATCCGATTCGCGGCCGTCCGGATAGTCGTTCGCATTCAGGAAGCCACATTCCTGACAGTAGACCTCGAACCGCAAGGTTTGGATGTCCAGCATCGCCGACGCTTCGGCGCCGGGTATTACCTGGCGGCTGCGAAAATACGGCGCGAAATCGCGAACTTCGAGTGACATGGGGTCCGATCCTGTTGCTGAGTCCATCCCGGGCCGGCCAACTGGAAGCACGGACCCGTCTGCATTCCCCGCGACGGCGCGTTGAGCCGTCGCCATCGAGTCTCCTGCCAGGACAGCACTGCAGGGGTCTTGCTGGATTCACACCCGTCAGCAGAACACGCGTCGGCTGACGGGGCCGGACTGACCGGAAACGGCCCGACTACAGTGACTTGAGAAGCGCGCTGACCTCGGCTTGCGACCCCAGCTTGGCCCCCATCTTCGCCAGGGTGTCGAGTTCGGCTCGCGCCCGCGGCTTGTCGCCGGACTTGATATAGATCCTGGCCAGATTCAACCGCACCCCGGCATTGCCCGGCTGCAGAGCCAGCGCCTTCTTCTCCAGTTCGATGGCCCTGGCGAACTCGCCCTTGTCCGCGAGAAGCATCGCCAGTGTGTCCATGAACATCGGCTGATCGGGCGCCAACTTGTTGGCCTTCTCCGCCAATTCCGCCGCATCTTCCTTGCCCAGCTGGCCGCTGACCCATGCCAGGTTGTTCAGGACGAACACGTTGTCGGGGGTGATCCGAAGCGCGGCCCGATAGTGTTTCTCGGCCGCGGCGTAGTCCTTGCGCGCGAGCGCCTGTTCGGCCTGATAGGCCAGAAAGAGCGCATCCGTCGGATGCTCCTTCACCCAGGTTGCCGCAAAGGCGTCGGCCTCGGCGGTCTTCCCTGATGCCACGACGACCGAATGCAGCTTCGTGGCAATCGCCGGCGACGCTCGGCGCTGCAGCGCGGCCCGATAGGACGACGCCGCAGCGCCCCAGTTCTTCTGCGCATTCGCGATGTCACCCTCCATGACGAATCCTTCGGGCGACTTCGGGCGCTGTTCCTGCACGGTCAGCGCCACTTTCCTGGCATCGGCGTATTTCTTCTCCTCGAGATTCAGGACGATCAATCCCTGTTGCGCCGCCAGATGGTCGGGCCTGATCTCCAGCGCCTTGCGCAGGCTCTGGCGGGCGGCCTGTCCGTCCTTGCTGGCCATCTGCACCTCGGCCAATCGAAAATGCGGCTGGGCAGTGAGCGGCTGCTGCGCAATCAGCTTGCCGTAGGTCGCCATCGCCTGGTGAAGATCGCCGGAAAGCTGCTGCACCCGGCCGAGCGCGTAGAGAAGTTCAGGGCTGTTCGGCACTGCAGCCACGGCATTCTGGGCCGCGGCCAGCGCCTGCTTGTTGTCCTTGTGGCGGAGGAACAGGTCGATCAACGCCTGCCGCGTGGCCACGTCCGTCGGGTCGGCATCGACCGCCCTGGTCAGCAGCGCTGCGACTTCGTCCTTGCCAGCACCTCGCTCGGCAGCCAATCCGGCCAACGCGATCAACGCCTGCCCGTTTTTGGGATTCTTCGCGAGCAGGACCTCGAATCGCTTCCTGGCGTCGTCGGGCTTCTTGTCGGCCATGTCCAACGCCGCCAGACTGGCCGAGGCTGCGAAGAAGTTCGGGTCGATCGACAATGCTCGCTCGAAGCTCTTGCGCGCCGCGGCGGTGTCCTTTCGCGCCAGTTGCACCCGGCCGCGCAGGTTGGCCGCGGTGGGCTTGTCGGGCTGCTTGGCCTCGAGCCTGTCGATGGCGAGCAGCGCCTTGTCCAGTTCGTTTCGCCGGACATACACGCTGATCAATGCCATGTCGGCAGTGACGCCCTTGTCGGATGCCGCGATGTACTTCAGTTCATCGAGCGCCTCCGCCGCCTTGCCGCCGGCAAGGTGCGACATCGCCACGGCGGTGCGCCGGCTCGCATCCTCGGGGTCCTGCTTCAGGGCCTTGACGAAGTACTGCTCGGCCTTCTTCGCATCGCCGTTCTGCAGGTAGATCTCGCCAGCGAGCGAGTACATGCTCGGGTCGACCGCGCCGCTGTCCAGGGCAGATTCCAGCGCCGCCTGCGCCTTCTTCAACTGACCCGAGCGAAGGTAGGTTGCCATCAGCATGCGGCGCGCCAGCGACAGGTCCGGCGCCGCCTGCAATGCTCTCGACAGAAAGGTTTCGGCCTGGGCATAGGCGCCCAGCTGCAGCTCCACGGCACCGGCCAGTTGCAGGACCCGTGGATTCTTGGACGCCACGCGCAACAGCTGCTGCGACAGCTCCCTCGCCGACTTGAAGTCCTTTCGCTGATAGGCCAGCTGGGCCTCGAAGAACCTGGTCTGCGGATGCTGGGCCGCGACCTTTTTCAACTGATCGAGCTGGGTGGCCGCTTCGTCGAGCCTGCCTTGTTGCATCAGCAGGGCCAGCACGTCGAAATGTCCGGCAAGGAACCTCGGGTCGGCCTGCAGTGCCCGCCGGTAGGCTTCAAGCGCGTCGCCGGGCCGGTTCAACGCGTACTGGAGGATGTCGCCCTTGAGCTTCCAGGCTTCGGTGTTGCCGGGTTCCCGGCCGATCACCGCTTCGACGATGGCCAGCGCCGCGTCGGGATTGCGGCCCGTGGCCTTTCGTCTTGCGTCCAGGATCAACGCCGGCGCGTAACCGGGATCGGCCGTCAGCGCGGCGCCCAGCGCAGCCGAGGATTCCTCCGGCTTGCCCAACGCGCGATAGGCCCAGGCCAGCGTCGTCTGCAGGCTCGCATCGGCGGCCGGCTTGTTGAACCGGGCGTTGCCGAACTCGTCCACCACCTTCTTGGCCTGACCCAGCGACTGCATGGCTCGCGCGAGTTCGGGCACGACGAATTCGGCCGGATGCTTGGCGTCGAGCGCCTTGCGAAGCTCCACCTCCGACGCCACGGCATCGCCGGCGCGAAGCAGGGCCGATCCGAGCAGGTAACGCGCCTCGGCCTGGCTCGGGTTCTTCTGCAGCGCGTCCTTCAGTTCGATGATCGCCGCCTTGTCGTCCCTTTTTTCCAGGTAGGCCTTGGCCTTGCCGATGGACTCGCCCTCGGAACCGCTACCACACCCTGCAAGGGCCGCAGACAGGACGAGCGCGGCGGCGGCCACGGGAATGAACCGACTGAACGTCTTCTGCATGTCGATCCGGACTTTCGTTTCGTGCCGTTACTGGATGCCCAGCCGACGCAACAAATCGTACAGCGTCGGGCGACTTACGCCGAGCAGCTCGGCGGCCCTGGCGAGGTTGCCGTCGGTCCTGGCGATGGCGGCGATGACGGTGCTTCGCTCGGCCGCCTCGCGCGCGTTGCGCAGGTCGAGGTCGCTCGATCCGGAGCCGGCCGTGTTCATGGCCTGCTCGTCGAGCACAGGCGGTCTGGGCAGCCCCAGATCCTCGCAGCCGACCCGACTGCCGTCGGCCATGATGACCGCGCGCCGCACGGCGCTGAGCAGTTGCCTCACGTTGCCCGACCATGGGTGCGTTTCGATGGCGCGCAGGGCATCTTCGCTGAAGGCGAGCGAGCCGCGCTTCTGGTCCTGTGCAAAGCGGCGCAGGAAGGCGTGGGCCAGCAGCACGGCGTCGCCGGTGCGGTCGCGCAGCGCCGGAATCTCGACGACGATCTCCGCCAGACGGTAGTACAGATCCTCGCGGAATCGCCCCTCGGAGATCTGCGCCTTCAAATCCTGGTGGGTGGCGCACACCACCCGCACATCGACCGCAATTTCCTGCCGGCCCCCGATGCGCTCGACCTTGCGTTCCTGCAGGAAGCGCAGCAGCTTGGATTGCAGTGCAAGCGGCAGATCACCGATCTCGTCGAGCATCAAGGTGCCGCCATTGGCTGTCTCGATCTTGCCCGGCGTCGTCTTGTTCGCCCCGGTGAACGCCCCGCGCTCATAGCCAAACAACTCGCTCTCGAGCAGGTTCTCGGGGATCGCCGCACAGTTGATGGCAACGAACCTGCCGCTGCGGCGCGAGGCTTGGTGCAGCCCTTGCGCCAGCACCTCCTTGCCGGTGCCGCTCTCGCCCAGCAGCATCACGGTGGCGTCGCTGGGAGCCACCCGCTCCACCATCCGACACACCCTGAGCATCTCGGGGTCGCGGGTGATCAATCCGCCGAGCGCATCGCTCGGTTGCTGGGACTGCAGGCGGCGGTTCTCCGCCTGCAACTCGAACATCCGGTAGGCGCGGTCGATCGTCAGGCCGAGCAATTCGGGCTCGAAGGGTTTGGCGAAGAAGTCGTAGGCACCCATTGCGACCGCGCGCAGCGCGTTGCTCTGGTCGTTCTGCCCGGTGAGCACGATCACCTTGATGTTGGGGTCGAGGTCCAGCAACTGCCCCAGCAGCTTGAACCCCTCGCTGGTGGCGTCCGGATCGGGCGGAAGGCCGAGGTCCATCGTGACCACGGCCGGCTGATGCCGGCGGAACTGCACCAGGGCCGATTCGCGGTCGCCGGCCGTCACCACGTCGAAACGGTCCAGCGACCACTTGATCTGCTTCTGCAGTGCCAGATCGTCCTCGACGATCAGCAGCGGCCGGGGGGCGCCGTTGCCCATCACGCCTCCGCCACGTGCAGGTCGGACCCCGTGCGTTGGTCGAAGAGGGGCAGCAACAATGTCACCACCGTGCCGCGGCCCATCTCGCTCTTCACATCGATGCTCCCGCCGAGTTCCTTGACGTATTGAAAACTCTCATACGAGCCGATGCCCATGCCGTTGGACTTGGTAGAGTTGAATGGGCGAAATAGCCGCGACTGGATGAACTCGGGGCTCATGCCCGTGCCGGTGTCGCCTACCTGGACGAGCGCGCGGCCGGCCACCTGCCCGAGTTTGACCCAGACACGACCCGACTCGGGCGTGGCATCGAGTGCATTTTGCACAACATGCCCGATCACGCGCTCCAGCCGTTGCTCATGGCCGCGGGTGGCCACCCGGTCGCCGCCATCGATCTCCAGGTTGCGGCCGCGCTGGCGGGCAGCCCGCTGGATGCGGCCCGCCACCTCGAGCAGGTCGACCCCCGACGTGCGGCCGGCCGGCCGTTCGCCTTCACGGAGCTGGAGCATCATCTGTCGCATCTTGTCGAGCGAGGCCTCGACCGTGGCCAGCATGTCGGCCTGGAACTCGGGGTTGTCACGATGCCGCTCGGCGTTCTTCATCATCAGCGACAGCTGGGTGATGATGTTCTTCAAGTCGTGCACGACGAAGGCCGACATGCGGTTGAAGGCATCGAACTTGCGTGCCTCCAGCAGCGCTTCGGTGGCGTGCATCTGGGCCAGAAAGCCCGCGGCCTGCCGCGCGGCGGTCTTCAGCAGGTCGCGCACCTCCCAATCCAGGTCCAGCGGCGTGCGCGGCTGCGCCAGCACGACAAAGCCCAGCATCTCGTCACCCACCAGCAGCGGCACCACCAGCCAGGCCACATCCCAGCGGCTGAGCCATTCGGGCACGACAGCAGCCTCTTCGGCGGACCCACGGCGGCTGCGGCCAGCCTGGAGGTCGACGATCCACTCGCACTCGCGCATGAAGCGGCAGAACGGCGAGTCAGTGGGCTCGCGGTCGACGCGTTGCGGCATGTTCCAGACCGCCGACTGCACGTAAGCATCATCGCCCAGCGCCTTGAACCAAAGGCTGCCAGCCGGGCATTCGACCATGTCGGCCAGGCCGCGCACCACCAAGCCGCCGACCTCCTGCGGTGTGCTCCGGGTCGACAGCATCGCAGTGAAGCGCAGCCATTCGAGCCGGTAGTCGTAGCGGTAGCTGAAGAAGTTCTTGCCCAGGAACACCCGCAGGCGAGCGCGCATCGAGCCCGACAGCACCAGCACCGTCAGCAGCACCAGCGCCACGAACAGCAGCGCGACCTGCAGCGCACCGCCCCAGCTACCCCCAAAAAAGCGCACGTAGTAGCCTGCGCCGGCGATGAACAGCAGGTACAGCCCGATCAGCAGCAGCGACGCCGAGTAGAAGGCTGCAGTCTTGGAGACCTGCACCCGCGTCAGCCATTGCGCGTGCCTGCGTGATGCCACCAGCAGCAGCGGCACCGTCACCGCATGCACGATGCCGCGCGCGGCGACTACCTCGGAATCGAAGCCGCCGAACATCAGGGCTTGCGAGAACAGGTAGACATCGAATACGAACAGGCAGCCCAGCGCCAGGCAAAGCGGCTTGGCTCCCCAGCGGCTGTGCTCGGCCTGGTTGCGAAACACCTGCTCGACCAGCAGCAGTCCGTAGACGGCGGTGCCGAGCTGGCTGCCCACCAGCACACTCGCGACCACTTCGGCCCATCCCGGCGCCGAGAATCCCAGCAGGAGATTGGCGCCCAGTCCGAGTCCGACCAGCGCCGCCGCCAGCGCAACGCCGAATCGAGCGCGCCATCCCGGCAGGCTGACCGCCATGGGGCGCAACAGCACCAGCATGAACGACAGCCACGCGGCATAGCGCAGCTGGTCGAACATCAGGGCGAGGTGCCAGCTGAGGCGCTTGGTCGAGGCCAGGTCCGCCAGCGACATCGCACCCCAGGCCATGGTGAGCAAGAGCGCAGCGAAGAAGTACCTCGCCGCCGGCTCGAGCGGACGACCCAGCACGCCGGCGCGCCACTGCAGGACCGCATAGACGCCGTTGAGCAGCACGACCAGCACGAATCCGGCGAGCGACAGCCCGGCGGTTTCGAGATCGGTCGTCACCAAACCGTGCAGCGCGGTCATCACTCGACGATCATCCGCGATGACGGCGTTGCGTTCGAGCCGGCTCGCTCCCAGCAGCGCTCAGCGTGCGCCCTTTCCGGTCAGCACAACGCCCACCGTCTCGATCAAGATCACGAAGTCGAGGAAAAGACTGTGGTTCTTGACGTAGTACAGGTCGTACTGCAGCTTCTCCTGCGAGTCTTCGATCGTTGAGCCGTACTGGTATCTGACCTGGGCCCAGCCAGTGACCCCCGGCTTGATGCTGTGCCGCACGGCATAGTACGGAATCTCGGTGGTCAGCTGTTCGACGAAGAACGGCCTTTCCGGTCGTGGGCCGACAAGGCTCATGTCGCCGGCGAGCACGTTGAACAGCTGCGGCAGCTCATCGATGCGGAGCAGACGGATGACGTTGCCCACCCTTGTCACGCGGCTGTCGTTGGTCGTGGCCCAGCGCGGCTTGCCGTCCTGCTCGGCATCCGTGCGCATGCTGCGAAACTTCGTGACCCTGAAGGTCCGGCTGCCGTAGCCCACCCGCTCCTGCCGGTAGAAGACCGGCCCATGGCTTTCGAGCTTGATGGCGATCGCCGTCATCAGCATCACAGGCGCCGCGAGCACGATCAGCACCAGCGAGCACAGGATGTCGAAGACTCGCTTGACCGCGGTGCGGTAGAAGCCCTGGTTGAATCCGTCACCGAAGATCAGCCACCCGGCATTGACGAAGTCGATGCGGATCTGGCCCAGCATGCGCTCGAAGTAGGTGGTGACGTCGAACACCCGCACTCCGGATAGCTTGCAGTCCAGCAGCTCGCGCAAGGGCATGCTGCCCGAGCGCCGCTCGGTGAGTGCGACGATGATCTCGTCGACGCCAAGGCGGCGCGCAGTCTGTGTCAACGACTGCTGCGTCGAAAGGCGTTCGGATTCGGCCACGGCCGCCTGCCTTTCGTTCGGACCCGGAAAGTAGCCGACGATGGTAGCCAACGGATCGGCGGCACGCAGGGTGTTCCCGACCATCTGGGCGGCCTGCCCGGCACCGAAGATCAGCACCCGCGCGCCGACGCGTGACTTGGTGGCCCAGTATCCCAGCACCACCCGCCGCAGGATCAGCGCGGCGATCACCAGCATCGCCGATGTGCGGATCGCGTCCAGGTTCCCGAAGCCCACTGGCAACAGGCGGAAGATCTGGTAGGTGAGCATCAAGGACGCCGCCAGTGCCAGTGCGGCGCGCAGCGAAGACTCGATCAGCGACCAATCATGGGCACGTCGGTACAGGCCCGAGGCGCTGTTGATCACGAACAGCCCGGCAGCTACGCTGAAGACCTGCGCGCCAGCCAACGGCATCGCCAGCAGGAGGCTCTCGCCTTGCGCCATGATCACGCCGGTCAAGGCCGCCAAGGACAACAGGAAGTCGAAGAAGATTCTTCGCAGGGTCCACGCGTGAAAATAGTGATTGAACAGCCTGATCACCCCGGAACCTCCATGCCTGTCCGCGTTCTAGCGGTGGTCGCCCGCTGTATCCATACGCTGCAGTCGCAGCCGTTTACGGTCGCCCGAGATCGAACAGGCAAATGAACAAATCGGTCTTTGCGCCAGCACTTCGAGATCGAGTGTGTCAGCGGTCGGAGACTCTATCTCCCGGAGTGCCGTATCGGCTCTTCCAGCCTGGTTGGCGACGCGACCGAAATCACATCAGCTTTCATTTTTGCACCGCGACAGCAACGGGTACCCGCTCGGCACCCCCCCTGAATTAGGTGCCGGCGGGCCGACCGGCTGACGATGCTGCGGAGTCGCCGGCTGCGTTCGCCAGTGCGTCGGCTGGGCCGGACCGAACGGGGCATCCCCAGTCCGTCACCCGGCAGGCCCGTCTCCGAGCCGGCGAATCGGGCTACATTGGCCCTCCGCAGCCACGCCGACGCGGCGGCACCGAGGAGCACGCCAGATGAAAGTCGCCTTCACCTCCTGCATGTCGACCACCGTGTTCGCGCAGCAACCGGTCTGGGACCAGATTGCGGCGCAGAACCCCGACCGGCTGCTGCTGCTGGGCGACTCGATCTACATCGACGCGATGCCCTACCCGAACCAGGCGACGCACCCGAAGCAGCTCGAACTGACCGATTTCCAGCATCATGTGCTGGCGCGCTGGCGGCTGCAGCTGGACCAGCCGCAGTTCCGAGCGCTGGTGCAGAAGGTGCCGACCGACGCGGTCTGGGACGACCACGATTTCCTCTGGGACGAGGCCTCGACCGAGGGCGCGATCGGCCGCAAGATCTACGACGGCAACATCCGCATCTCGCGCGCGCTGTTCAACGCCTTCTGCCGCACGCTCGAGGCGCGGCTGGCGCCGGGCAGCTTCCCCGCCGCCTACAACGATGCCTCGATCAACCAGCCGAACGAACCGCCGCCGGGCTACAGGTTCCGCTCCCTGGCCGACGACCTGAAGCTGCACCTGACCGATGGCCGCTCCTGGCGCATCGGCAAGGAACTGCTCGGCGCCGCCCAGCGCAAGCAGATCGAGGCCAACCTGGCGGCCTCACCGAAGGCAGTGCACCTGCTGGCGTCTGGCTCGGTGGTCGAGGACGACAGCGGCGAGCGCTGGAACCAGTTCGACGACTACGCCTGGCTGAAGGCGCAGGCGCGTCAGTTCGACATCCTGGTGCTCAGCGGCGACATCCACGCCAACCGCTTCAAGTCGACCGACCTGGGGCAAGGGCGCTGGCTGCACGACGCCACTGCGTCGGGCGCGGCGATCAAGAAGCTCGTCGGCGCCGGCTCGAAGTGCGAGAACTACGGCCTGCTGACGACCGCGCCGACCCAGCTGCGGCTGGACTTCTTCTCGCACGGCACGCCCGATTCGGTCGGCGCCTGGGCGATCGACCGGGCGAGCTGGAAGGCGACCAGCGTCTGAGCGCCGTTCAGGCCGCCCAGCCCAGCGCCGGGCGCGCGATCGGCCGCACGCTCTCGCAGGCGCGGGCCGCGCGCAGCACCAGCGCGTCGCCGAACATCGGCCCGACCAGCTGCAGGCCGATCGGCAGGCCGTCGCGGGTCGAGCCGCAGGGGATGCTGCAGGCCGGCTGCTGGCTCAGGTTGAAGGGGTAGGAGAACGGTGTCCAGCCGAGCAGGGTCTCGGGCGTCAGCGGGCCGTGGCCGGCCGGCCGGGCCTCGAAGGCCGGCACCGCGACCGCCGGGGTGGCGATCAGGTCGTAGCGCTGCATGAACTGGCGCAGCTGCGAACCCAGCGCGCCGCGCTTCAGGTTCAGCTGCTGCACCGCCACCGCCGACAGCCTGGAACCGAGTTCGGCCTCGGCGCGGAAATCGGGGTCGACCCCCTTGCGCTGCTCGTCGTTCAGGCCGGCCCACGGCGTGGCTGCGCCCAGGAACCACAGGCCGGTGCAGACGTCCAGCGGGTCGGCTATGCCGGGGTCGACGGCCTCGACCACCGCGCCCAGCGCCTCGAGATCGCGCACCGCCTGCTCGACCGCCGCGGCGACCTCAGGGTGGACGTTCTTCGCGTAGCCCAGCGTCGGCGAGTACGCAATGCGCAGCCCGCGCACGCCGTCGTCGAGCCCGACGCGGTAGTCGCGGGCGTCGTAGGGCAGCGAAGTCCAGTCGCGGGCATCGGGCTGGCTCAGCACGTTGAGCATCAGCGCCGCGTCGGCCACGCTCATCGTGTGCGGCCCGAGGTGCGAGACGGTGCCGAAGGGCGACAGCGGGTGCGCCGGCACCCGGCCGAAGCTGGGCTTCAGGCCGAAGTTGCCGCAGAAAGCCGCCGGGATGCGCACCGATCCGGCACCGTCGGTGCCGACGCTCAGCGGCCCGAGGCCCGCCGCGACCGCCGCCGCAGTGCCGCCGGACGATCCGCCCGGCGTTCGCGACAGGTCCCAGGGGTTGCGGCTGATGCCGGTCAGTGGCGAGTTGGTCTCGCCCTTGCAGCCGAATTCGGGCGTCGTCGTCTTGCCCAGCAGCACCGCGCCGGCCTCGCGCAGCCGGGCGGTGGCCGGCGCGTCGACGTCCCAGGGCTGGTTCACATCGACCGTGTGCGAGCCGCGCCGGGTCGGCCAGCCGCGGGTCAGGATCAGGTCCTTGATCGAGGTCGGCACGCCGTCGAGCGCGCCGACCGGTGCGCCGCGCTGCCAGCGCGCCTCGCTCTCGCGGGCCTGCCGCAAGGCCGATTCGGCGTCGACCAGGCAGAAGGCGTTGAGCTGCGGGTTCAACTTCTCGATGCGCGCGAGCACCTCGCGCGTGGCCTCGACCGGCGAGGCGGCGCCGCTGCGGTACAGCCGCAGCAGCTCGGTGGCGGTGGTCTCGGCGAGGCGGGTGCTCATGATCGTGCTCCCGGCCTCAGCCCGCTGCGCGGGCTTCGAGGAAATCGACCGCCAGGTGGGCCAGCGCGCGCACCCCGGTGACCAGGCAGCGCTCGTCGACGTAGAAGCGCGGCGAGTGGTTCGGCGCCGCCTTGCCGATGTCCTGCCCGGCCGGCGTGACGCCGAGGAAGATGAACAGCCCCGGCACGACGCGCTGGAAGAACGAGAAATCCTCCGAGCCGGTGACCTTGGGCACCAGCGCCAGGTGGTTGGGCCCGGCCACCCGCGCCAGCGTCGGCCGCATTGCCTCGGTCAGCGCCGGGTCGTTGACGGTGACCGGGTAGTTCTTCTTGATGCAGACCGTGCAGCCGGCGCGCGAGCCGCGGGCGATCGCCTCGGCAAGATACGTCACGCGCTCGTGGATGTCGTCGCGCATGTCCTCGTCGAAGGTGCGGATCGTGCCGCGCATCTCGACCGATTCGGGGATGATGTTCTCGCGCAAGCCGCCGTGGATCGTGCCGATCGTCACCACCGCCGGCTCCTTGCTGAGGTCGGTCTGGCGGCTGACCACCGTCTGCAGCCCCAGCACCACCTGCGCCGAGACGACGATCGGGTCGACCCCGGCCCAGGGCATCGCGCCGTGCGTCTGGCTGCCCTTGACGGTGATCCGCAGGTTGTCGGCGCTGGCCATCGTCGGCCCCGGGCGCCAGCCGATCACGTTCAGCGCCAGCCGCGAGGTGACATGCAGGCCGAAGATCGCCGCCGGCCGCGGATTGTCCATCGCGCCTTCCTCGACCATCATCTTCGCGCCACCGTCCTCGCCCTCGGGCGGCAGTTCCTCGGCCGGCTGGAAGATGAACTTCACGCTGCCGCGCAAGGCCCCACGCTGGCCGGCCAGCACCTCGGCCACCGCCATCAGGATCGCGGTGTGGCAGTCGTGGCCGCAGGCGTGCATCACGCCGACCTGCTCGCCGTTCCACTCGGCCTTCACTTTGCTTGCGAACGGCAGGTCGACTTCCTCGGCCACCGGCAGTGCGTCCATGTCGGCGCGCAGCGCGACCACCGGGCCGGGCAGCGCACCCTTCAGCAGCCCGATCACCCCGGTGTGGGCGACCCCGGTGCGCACCTCGTCGAAGCCGAGCGCACGCAGATGCCCGGCGACGATGCCGGCGGTGCGGAACTCGCGGTTGCCGAGTTCGGGGTGGGCGTGCAGGTCGCGCCGCCAGGCGATCAGCCGGGCTTCGATGTCACGGGCGGCGGCGTCGATCTGGTCCGCCAGCGAACTGGCCGAAACGATGGCGAGGTCGAGGGCAGCGGACATGCGGTCTCCTTGCGCAGGTTGTTCAGGGCTTGAAATCGCCCGCCCAGAATACCGCCCAGCTGGCCGGATCGATATGGCGGCGCAGCGCGGCGTTGACCTGATCGAGCGTCAGCACCGCGATGCGGTCGTCGTTGCGCTGCTGCAACGCGAAGCTGCGCTGCAGGTACAGGTTGCTGCCGAGCATCCCGGCGACCACCGGATCCTGCGCTCGCGCGAGCCGGCGCTGGTTCAGCAGACCCTGGCGCCCGGCGTCGAGCTCGGCCTGGGTGAAGCCGTCCTTCAGCGCGCGGGCGACCTCTTCCTGCAGCGCCGCCTCGACCCTGGCCTGGTTCTGCGGCGCGAAGATCGCCGAGACCTGCCAGCGCGAATGCGGCTCGAAGGGGTTCCAGGCCACGCCCGAGCGCACGTCGTAGCTCAGGCCATCGGTCTCGCGGATGCGCGCCCACAGCCGCGAGTTGGCGTAGCCACCGAGCAGGTGGTTGGCCACCAGCAAGGCCGGATAGTCGTCGTGCGTGTCGTTGATCGCGACCGGCTGGTCGAGCACCAGGTTGGCGTTGGGCTTGTCGGGCGTGGCCAGCCGCTGGCGCAGCGGCTGCGGCGCGACCCAGGGCTGCGGCACGCGCACGAAGGCCGGCGCGCCGTCGGCCGGCGCCGCCCAGCTGCCCAGCGCGGCGGCCAGCGCACTGCGCACCGCGGCGGCGTCCAGGTCGCCGACCGCGCTGAACTCGCCGGCGGCGGCACTGACGAAACGACCATGCAGCGCACGCACCGCGGCGGGCGTCAGCGCCTGCACGTCCTGCACCATCTCGTCGAAGGTCGGCGCGTAGCGCAAGTCGCCGCGCGGGTAGGGGTTGGCATGGCGCTGCAGCGCGTTGGACGCCACCGCGCCGGGCTCGCTGCGCTGGCTGGCGATGCCCGCCAGAACCTGGCGCCGCCGCTCGTCGAGTGCGTCGGCGGGAAAGGCCGGCCCGCGCAGCAGCTGGCCGACCAGCGTGATCACCGCCGGCAGGTGCTCGCGCACCGTGGTGATCGCCACCGACAGCGCCTGGTCGCCGGCGCTGAAGGCGACCTGGGCGCGCAGCTTGTCGAAGGTGTCGCGGATCTGCTGGCGGCTCATGCCGGCGCCGCCCTTGTCGATCAGCGCGCCCATCGCCGCGACCGCCGCGCCCTGGCCCCGCAGGCTCGTCTCGTCGCCGAAGCGCAGCGTCAGGCGGGCGTGGACCACCGCGCCGCGCGTGCCCTTGGGCAGCAGCGCGACCTTCAGACCGCTGGGCAGCGTCGACAGCTGGGTGCGGGCGTCCAGGTTGGCCGGCGTGGCGTCGAAGGCCTCGGCCTGGGCGACCGCGGCGTCGCCCCGGTAGTCCCTGACCAGCGAAGCCACGTCGACCCGCTCCGGCGGCGGCGCGCGCCGGGGCTCGTCGGTCGGCACATAGCTGCCGACGGTGCGGTTGTCGGGCAGCAGCAGCGTGGTGGCGACGCGCTGAACGTCGGCCAGCGCGAGCCGGCGCATGCGGTCGCGCTCGATGAAGTAGAGCCGCCAGTCGCCGCTGCCGATGGCCTCGGACAGCGCGACGCCGACCCTCTCGGGGTCGCTGAAACCCTGGTTCCAGTCGTTCAGCGCCTGGGTGCGCACGCGGTCGAGCTCCTCGGCGGTGATCGGCTCGGCGGCGATCGCATCGACCGTGGCCAGCAGCGCCGCACGCGCGGCGGCCAGGTCCTGGCCCGGCGCCAGCTGGGCGCCGACGACCAGCGGCCCGGGCTCGGCCAGGCCGAGGCTGAAGCCGAAGACCGACGCGGCCAGCTGCTGCTCGACCAGCCGCTTGTGCAGCCGCCCCGACGGCGCGTCGCCGAGGATGTCGGCCAGCGCCTTCAGCGCCGCATGGTCGGGGTGCGCGGCCGGCACGCCATGCCAGGCCACCAGCAGCAGCGGCGCACCGCCCTTGCGCCGCACGCTGACGCTGCGCTCGCCGTCCTGCACCGGGTCGAGCGTGTAGGTGGGCTCCAGCACCCGCTGCGGCCGCGGTATCGCCCCGAAGTAGCGGGCCACCCAGGCCAGCACCTGCGCCGCATCGAACTTGCCGGCGACCACCAGCGTGGCATTGTCGGGCTGGTAGAAGCGGCGGTAGAAGGTCTGCAGCCGGCCGATGTCGACGTTCTCGACGTCGGCGCGGGCGCCGATCGTGCTCTTGCCGTAGTTGTGCCACTGGAACATCGCGGCCAGGGTCTGCTGGAAGGTGCTGCGGAACGGGTTGTTCTCGCCCGACTCCATCTCGTTGCGCACCACCGTCATCTCGCTGTCGAGGTCGGCACGGGCGATCAGGCTGTTGACCATCGCGTCGGCCTGCCAGCTCAGGTACCAGCGCAGCGTCTCCTCGTTGGCCGAGAAGCTGGCGAAGTAGTTGGTGCGGTCGTACCAGGTGCTGCCGTTGTAGCGCAGGCCACGCTTGCCGGCCTCGGCCATCACGTTGCGGGTGGTCGGCGTGCCCTTGAAGATCAGGTGCTCCAGCAGGTGGGCCATGCCGGTCTCGCCGTAGTTCTCGTGCCGCGAGCCGACCCGGTAGGTGACGTTGACGGTGGTCGTCGGCTTGGTCTCGTCGGGCACCAGCAGCAGTTGCAGGCCGTTGGCCAGCCGGTATTCGACGATGCCCTCGACCTGGGTGACCTGCTGCAGGCCGGCCGGCAGCGTTGCCGCCGCCGGCGGCGATCCGGCGGCGGTGGCGGCGGTGGCCAGCGCCATGGCCAGCAGCAGCGACAACAGCGGGCGAAGCGATCGGGACAGGAAGCTCATGGGGGCAACGGGGTGTCGCGGCAGCGGCGGGCCCCGCAGTCTAGGACGGCGGCAAAGCCACTGCCTGCAGCTGCCTCAGCAGCGCCGGCAGCGACAACGACTGCGTCAGCACCTCGGTCATGTGGCGCGCGCAGCGGCGGTGGACCCGGCCGAACGGCGTCCATTCGAAGCCGTCCATCTCCGGGCGCTCGCGGCCCCAGGCATCGGTGTAGTGACTTTCGCAGCGGCAGCGGGCGGCATCGAATCGGTCGACGAGCACGGCGAACAGGTGCAGGTCCTTGCGCGGCCGGTAAGGGCGCCGGCCGAGGTCGAGCAGCGCCCGGCCCGAGAAATCCTGGCCGCATTCCTCGCGCGTCTCGCGCAACGCGGCGTCCAGCGGCGGCTCGCCGGGCTCGGCGGTGCCCTTGGGGATGTCCCAGTGCCAGGCGCCGGTGACATGGCACAGCAGCAGCTCGCCGTGCGGGTTCAGCACCAGGATGCCGCAGGACAGCGTCTTCATCGCGCGGCCGCGGCGGCCTGGCCCGGACCGCGGTCGACCAGCCGCCAGGCCGCGGCGGTGGCCAGCGCGCTCAGCGCGATGCAGCCCCAGATCACCGGCGCGTAGCTGTGCCGGGCGTCGAAAACCGCGCCGGCGACCCAGGGCCCGAGCAGGTTGCCGAAGGCTGCGCCGGTGTACAGCGTGCCGATGATGGCCGACACCGCGCGGGCACCGAACAGGTCCATGCACAGCGCCGGCATCAGCGAGACGATGCCGCCGTAGCTCAGGCCCAGCCACAGCGCGAAGACGGCCATCGCCGGGTAGCCGTCGGCGGCCCACCACAGCCCGTAGGACAGGCCCAGCGAGGCCTGTGCCAGCGTCAGCGTCAGCGGCCGGCCGGCGCGGTCGGCCAGCGCGCCGATCACGAAGCGCCCGACCAGGCTGCCGATGCCGATCAGCCCGACCAGGCCGACCGCCTGCGCGTCGGCCACGCCGAGGTCGCGCGCGGCGGCCGAGGCATGGGCGAACGGGATGAACATGCCCGGGCTGCCGGCCACCGCCATCAGGTACAGCCAGCGAAACGACGGCATGCGCAGCGCCTCGCGCAGCGTGTGGCCGGCCACCGTGCCGCCGCGCGCCGCGGTGGCCGACGGCGCGCGCCGCAGCAGCAGTGCGGCACCGCCGCCCAGCAGCAGCACGAAGGCGGCCAGTGCCGCCATCGCGCCGCGCCACTGCAGCGCGCCGATCAGCGCGGTGGCCGCCAGCGGCACGGCCACCGTGCCGGCGCCGATGCCGGCGCTGGCGATGCCTGCGGCCAGCCCGCGCCGGCGCGTGAACCAGGGCTGCACGCAGGCGATCGACGGCGTGTAGACCAGCGCGATGCCGATGCCGATGCCCAGGCCATAGCCGGCGTAGACCATCGCCATCGACCGCGCCAGCGCGCTGACGGCCAGCCCGCCGGCGATGAACAGCATGCCGGCGCCGCAGACCACGCGCGGCCCGAAGCGGTCGGCCAGCAGGCCGGCGCCGGCGCCGCCGACGAAATACACCAGCCCCGACAGCCCGAAGACCAGCGAGACCTCGGCGCGATCGGCCTGGAAATCGCGTGCCAGCGAGGCGAAGAAGGCCGCGAACGAGTACGAGATGCCGAAGATCACCGCCAGCGCGGTGAAGCAGGCCCAGACCACCACCCAGGCCTGGCGTGATTCTTCGGGCGCTGCGGCGGCGGGCATCCGGGCGAGTGTAGAGGCGCGCGGACGGGCCCGCCGGGGGCGGCCGATCGCGCGTCGGTGCGCGCGCGACGGCCTCGTCAACCGCCCAGCAGAACGCGCAGCGCGCCGAGCGGGTCGTGCGCCCGCGCGATCGACACCATCCAGAGGAACACGGCCAGCGCCGCGGCATAGAACAGGGCCCGGGCCCGCGGGCTGCGCGCGCGCTTCAGCGCGAACGAGCCCAGCACGATGTAGACCCCCAGCAGCCCGAGCTTGGCGCCGAGCCAGCCGTTGCGCAGCGGGTGCAGCGACAGCGCCACCCACATCGCGACGCCGGCGCTCAGCAGCAGCGTGTCGATCGCCACGCTGGCATGGCGCCAGACGGGCCGCATCGGCCAGCGCCGGCCGGACAGCACCGCGGCGCCGCGGGCGGCGAACAGGATGCCGCTGGCCGTCACCAGCGTGACGTGCAGCGGCTTGAGCAGCGGGTAGGCCTCGACCAGCGTCATCGCGCGATCATGCACCGGCCGCGTCACCATTCGCCGCGCAGCGCCGCGCGCCAGGTGCGCGGCGGTTCGGCCCAGGTGAACAGCGGCGACTTCTCGGCGAGCTGCAGGTTGCCGAGGTTCTCGACGCCGAAGCTCAGGTCCAGCCCACGGGCCAGGTTGAAGGCCAGCTGGACCGACAGGCGGGTCAGGTCGGGCAGCGGCTGCATCGGCTGGCCGAGCACCGCCGCGGCGATCAGCTGGTCGGCCTGGTGCTCGAGGCGCAGGCCGGCACGCCAGGGGCCGCCGGCCCAGTCGACGCTGAACGCCAGGGTGTGGCGCGGCCGCTTCTCCAGCCGCTGGCCGCTGCCGTCGCGCGCGTCGAGGTAGGTGTAGTTCAGGCCGACGATCCAACCTGCCCCCCAGCCGGCCGGCGGCACCCAGCGCGATTCGAGCTCGACGCCCTTCAGCACCGCCTGGTCGATGTTCTCGAACACATACTGGCCGCGGCCGGCCGCCGTGCCGAACAGCCTGGGCACGATCAGCCGGTCGACCCGGTTGTGGAACAGCATCGCCTGCAGGCCCAGCGCGGCGCTGTCCCAGCCAGCGCCGAACTCGACCTCGTCGTTGGTCTCGGGCACCAGCGCCGGGTTGCTGAAGTAGGTGTAGGGGCCCTCGTCCTCGACGTAGCCGGGCGTGATCTGCTTGAGCGTCGGCGCCTTGAAGCCGTGGCCGTAGCCGCCCTTGACCACCCAGCCCGGCGCGGGCTTCCACACCGCATAGGCGCGCGGGCTGAACTCGTCGCCGAACTGCTCGTGGTGGTCGTGGCGGACGCCCAGCGTCAGCGCCAGCCCCGGAGCAAGGTCCAGCTCGGCCTGGCCGAACAGCGCGCGGTGCCCGACGCCGCCCTGGCCGCCGGGCAGCGCCTCGTTCTGCAACTGCTCGTCGCGCAGCTCGAAGCCGGCGGTGTAGAACTGGCCGGCCAGCGGCGCCAGCGTGCCCTGGCCTTCGACGACGTCGTCGCGCAGCGACTGCGGCCGCAACGGCGCCACGCCCGCGGTGCGGCTGTTCTCGACGTCGATGCGGCTGTTGTAGGCGCGCAGCAGGCTGCTGGCGCGCCAGGGCCCGGCCCAGTCGGCCGACCAGCCCAGCGCGCTGTGGCTGCGTTCCAGGTCGTGCATCGACTGGTGATAGCGCCGCTTGCCCGAGCGCTCGCGCACGCCGGCCCAGCGGTCCTCCTGGCCGAGCCGGGTTTCCAGCGCGACCTGGTGCCCGGGTGCCGGCAGCCAGACCAGGCGCAGCGACGCATCCTGCTTGTCGCGGCCTTCCAGGTCGGACAGGCGCGGATCGACCGAACCGGCGACGACCTGGCGCCGCGTGGCGGCCAGCGACGCGCCGAGCCGGAAGTGCTCGCCCAGGGGCCCGTCGGCCGACAGCGCGACGCGCCAGCCGTCGCCGCCGGGGTCGCTGCCGTTGCGCATGTCGGTCCACGAACCCTCGGCCATCGCCCGCAGCGACCAGCGATCGCCCGGCACCCGGGTGATCACGTTGACCACGCCGCCCAGCGCCTCGCTGCCGTAGAGCACCGACATCGGCCCGCGCACGAGCTCGATGCGCGCGATGTCCTGCACCGGCACCCAGTCGTACTGGAAGTCCGAATGGCCGACCACGCCGTCGGTGTTGCCCAGGCGCATGCCGTCGACCAGGTACAGCGTGTGGCGGCCTTCCATGCCGCGGATGCTGACGTTGCGGCGGCCCGAGATCGTGCGCCCGATCGCGGTGATGCCGGGCTCGCCGCGCAGCGCCTCGAACACGTTGTCGGCGCCGCGGTCGGCGATGTCCTGCGGCGTCACGACGCTGATCGACGCCGGGGCATCGACCTCGGAGATCGCGTGGCGGGTGGCCGAGACCACCACCGTCTGCTGCAGCGGCGGATCGACGACCTGGGCCAGCGCGGGTCCACCGAAGGCGGCCAGCAGGCAGATCGCAGCGGGGCGGGACATCGCGGGTGACCGTTGGCGGATTGACATGGATCCATCCTGGCCCAGCGGCGCGGCCCGCCGCCTTGACGCAGTTCAAGAGCGACGGCGAGACGCTCGCCGCGGCGAGTCGCGCTTGAACCAGTTCAAGGACTGGCCGACCTTCCCGGCCGAGGATGGCGAAACCGCAACAGGCCAGAAGCCCCTCGAGGAGTGCCCGATGAAACCGCTGAAGCTCACCCGAATCGCCGCTCTGCTGGTGCTGGCCGCCCCGCTGGTGGCGCTGGCGCAGGACAAGAAGGACCACACGACGCCGGCCGAGGCCGGCTACCAGGCCGGCGGCTCGCCGCTGGCCACCGAGCCGATGCACCAGTCGACCAACCCGAAGGCGCCGGCGATGACCCAGGCCGAGTTCGATCTGGCGCGCAAGACCTACTTCGAGCGCTGCGCCGGCTGTCATGGCGTGCTGCGCAAGGGCGCCACCGGCAAGCCGCTGACGCCCGACGTCACGCTGACCAAGGGCACCGACTACCTGAAGGTGTTCATCGCCTACGGCTCGCCGGCCGGCATGCCGAACTGGCAGACCTCGGGCGAGATGGACGAGAAGACCGTCGACATCATGGCCCGCTACATCCAGCACGACCCGCCGGTGCCGCCCGAGTGGAGCCTGGCGCAGACCAAGTCGACCTGGAAGGTCGTCGTGCCGCCCGAGAAGCGGCCGACGAAGAAGATGAACAACTACAACATCGACAACATCTTCTCGACCACCCTGCGCGACACCGGCGAGGTGGCGCTGATCGACGGCGACACCAAGAAGATCATCAACATCGTCAAGACCGGCTACGCGGTGCACATCTCGCGGCTGTCGGCCTCGGGGCGCTACCTGTACGTGATCGGGCGTGACGCCAAGATCAACATGATCGACCTGTGGATGCCCACGCCCGACAACGTGGCCGAGGTGCGCGTCGGCCTCGAGGCGCGATCGGTCGACACCAGCAAGTACAAGGGCAAGGAAGGCGACTTCACCGACAAGCTGGCGATCGCCGGCAGCTACTGGCCGCCGCAGTACACGATCATGAAGGGCGACACGCTTGAGCCGCTGAAGATCGTCAGCACCCGCGGCATGGTCGTCGGCACGCAGGAATACCACCCCGAGCCGCGCGTGGCCAGCATCGTCGCCAGCCACTTCAAGCCCGAGTTCGTCGTCAACGTCAAGGAGACCGGCAAGACGCTGATGGTCGACTACAGCAACCTCGACGCGCTGAAGGTCACCGAGATCGGCTCGGCGCCCTTCCTGCACGACGGCGGCTGGGACGCGAGCAAGCGCTACTTCATGGTGGCGGCCAACCAGAGCAACAAGATCTCGGTGATCGACGCCAAGGACGGCAAGCTCGCGGCGCTGGTCGACGTCGGCAAGATCCCGCACCCGGGCCGCGGCGCGAACTTCGTGCACCCGAAGTTCGGCCCGGTCTGGTCGACCGGCCACCTCGGTGACGAGACGATCTCGCTGATCGGCACCGACCCGGCGAAGTACAGGCAGTACGCGTTCAAGGAGGTGATGAAGCTCAAGGGCCCGGGCGGCGGCGCGCTGTTCATCAAGAGCCACCCGAAGTCGACCCACCTGTACTCGGACACGCCGCTGAACCCCGACCCAAAGGTGTCGCAGGCGGTGGTGGTCTACGACATCAGGAACCTCGACAAGGGCTACACCACGCTGCCGATCGCCGAATGGGCCGGCCTGGCCGACGACGGTGCCAAGCGGGTGGTGCAGCCCGAGTTCAACAAGGCCGGCGACGAGGTGTGGTTCGCCGTCTGGTCGGCGAAGAACAAGCAGAGTGCGATGGTGGTCGTCGACGACAAGACGTTGAAGCTGAAGACGGTGATCAAGGACCCGCGGCTGATCACGCCGACCGGGCACTTCAACGTCTACAACACCCAACACGACATCTATTGAGCCGCAGGAGGCCGAGCATGATGCGTCCCATTACCGCTGCCGCCGTTCTGGCCGCGCTGGCCTTCGGGGCCCCGGTCCCGGCGCTGGCCAACCCGACCGAGGCGATGACCAAGGCCGGCTGCCTGGCCTGCCACAGCATGGACAAGAAGCTGGTCGGCCCGTCCTACAAGGACGTCGCCGCCAAGTACAAGGGCCAGGACGTCGTGGTCAAGCTGATGCAGAAGGTGCGCAGCGGCGGCAAGGATGTCTTCGGCCCCGTCCCGATGCCGCCGACCGGCCCGGACAAGATCAGCGACAGCGACCTGAAGGCGGCGATCGAGTACATCCTGAAGGGCTGAGCCCATGCCGCCGCCGGTCGACGGCGGCGCGGCGCCCGCCTGGGCGCAGGATCCCGCCGACCGGCGCCTGCTGGCGCAGCTGATGCAGCCGCTGCCGCTGTGCGAGCGGCCGTTCGCCGCGGTCGGCGAAGCGCTCGGGCTGAGCGAGGACGAGGTCATCGACCGCCTGCGCCGCCTGCTGGGCCGCGGCGCGGTGCGCCACTTCGGGCCGCTGTTCCGTGACAGCCCCGACCCGGCCGAGCCGGCCTTCGCGGCCTTGCAGGTGCCGCAGGCCGACCTGCGCCGCGACCTGCTCACCGCCACCCGCTCCGGGCTGCCGCTGCTGCCGCGGCCCTACGAGGCGGTGGGTGCGATGGTCGGCGCCAGCGGCGCCGCGGTGCGCGACCGGTTCGCCGAGCTGCTGGCCGAGGGCGTGATCCGGCGCATCGGCGCGGTGCCGGCCGACGACGAGGGCGCGCCTGACGATCCGGAGGGCCGGTGATCCCGGCCGCGGCGGGGCGGCTGGCTGCCGCACGGGTGGCCGCACTGGTGGCCGCGCTGGTGGCCGCGCTGCTGGTCGCAGCCGGCACCGCCGCGCAGCCGGCGCCGGCCGCGACGCTGGCCGACGGCGGCTGGCAATTGCGCGCGCGCGGCGCCGAGCCGGTGCTCGAACTGCTGGATGCGGGGGGGCGGACGCTGCAGACCTGGGACGTGGGCACGCTCGACGGCCGCCAGCCGTCGCGGGTTGCGGCGATCCAGCCGTCGCTGCCGCGCCGCAGCTTCGTGATCGCGCTGCAGGACGTGGCCGAACTGTGGGAGATCTCGCTGGATCCGGCCGCCGCGCCGATCTACGACGGCCTGGTGCACGACTACCGCATGGGCGAGGCGCTGGCGCGGCCGGGCTACCTCGGCGTGCGCCGCACGCCGCTGCCGCGGCCGCTGGCCGACCTGCGCATCGACCCCACCGGCCGCGTCGTGCTGGCGGTCGACGCGGCCGCCGACGCGCCGCCCGGCGTCGTGGTGATCCACCTCGACGTGCGCCGGGTCATCGCCCGGCTGGCGCTGGCCGCGCCGCCGGACCTGGACCGGCTCGTGTTCGTCGACGCCTGCGCCCGCCGCTGGCTGGGCCTGCCCGACCGCCCGGGCGGCCCGATGCGCTGGTTCGATGCCGCCAACTGGACGCCGCGGGCGGCGGCGGGCGCACCGCAGGCCGGCTGCGCGACTCAGCCGCCCGGGTAGGCGGCAAGGCGGGCGCGGTCGAGGATGTGGATGTCGCGCTTGTCGATGCGCACCAGGCCGGCCGATTCCAGCTCGTGCAGCACGCGCGAGAAGTACTCGGGGGTCAGCGACAGCCGCGACGCGACGGTGGCCTTGCTGACTTCCAGCGACACCTTCATCGGCCGGTCGCCGGCCACGCCCTCGGCCACGTCGCGCAGCAGGTAGCCGATCACGCGCTGCACGCCGCTGTGCAGCGCGTAGGCCTCGACGTCGCGCACCAGGCCGTGCAGGCGGCGCGAGATGCCGGCCAGCATGCGCATCGCGAAGCGCGGGTCGCGCTCGATCTCGCCGACCACGGCGTGCTTCTTCACGGTGAGCAGCAGCGTGTCGGTGAGCGACTGGCCGTTGATGATGTAGGGCCGGCCGGTGAACATCAGCGCCTCGCCGAAGCTGCCGCCGGGGCCGATCAGCTCGATCACCTTCTCCTGGCCGGTCGGCGAGATCGCGAACAGCTTGATCTGGCCGGTGACGGTGACGTGGAACTCCTCGCAGGGCTCGCCGACGCGGAACACCATGTCGCCGCGGCCCAGCCGGCGCAGCTGGCAACCCTGCGCCAGCCGCTGCAGCTCGGGCGCGTCCAGGTCGCCGAACAGCGGCAGCACCGACAGGTAGCGTGGCAGGTCGAAGGCGCGCAGGTCCAAGGTGGGGCGGTGTCGTGGGACGCCCGCGATTGTGGCCCCGATCCGTGGCCCCGACCCGTGGCCCCGATCGCGGCGCGACGACGCCGCCGCCTGCGGCTTCGGCACCGGCGCTCCGGTCGCGCGCAGGCCGCGCTACGATGGCACCCCGCCTGCCACGACCCGACGCCATGACACGCCTGCTGCGCCCTGCCCTCGCCATCATTGTCGCGCTGCTGGCCGGCTGCGTCGTCGCGCCCTACCCCTCGGCCTACCCGACCACGGTGTCGACGCCGCCGAGTTTCGACCGCTCGTGGGACGCCGCGCTCGGCGCCGCCGCCGACGCCGGCGTGCAGGTGACCAGCGCCGACCGTGCCAGCGGCCGCATCACCGGCACCAAGGCCGGCGCCGCGGTGTCGATCGAGCTGCGCCAGCAGGCCGACAACAGCCTGCGGGTGAGCTTCAGTGCGCCGGACTCGAAGGAAGCCAACCCGACGCTGAACGAGCGCTGGCTGAACGCCTACAACCGCCGCATGGGGCGCTGAGTGGCGGGGCCGACGGCCCGCCCTGCGCCTTGGTGAATAGGTCACAAGCGCGCAGCGGCATCCTGCCGGCCCGCGGCGGCGGGCGATCCCTAAAGTGGTGCCATCCACCGAGGAGCGCGCCATGTCCACCGAACGGATCGCCAGCACTGAGCTCCCGATCGCCCGACCGATCCCGGCGCTGGCTGCCGCGCAGCCCGACGACGAGGTCGATCACGAGTGGCTGGAATTCCTGTCGCTGGGCCTGCGACTCGACTCGACCGGCCCGGTCGGCCAGGCCGCGTGGCGCAACGCGCCGGTGCTGCTGTCGTACTGACGCGAGGCGCGGCCGGCTAGGCGAGGATCAGCCCGCCGTCGACGACGATCGTCTGCCCGGTGATGTAGCCGGCCAGCGGCGAGGCCAGGAACAGCGCGACGCCAGCCATGTCCTGCGGCGTGCCCAGCCGGCCCATCGGGATCGACTGCAGCGCGCCGGCCAGCCGCTGCGGGTGCTCGGTGGTCACCTTGGTCAGCTTGGTGTCGACCAGCCCCGGCGCGATGCCGTTGACGCGGATCGGTCCCCGGCTGCCGTCCTTCGAGGCGCGCGCCCAGGCCTCGCCCAGCGTGCGCACCAGCCCCACCGCGCCGGCCTTGCTGGCGTTGTAGGCCGGGTTGCCCTTGGTCGAGTGGAAGGCCGCGGTCGAGCTGTAGACGATCACCGAGCCGCCGCCCGGCGCCCGGCTGGCCTGCAGCTGCGGCTGCAGCGCCAGCACGCAGGCCATCAGGCTGTTGAGGTTGACGTCGACCACCTGGTTGAAGCCCTCGACGCTGAATTCGCGCCGCTGGTAGAGCACCGTGCCCTGGGCCAGCACCAGCACGTCGAGCGCTTCGATCGCCGCGCCGGCGGCCTGCACCTGCGCGGCATCGGTCACGTCCACCGCGGTGTAGGCCAGGCCGGTCAGGTCGCTGCCCGCCTCGCCGGCATAGTCGGCCGCGCTGGCGCGGGTGCCCCAGACCCGCACCGCCGCGCCCTGGGCCCGGAAGGCCTGCGCGGTGCCGTTGCCGATACCGCTGGAGCCGCCCACCACGAGCACCGATCGCCCCGAATAGTCCAATACCCAGCTCATGCGCCTGTCCCCGGTGTGTCGTCGTCCGTCCGCACCAATCCCGATGCCGTGCGGGCCTGGGCTGTGCGCCAATGAGGGATCGACTATGCCGCCGCCGCTGCGGCAGACGGTGTCACCCACAGGTCAGGAGCTCCCGCGAATGAACACCGGCGTCTTCGAGTACCTCGAGCTCGACCGCGTGCACTTCGGCACGCCGGCGGCCGACGCGCTGCACACCGAGGCCAGCCGGCGCGGCGCGCAGCGCGTCTTCGTCGTCACCAGCAAGTCGCTGAACCGCAACACCGACGCGGTACGCGACGCGCTGCAGCGCATCCGCCCGCAGGTGGTCGGTCTGTTCGACCACTGCGTCGAGCACACGCCGCGCGACAGCGTGATCGCGCTGGCCGACGCGGTGCGCGCCGCGCAGGCCGACCTGATCGTCAGCATCGGCGGCGGCACGGTCATCGACACGGTGAAGGTCGCGCTGGCCGAGAACCTGACCCGCATCGAACAGCTCGACGACTGGCACATGCGCGTCGCCGCCGACGGCAGCCGCGTGGTGCCGCAGCCGCGCCGGCCGCCGTGCCGCCAGATCGCGGTGCCGACCACGCTGTCGGGCGCCGAGTTCAGCGACCTGGGAGGCTGCACCGACACCCGCTTCGGCACCAAGCAGGGCTACACCGGCGCCTTCATCGGCGCGGCGGCGGTGATCCTCGACCCGCGCATCACCGTGCACACGCCCGACCGGCTGTGGCTGTCGACCGGGGTGCGGGCGGTCGACCATGCGGTGGAGGCGCTGTGCTCGGTCAATGCCCAGCCGCTGATCGACGCCACCAGCGTGCGCGCGCTGGCGCTGCTCGGCCGCTCGCTGGCACGCTACGCCAGCGCGCCCGAAGACCTGGGCGCCCGGCTCGACGGCCAGATGGGCGCCTGGCTGGCCGCGACCAGCATCCGCCGCACCGAATACGGCGCCAGCCACGGCCTGGGCCATGCGCTGGGCGCCGACGCCGGCGTGCCGCACGGCATCACCTCCTGCGTGCTGCTGCCCGCGGTGATGCGCTACAACGCCGAGGTCTGCGCGGCGCAGATGGCCGAGATCGCCGTCGCGCTGGGCGATGCGTCGACGCCGGCGGCCGACCAGGTCGAGGCGATGATCGCCCGGCTGGGCCTGCCGACCCGGCTGTCGCAGCTGGGGCTGGCGCGCGAGCGGCTGGCGGTCATCGCGCAGAAGGGCATGGCCAACCCCTGGGTGCACACCAACCCGCGCAAGATCGCGGACGAGACGCAGCTGCTGGCGCTGCTCGAGCAGGCCTGGGACTGAACGGGTGTCGACCGACTGGCCGGCGATCGCCGCCGCGCAGGCCCGCGACGCCGCAGCCCGGCTGCCGTTCCTGATCGCCGACGGCGCGCAGGCCCGGCCGGCCGGTTCGGTCGCCCGCGCCCACCTCGGCGCGCTGGCGCGCTGGCCGCAGGCGCTGCAGCTGGCCGGTGGCGCGGTCACGCTGACCGTGCCGGCGGCCGAGCGCACCGATTTCTTCGCGCTGGCCAACCGCCGGCTGCGCCAGCAGGGGCTGATCGTCGCCTGGCGCGACGAGACCTACCCGGTGCTGGCGCAGGACAGCGGCGAACTGCTGGCCACCTTCGAGCGTGCGGCCTCGCGCTTCTGGGGCACCACCACCTTCGGCGCCCACTGCAACGGCTACGTGGCCGGCGCCGACGGCCGGCCGAGCCACCTGTGGATCGCGCGCCGCTCGTACACCAAGGCGACCGACCCCGGCCTGCTCGACAACCTGGTCGGCGGCGGCGTGCCGCATGGCCAGACGCCGGCCGAATGCGTGCTGCGCGAAGGCTGGGAGGAGGCCGGCCTGACCCCGGCGCAGATGCAGGGCCTGCGGCCCGGCCGGCGCTTTCGCGTCGCGCGCGACATCGCCGAAGGCTTCCAGCTCGAGGAGGTCAGCGTCTACGACCTGGCGCTGACCCCCGGCCTGCGGCCGGTCAACCAGGACGGCGAGGTGCACAGCGTGGCACTGCTGCCGATGGCCGAGGCGATCGAGCGCGCCGCCGCCGGCGAGATGACGGTCGACGCCGCGCTGGTGACGCTGGACTTCGCACTGCGCCACCACCTGTTGCCGGCCGACAGGCACGTCCGGCTGCAGACGCTGGCAGCCCCGTTGTGGCTGGGGCCATCGTGGCTAGACCGGTGAAATCCTGCGAATTCAGGGAACTTTTGCGTTCAGAAAAACTGAAACCCCGGGTCAACACCGCTGAACGCCGGCGCCGCGTCATGCCGGCACACTGCCGGTCATGCCCAGCGTCGATCCGGTCCAGACCCACCGCTACACCACGCCCGCGGTCGCGCTGCACTGGCTGCTGGCACTGATGCTGTTCGGCAGCTTCTCGTTCGGCCTGTACATGACCGAGCTGCCGTTCTCGCCGACCCGGCTGAAGCTGTACAACTGGCACAAGTGGGCCGGCATCACGATCCTGGCGCTGTCGCTGCTGCGGCTGGTCTGGCGCGCCACCCACCGCCCGCCGCCCGACGTGGCGATGCCGGCCTGGCAAGCCCGCATCGCCCATGCCACGCACCAGCTTCTGTACCTGCTGTTCTTCGCGGTGCCGCTGGTCGGCTGGGCCTACAGCTCGGCGGCGGGGTTTCCGATCGTCTGGTTCGGCGTGCTGCCGCTGCCCGACTTCGTGCCGGTCGACAAGGCCCTGGCCGAGGCGCTCAAGCCCTGGCATGGCCGGCTGGCCTGGCTGATGGCCGCGCTGGTGCTGCTGCACGTGGCCGGCGCGCTGAAGCACCAGTTCATCGACCGCGATGGGTTGATCGACCGCATGCGGCTGCGCCGCGGCTGACCGACCCCACCCCGTTCGATTCGAGGATTCCCGATGTTCCGCTCTGTCCTGACCGCCGCGCTGGCGGTGTCGTCCTTCCTCGTGACCGCCCCGGCGCTGGCCCAGCAGGTGGTGCCCGCGCAGAGCGAGATCGGCTTCGTCAGCAAGCAGATGGGCGTGCCGGTCGAAGGCCGCTTCAAGCAGTGGAGTGCCCAGATCGCCTTCGACCCGAAGAAGGCCGAGGCCGGCAAGGTGGCCTTCACGATCCAGACCGGCAGCGCCAGCTTCGGCGCGCCCGAGACCGACGCCGAGGTGCCCAAGGCCGAATGGTTCAACGTCGCGAAGTTCCCGACCGCCAGCTTCGCCAGCAGCGCGATCAAGCCGCTGGGCGGCGGCAAGTTCGAGGTGCGCGGCAAGCTCTCGATCAAGGGCGCCAGCCAGGACGTCGTGGTGCCGGTGGCCGTCACCCAGTCCGGCGCTGCCAGCACCGCCAGCGGCAGCTTCGTGATCAAGCGGCTGGACTTCAAGATCGGCGAAGGCGAATGGGCCGACACCTCGATGGTCGCCAACGACGTCACCGTGAAGTTCAGGCTCGCGCTCACCGGCATGGCGCCGCTGTGACGCCGCAGCCGTCCACCACCCTCTCTTCCCCACCTCCCGGAGCTCCCCGATGATCCGCACCACCCTGCTCGCCGCCACCCTTGCCGCCGCCACGCTGGGCGCCCAGGCCCAGAGCGCCACCTACGCGATCGACCCGACCCACACCTTTGCCATCTTCGAGGTCGACCACTTCGCCACCACCACCAACCGCGGCCGCTTCGACAAGAAGAGCGGCACGGTGCAGTTCGACAAGACCGCCAAGACCGGCAAGGTCGAGCTGACGATCGAGACCGCTTCGATCAACACCGGCACCGCCGCGTTCGACAAGCACCTGGTGAGCAAGGACTTCTTCAACGCCGCCGAATTCCCGACCGCGAAGTTCGTCGCCGACAAGTTCAGCTTCAACGGCGACAAGGTCAGCGAGGTCAGCGGCAGCCTGACGCTGCTGGGCAAGACCAACCCGGTGACGCTGAAGGCAACCAAGTTCAACTGCTACATCAACCCGATGCTCAAGGTCGAGGTCTGCGGCGGCGACTTCGAGACCACGCTGGTGCGCAGCAGCTACGGCATGAACTGGGGCCTGAACTTCGGCTTTGCCGACAACGTCCGCCTGCTGGTCCAGGTCGAGGCGATCAAGCAGCCGTAAGCCGCCCGCTCGCCAGCAACGCCCCGCCGGCCCCTGCACCGGCGGGGCGTCGTGCTTTGTGCCAGCATTGCGGCCATGGAAGAGCGGCGGCGGCATCGGCGGGCGTCATGGATCGGCTGGTTCGCGGCAGTGGTCGGCGTGCCCGCCGCAGCGCAGCCGGTGGCCTACCAGCTCGACCCGACCCACAGCTTCGCGACCTTCGAGATACTGCACTTCGACACCTCGACGATCCGCGGCCGCTTCGGCCCGCTCAGCGGCGACGTGCAGGTCGACCGCGCCGCCCGCAAGGGCCGGGTGCAGGTGGTCATCGCCACCGCGGAGGTCAGCACCGGACTGCCGGCGCTCGACAGCCGGCTGCGGCGCGAGGACCTGCTGGCCGTCGCGGCCTACCCGCAGGCGTATTTCGTCGCCGAGCGCTTCGAGTTCGGCCCTGACGGGGCGGTCACCGCGGTCGGCGGCGTGCTCACGCTGCGCGGCGTCGGCCAGGGCCTGCGGCTCAACGCGCAGCGCTTTCGCTGCTACACCAACCCGCTGCTGCGGCGCGAGGTCTGCGGCGGCGACTTCGAGGCCGAGCTGTCGCGCAGTGCCTTCGGCATCCACTTCGGCGACCCGTTCGTCGGCGACACGGTACGGCTGAAGGTGGCGGTCGAGGCGATCCGGCAGGAGCCCTGAGCCACGCCGACAGGCTGTCGCGGCGCAGCCTGTCGCCAGCAGGGATGACCCCATTGTCGGGCGGCCTCTGCAGGCCAATACTTCGCGCGGCTCTAACGTGCCGGCGTCCGCCGCGCAATCCCCAATTCAATATGGAGACTGCCCCATGACCGAATCCAACAAGGCCGGCGCGCCGCGCCGCCGGTTCCTGCAGAAGGCTGCCGTCGGCACCGTGGGTGTCGGCGGCCTGGCCGCGCCGGCCATCTCGACGGCGCAGACGGTGAGCCTGCGTTTCCAGTCGACCTGGCCATCGAAGGACATCTTCCACGAGTACGCCAACGACTTCGCGAAGAAGGTCAACGACATGGCCGCCGGCCGGCTGAAGATCGAGGTGCTGCCCGCGGGCTCGGTGGTGCCGGCCTTCCAGCTGCTCGACGCGGTGAACAAGGGCACGCTCGACGGTGGCCACGGCGTGGTGGCCTACCACTACGGCAAGAACACCGCGCTGGCCTTGTGGGGCTCGGGCCCGGCCTATGGCATGGACCCGAACATGGTGCTGGCCTGGCACAACTACGGCGGCGGCAAGGCCTTGCTCGAGGAGATCTACGGCAGCCTGAACATGGACGTGGTGTCGTACCTGTACGGGCCGATGCCGACGCAGCCGCTGGGCTGGTTCAAGAAGCCGGTGGCCAAGGTCGACGACATGAAGGGCCTGAAGTTCCGCACCGTCGGCCTGGCGGTCGACGTGTTCAAGGAACTCGGCACCGCGGTCAACCCGCTGCCCGGCGGCGAGATCGTGCCGGCGCTCGACCGTGGCCTGATCGACGCGGCCGAGTTCAACAACGCCAGCTCCGACCGGCTGCTGGGCTTTCCCGACGTGGTCAAGAACTGCATGCTGCAGAGCTTCCACCAGAGCGGCGAGCAGTTCGAGATCCTGTTCAACAAGGGCAAGTTCAACGCGCTGCCCGCCGAGCTGAAGTCCATCGTCGACTACGCGGTGCAGGCCGCCAGCGCCGACATGAGCTGGAAGGCGATCGAGCGCAACAGCCAGGACTACATCGAGCTGAAGAAGGCCAAGATCAACTTCTACAAGACGCCCGACGCGATCCTGCGCGCGCAGCTCGCCGCCTGGGACAAGGTGATCGCCGCCAAGGCGGCCGAGAACCCCCTGTTCAAGAAGGTGCTCGACTCGCAGAAGGCCTTTGCCGAGCGCGCCGGCCAGTGGCAGAACGACTACATGGTCGACTTCAAGATGGCCTGGAACCACTACTTCCGCCCGGCCAAGAAGGGCTGATCTCCCGCGCCGCAGCGGGCCACCGCCTGACGAGGGCCGGTGGCCCGTTTTCATTCCCGCAACCGCAAGTCACCGAGGACGCCGCGATGCAAAGCCTGCTGCTGCGCGTGGACCGCCTGTCGACCTGGCTGGGGCAGCTGTTCGCCTGGCTCATCGTCGCGCTGACGCTGATGATCAGCTGGGAGGTCTTCGCCCGCTACGTGCTGAACGATCCGCACGACTGGGCGCTGGACGCCCAGATCATGATGTACGGCACGCTGTTCATGATGGCCGGCGCCTACACCCTTTCGAAGAACGGCCATGTGCGCGGCGACGTGCTCTACGGCTTCTTCGCGCCGCGCACCCAGGCCACGCTGGACCTGATCCTGTACTTCGTGTTCTTCCTGCCCGGCATCGTCGCGCTGACCTGGGCCGGCTGGAACTTCGCCAACGAATCGCTGGCCATCCGCGAGAGCACCTTCTCGGCGACGCCGCTGCCGCTGTACCCGTTCAAGTTCGGCATCCCGATCGCCGGCGGCATGCTGCTGCTGCAGGGCATCGTCGAGATCGTGCGCTGCATCGTCTGCATCCGCGACGGCGAATGGCCGTCGCGCGAGCACGACGTCGAGGAGGTCGACGTCGACAAGCTCAAGGCGATGGTGCACGTGAGGGACGAGGACATCGCGGCCCTGGACGAGTTCGTCGCGCCGCACGGGGGCAAGCCATGACGATCCGCAAGGAACTGTGGTTCGGCTTCGTCCTGATGGCGATCATCGTCGCCGGCACGGCGCTGATGCTGATCGCCGCGCCGACGATCACCACCGGCCACCTCGGCCTGATGATGCTGGCGCTGGTGGTGGTGGCGATCATGCTGGGCTTCCCGACGGCGTTCACGCTGATGGGCATGGGCATGATCTTCACCTGGCTGGCCTACGAGGAAGACACCTCGAAGACGCTGACCCTGATGGTGCAGAGCGCGTTCAAGGTGATGGGCAACGACGTGCTGATCTCGATCCCGCTGTTCGTCTTCATGGGCTACCTGGTCGAGCGCGCCAACCTGATCGAGAAGCTGTTCAGGAGCCTGCACCTGGCGATGGCCCGCGTGCCGGGCTCGCTGGCGGTGGCCACGCTGTTCACCTGCGCGGTGTTCGCCACCGCCACCGGCATCGTCGGCGCGGTGGTCACGCTGATGGGGCTGCTGGCGCTGCCGCAGATGCTGCGCGGCGGCTACGACGTGCGGGTCTCGGCCGGCGCGATCACTGCCGGCGGCTGCCTGGGCATCCTGATCCCGCCGTCGGTGCTGCTGATCGTCTACGGCGCCACCGCCGGCGTGTCGGTGGTGCAGCTGTACGCCGGCGCGTTCTTCCCCGGCATCATGCTGGCCGGGCTGTACGTGGTCTACGTGATCGTGCTGGCCAGGCTGAAGCCGCAGCTGATGCCGCCGCTGTCGGCGGCCGATCGCCTCGTGCCGCTGCCGCCGGCCACGCAGTCGATCGCGCAGTCGATCTCCAACACCGCGCTGCCGGCGTTGCTGCGCGCGCTCAAGGGCGGGCGCAACCTCGGCGTGCCGACCGGCTACATCCTGCGCCAGCTCGGCGTGGCGCTGCTGCCGGCGCTGTTCTTCGCGCTGGTGGCCGGCCTCAGCTGGCGCGCCAACACGGCGCCGCCCGACGAAGACGCCCGCGTTGCCGCCGCCCAGACCGCTGCCACCGCGCGCGCCGACGCCGAAGGCGGCGGCCTGCAGGCGCCGCCGGGCAGCGGCGATGTGCCGGCGGCCGAATCCGGTGGCCTGGCCGAACCCCCTGACAGCGGTGACGTCAAGGAGCCGCCCGGCGCCGGCGACGTGCAGGAACCGCCGGGCGCCAGCGCCGGTGTGCAGGAGCCTCCCGGCGCCAGCGGTGGCCTGCAGGCCCCGCCCGGCGCGGCGGCCACCCCGCCCTCGACCGAACGCACGGCGGCCAGCCGCGGCTGGTGGATCGGCACCGGCATCGGCGCGGTCGCGCTGCTGGCCTTCTACGCGATCCTCAGCTTCCAGCGGCTGGAGATCTTCAAGATGCTGCTGTCGAGCTTCTTCCCGCTGCTGGTGCTGATCCTGGCGGTGCTGGGCTCGATCGTGATGGGCCTGGCCACGCCCACCGAGGCGGCGGCGGTGGGCGCGCTGGGCGGCTTCCTGCTGGCGGTGGCCTACCGGCAGTTCAACATGACGGTGCTCAAGGAGAGCGTGTTCCTGACGGCCAAGACCAGCGCGATGGTCTGCTGGCTGTTCGTCGGATCGGCGATCTTCTCGGCGGCCTTCGCGCTGCTGGGCGGGCAGGAACTGGTCGAGCGCTGGGTCATGTCGATGAACCTGTCGAAGACCGAGTTCCTGATCCTCAGCCAGGTGATCATCTTCATCCTCGGCTGGCCGCTGGAGTGGACCGAGATCATCGTGATCTTCATGCCGATCTTCATCCCGCTGCTCGACAACTTCGGCGTCGACCCGCTGTTCTTCGGCCTGCTGGTGGCGCTGAACCTGCAGACCGCCTTCCTCAGCCCGCCGGTGGCGATGGCCGCGTTCTACCTGAAGGGCGTGAGCCCGCCGCATGTCACGCTGAACCAGATCTTCGCCGGCATGCTGCCGTTCATGGCGATCCAGATCGTCGCGATCGTGCTGCTCTACCAGTTCCCGGCGATCGGGCTGTGGTTGCCGTCGGTGCTGTACAGCCGCTGACCGGCGGCTGACCGGCGGCGGATCGGCCGCGGACCGGCCACCGACGGTCCGCGGCGGCTGCAGCCTGTCCACGCGCCATCGCAGTCCGTCGGCTCGGCCGGGCAACGCCGGGCGGTGCTGGGTACATTGGCGTCGATCCGTGCCGATGTCGATCCACCGCCCCGATGAACGCCCCCGCCGCCAACCCCTGGGCCCGCCGCTGGCAACGCTTCTCGGCCGCCAGCGTGCGCGGCTTCCATGCCTACGCCGGCTGGCTGGTCGGCATCAGCTGGAAGCGCTTCTTCGTGCTGTCGCTGCTGCTGCTGCTGGTGGCCGGGCTGCTGCAGCACATCCCGCCGTTCAGCTGGACCTACACCCGCACGATCGAGCGGCCGGCCGACGTGGTCGAGCCGCCACCCCCCCCGCCGAAACCGGGCGATCCGGCCCGGACCCGGCCGAAGGTGCAGATCGGGGCGCCGGGCAAGCCGGGCAAGGACGGTGTCGAGATCGTGATCGACGAGCGCGGCGTGCGCATCACGCCGCGGCCGGCGGCGGCGGCCAGCGCGGCCTCGGCGGCCTCGGCGCCGCAGGGCGGCGGCGAGGACAGCAAGCCGGCGCCTGTCGTCGACATCCGGCTGCCGCCGGGTGCCACCGGCGACGCGGTGCGCGAGGCGGTCGAGGAGGCCCGCCAGGCGATCGAGGAGGCGGTGCGCGAGGCGCAGCAGGAGAGCGTTGGCAGCCGCCGCAGCGGCCGCCAGCGCGAGGTCCACGAGGTCAGCCTGGGCGAGTTCCTGCCGACGCTGGCGATGCTGTGGATCGTCGCGTCGGCGATCGTCAAGATCACCTACCAGCGGCAGATCCGGGCCGAGGCGCAGGCCGCGCAGGCGGTCGAGACGGCCGAGTCCGAGTCGCTGAAGCGCCAGGTGGTCGAGGCGCGCATGGCGGCGATGCAGGCGCAGGTCGAGCCGCATTTCCTGTTCAACACGCTGGCCAGCATCGACCACCTGATCGAGGTCGACCCGAAGCGGGCCAGCCAGATGCAGCGCAACCTGATCGCGCTGCTGCGCGCCAGCATGCCGACGATGCGCGAGACCGGCAGCGACGGCGCGAACGGCGGCGCCGTGCGCGACCTGGGCCGCGAGCTGGCGGTGACCCGGCCGTACCTGGAGATCCTGAAGATGCGCATGGAGGAGCGCCTGGCCACCGAGATCGACGTGCCCGACGGCCTGCTGTCCGCCGAATTCCCGCCGATGATGCTGCAGACGCTGGTCGAGAACGCGATCAAGCATGGCCTCGAGCCCAAGCCGGAGGGCGGCCGGCTGGCCGTCAAGGCCGAGGTCGTGCACGGCAAGCTGGCCGTCACGGTGGCCGACACCGGCCTGGGCTTCGGCCGGGCGGCCACCGCCGGCACCGGCGTCGGGCTGGCCAACATCCGCGAGCGGCTGCAGCTGCTGTACGGCCGCCAGGCCGCGCTGACGATCAGCGAGAACCCCGGCGGCGGCACCCGGGTGCTGCTGGCGCTGCCCTACAGGCCGGTGGGCGGCGCGCCCTGACGCCCGGGCCCGACTGCGCCGCACAATGCGGCCGTTGCACCGTCCCGACCCGAGCGACCCGACGATGACCACCCCCGCCGCTTTCCCCGCCGCCGCGCCGGTGCGCGCGGTGATCGCCGACGACGAACGGCTGATGCGCGAGCAGCTGCGCGCCCGCCTGGCCGAGGTCTGGCCCGAGCTGCAGGTCGTCGCCGAGGCGCGCAACGGCCTGGAGGCGGTCGAGCTGGTGCAGCAGCACCGGCCCGAGCTGGTGTTCCTGGACATCCGCATGCCCGGCCTGACCGGCGTCGACGCGGCGCGCCAGATCGCCCAGATGACCGTCGGCGACGACGAATGGCTGCCCGAGATCGTCTTCATCACCGCCTACGACCAGTACGCGGTCGAGGCCTTCGAGCAGGGCGTCTGCGACTACGTGCTCAAGCCCGCCGAGCGCGAGCGGCTGGCGATCACCACGCAGCGCATCCGCTCACGGCTGGCGCGGCGCGGCGATCCCGGCGCCGACGACGGCCAGGCCGTCGCGATGCCGCTGCAGCAGCTGCTGCACCGCCTGGCCGGCCAGCTGAACCCGGGCGGCGCGCCGAAGTTCCTCGACTGGATCCAGGCCAGCGTCGGCAGCGGCATCCAGATGATCCCGGTGGCCGAGGTGCTGTTCTTCATCAGCGACGAGAAGTACACCCGGGTGCAGACCGCGACGACCGAGGCGCTGATCCGCAAGCCGATCAAGGAGCTGGTCGACGAGCTCGACCCGGCGCTGTTCTGGCAGATCCACCGCTCGACGCTGGTCAACGTCAAGGCGATCGCCGGCATCGGCCGCTACCTGCGCGGCCGCCAGATCGTCAGCCTGCGCGGCCACCCCGAGAAGCTCGAGGTCAGCCGCAGCTACACCCACCTGTTCAAGGGCATGTAGCGCGGCCGCGCGGCGAAGCCCGGGCAACGGTCGCGCACGCGATACCGGCGCCGCGGGCCGGCCACTAAGCTGGTGCCGGCGCATCCCCGCACGCGCGAGGTGCCCCGCCTGAAAGGATTGCCCATGAAGATTCGCGAGATCGCCCGCGGCCTGCAGTTCCCCGAAGGCCCGGTCGCGATGGACGACGGCTCGGTGCTGCTGGTCGAGATCGCCCGCGGCACGCTCAGCCGGGTGACGATGGACGGCCGCGTCAGCGTCGTCGCCGACCTCGGCGGCGGCCCCAACGGCGCGGCGATCGGGCCCGACGGCGCGGTCTACGTCTGCAACAACGGTGGCTTCCGCTGGCACACCGAGGCCGACGGCACGCTGCGCCCGGTGGCCCAGGCCGACGACTACAGCGGCGGGCGCATCGAACGCGTCGACCTCGCCAGCGGCCGTGTCGAACGCCTGTACGAGCGGGTCGAGGGCCTGGCGCTGCGCGGCCCGAACGACATCGTGTTCGACGCCCACGGCGGCTTCTACTTCACCGACCTGGGCAAGACCCGCGAGACCGAGATGGACCTGGGCGGCGTGTACTACGGCCGTGCCGACGGCAGCGCCGCCAGCGTGATCGCGCGGCCGGCAATGACGCCCAACGGCATCGGCCTGTCGCCCGACGGCCGCACGCTGTACTACGCCGAGACCGCCGGCGCGCGGCTCTGGGCCTACGACATCAGCGCCCCGGGCCAGGTGCGCAAGGACGGCTGGCCCTCGCCCAACGGCGCGCGGATGCTGACGGCCTCGCCCGGCGGCCACTGGCAGCGCTTCGATTCGCTGGCCGTCGACGCGCTCGGCAACGTCTGCGTCGCGACGCTGATGCACGGCGGCATCAGCGTGGTCTCGCCCGACGGAGGCATGACCAGCCACGTGCCGCTGCCCGACCCCTTCACGACCAACCTGTGCTTCGGCGGCAAGGACCGCCGCACCGCCTTCGTCACGCTGTCGGGCAGCGGCCGGCTGGTGGCGATCGACGACTGGCCGGTGCCCGGGCTGAAGCTGAACTTCGAAGCCTGAGCGGGCCGGCTTGCGGTGTGCTCTGCGGCGGGTCACGCCGGGCGGCGCGGCAGCGAACTCGCGATCAGCCACTGCGCGGCCCAGTAGCTCGGCAGGATCCACAGCGCGGCGGCCGGCAGCGGACTGTGAAAGCGGTCGAAGGCCAGCAGGGCGTCCGACAGCAGGAACAGCGCCCCGCCGATCGCCGCGCGCCGCGCCAGCGCCTCGCCGGCAGTGCGCTGTGCGGCCCGCCAGGCGCAGGCCGTCTGCGCCGCCATCGCCGCCAGGCAGACGACGTAGGCCACCACCGGTGCGCGCAGCGCCGGCGGCACGCCGGGCCACAGCAGCGCCAGCACGGCCCCGGCCAGCAGCGCGTAGGCGGCGAAGGCCGGCGGCCAGGCGGCCAGCCGCACGTCGCGGGTGAACGCCACCAGGTATGCCAGGTGCGCCAGCAGGAAGGCCAGCAGCCCGGGCAGGAAGCCCTGCTGCGGCCACAGCAGCGCCACGTCACCCAGCAGCGACAGGCCCAACCCCGCCAGCAATGCGCGCCGCCGCGGCTGGCCCGGCAACCCGCGCGGCCAGGCGTGGGCGATCACCAGCCCGGTGGCCAGCACCTTCAGCGCACCGTAGGGCAGCATGTCGCCCGGCCAGGCCAGGTGGCTGGCGATCGCGGCAGCGGCCGCCAGCATGAAGGCGATGAACAGCATGTCGTGGGCGGAAAGTGGCGGCCCCGGGGCGGGCCTGCGATTCTGCCCGGTCGGCAGGCCGGGCGACGGTGCTCAGGCCGGCCGCGTCGCGGTCGGCGAATCGATCACGACGAGGTGGCGCCTGCGGCGGCAGGTCACCGAGGCCGGCCGACGGTCTGGCACAGCAGCAGCTGCTGGTCGGCCGACAAGCCCATCGCCGCCGCCAGCGCGGCGGCGTCGAACCAGGCCCGGATCACCGTCGCCAGCCCCTGGGCGGCGCAGAACAGGTAGGCGTTCTGCGCCATCGCGCCGGCGGCGGCAAAGGCATAGCGGTCGCGCTGCGCCGCCGGCACCAGCGACAGCCGGGCATGGTCGGCGACGTAGACCAGGTCGAGCGGCGCGGTGTCGACGAAATCCTGGTAGCCGGTGACGCGGCGCACGTCGCTGGCGGCCTTCGGCTGCAGCGCGTGCGCGGCCGGGTCGTACAGGTACAGGCCCTGCGGCATCGCGACGAACAACTGCACCTCCTGCGCGTTCATCGCGCTGGGCGCGGTGCGGCCGCCGAGCTCGGGGCGGTTGATGCCGGCCACCGCCCAGAGCAGGTCCGACAGCAGCGCATCGCCCAGCGGCGCCGGGTCGAATTCACGCGCCGAGGCGCGGCGCTGCAGCGCCTCCATCAGCGCCATGCCGCCGCTGCGCCGCGGCGGCGGCAGCGCGGCGGCCGCCGCATCGGGCATCGGCGTGGCCTTCAGCTGGCCCATCAGGCCGAGTGCGAGCTTGGTCAGGGTGTTCATCGTCCGGCTCCGATCGACTGCGCCTGCGGCGAGCTTAGAAGGCCGCCGGACGCCGGCCTTGCGCCACGTCAAGGCCGGCCGGAGGACTCGGGTCGAGCATGTCACGAAGCGACACGACCCCAGCGCAGCCAGCCCGAGGAGCCACCATGCCCGGCCGCCAGCCCGTGCAGATCATCGACCCCCATGCCGTGATCGGCAGCGGCGAGGCCGGCCCCTACCCGTTCGACCTGTACCAGCGCAAGTGCCTGGCCCAGGGCGACTCGTGGTTCTCGATCGGCGCGCTGCCGCCGACGCGAACGACGCGCATCCTGGCCGAACTGACGCTGCCGAAATCGACGGTGATCGTCAACTGCGCCTACCCCGGCGCGGTGCTGCACCGCATGGCCAGCACCACGACCTCGCCGATGTTCCGCCGCCTCCTGGCCGGCAGGCTGGCCAACAAGTGGGACGCGATCCTGCTGTCGGGTGGCGGCAACGACATCATCGATGCGGTCGGCGCGCCGCCCGCGGCGCCGCCGGCCGCGCGGCTGCTGCGCACGGCCGCCGAGCGCGGCAGCGCGTCGCTGGCGGGCGCCGACTACCTCAGCGAGCCGGGCTGGGCCGCCTTCGCGACCCGCATCGGCGCCGTGTTCAACCAGCTGGTCGACCTGCGCGACAGCGGCATCAACCGCACGACGCCGCTGGTCTGGCACAACTACGCCCGGGTGATGCCGCGCCCGGCACCGGCCGGGCTGGGTTTCGGGCCCTGGCTGCTGCCGGCGCTGGAGCAGTTCGCGGTGCCGGCGGCCGACCGGCTGGCGGTGGCCGACGCGCTGACCTCGCGGCTGCGCCAGCTGATCGCCGACCTGGTCGCCGCGCGCTGTGCCCGCGACCCGCAGTGCGCGCTGTACGTCGCCGATTCGTGGCACGCCGGCATCGCGCTGGCCGAGCCCGGCAGCACCGACGTCTCGGGCGACTGGATCAACGAGATCCACCTGACCCGCGACGGCTACCGCAAGTGCGCGGCGGCCTGGCAGCAGGTGCTCGATCCGATCCTGGGCTGAGCCGGTTCGGTCGGGAGCGCAATCGCGCCGATCGATCGGCGCGGCGACCCGACCCGACGCGGTCGTCGCCCCGGCCGTTCAGGCCACCGGTGGTGATGGGGCCGCCACCTTGGCCGACAGCGCCGCGCGCAGCTTCTTCAACCGTTCGCGCGGGTCTTCCTTCGCGCCGCCCTCGTTCAGCTTCATCTCGGCGATGAAGCGGCTGGGCACGCCCTGCACCGTGTCGCGGCCCTTCTTGCGCCGGCGCAGCGTGCTGACCGCCAGCGTGGTGCGGGCGCGGGTGATGCCGACGTACATCAGCCGGCGCTCCTCTTCGAGCCGTTGGCCGAGCGCTTCGGGCGTCATGTCGTTGGCGTCGGCCTTGAACGGCAGCAGCCCTTCGTTGATGCCGGCCAGCCAGACATGCGGCCATTCGAGGCCCTTGCTGGCGTGCAGCGTCGACAGCGTCACCACATCGGCCTCGTCGCCGCGCTCGGCCAGGCTGATGATCACGCTGATCGTCTGCGCGACCTGCAGCACCGTCTGCTTGTCGCCTTCGAACACCCCGCCTTCCTGCCGGATCTCGCCACCGCAGCGCCGCGCCACCCAGTCGACGAAGTCGAGCACGTTGGCCCAGCGGCTGGCGGCGAGCTTCGCGCTGTCCTCGCCGTCGTGCAGGTGCTGCTCGTAGCCGATCGTCTTCAGCCAGTCCAGCAGCAGCGCCCTGGCCTCGTCGGCGCCGCGGGTGTGGGCGGCGCGGTGCTGCAGCTCGTTGACGTAGCGGCCGAACTCGTGCAGCGAGCCGATCGCCTTGGCGCCGACCCCCGCCGCGAGGCTGTCGGAGAACAGCGCCTCGAACAGGCTGGTCTTCCAGCGCCCGGCATGCTCGCCCAGCCTGCCCAGCGTGGCGTGGCCGATGCCGCGCCTGGGCGTCGTCACCGCGCGCAGGAAGGCCGGGTCGTCGTCCTGATTGACCAGCAGCCGCAGCCAGGCGCACAGGTCCTTGATCTCGGCGCGGTCGAACCAGCTCTGCCCGCCAGAGACCTTGTAGGGGATCTGCGCCGCGCGCAGCTTCTGCTCGAACGCCCGCGCCTGGTGGTTGGCACGGTA
>JAEUOY010000126.1 GCA_016790515.1 Burkholderiaceae bacterium | reverse complement strand
GCCGAGCTCTCGGTGAGCCGGAAGTCGCCGTCCTCGAGCACCGGCACCAGCCGGTTGGGGTTGATCGCGGTGAAGCCTTCGCCCAGGTGCTCGCCGGTGAACAGGTCGACGAGCTGCAGCTCGGCCGCAATGCCGTTGTCCTCGATGAACATCATCAGCGGCCGGCTGGTGGTCGAGGCGGGGTGGTAGTAGAGCTTCATCGCGGGACCTCCGGGTTGTTCGGCGCCGAGGCCGACACGGCGAGGATGCATCAACCGGGCGGCGTGGGCAAGGCGGGTCCGGCAGCGTGGGCGGCGGACCGCCGGCCCCGCTGCTAGGCCAGCGTTTCGCCGGCGTCGAAATCGAGCTCGACCCGCGCGCCGTTGGGGTCGAAGCTGAACAGCTGCCAGGTGCCGGATCCGGCCTGGCGGCGCAGGTCGTGCTTGACGCCTTGCGCGTCGAAGCGCGCCTTCACCGCCTTCAGGCCGGTGGCGCTGAAGGCCATGTGGTCGATCACGCCGGCACGCTGCTGCGGCAGCGGCCGGCCGAACACGATGTGCAGCACCGCCTGCGGACCGCCGGCGTACAACCACGCGCCGGGAAAGCCCAGGTCGGGCCGGTGGCCCTCGGTCAGGCCGAGCAGGCCGCAGTAGTAGTCCAGCGTCGCCTGGCGGTCGTCGGCGAGGATGGTGAAGTGGTTCATGCCCAGGATCATGGTCTCGGCTCCTGCGGGGCTGTGGCGTGATGCGCAGTATCCGCGCATCGGCCTCGGCCGCCCTGGCGAGGGAAAGCGATCATCTGGTTTGACCCAGGTTCGTCACCCGGGACGGCCTTGCCGGCGCCGGCGCTGCCTACGATTGCGCGACCCCATCGCTCGAGGCTGCGCCCATGGCCACAGACCCGTTTCCCGGCACGATCGGCAACACCGTCGCCGACTCGGGCGCCTGGTGGCCGCCGCGGCCCGGCGCCGCGGCGAAGCGGCCGAACCTGCTGGTCGTGCTGTTCGACGACGTCGGCTTCTCCGACCTGGGCTGCTACGGCTCGACCATCCGCACCCCGGCGATCGACGCGCTGGCCGCGCGCGGGCTGCGACTGACCGGCTTTCACACCACCGCGATGTGCTCGACGACGCGGGCCGCGCTGCCGACCGGCTGCAACCACCACCGGGTCGGCATGGGCTGCCTGGCCAACTTCGACAGCGGCTTTCCCGGCTACCGCGGCAAGATCGCGCCCGAGGCGGCCACGCTGGCCGAGATGCTGCGTCCGCACGGTTACGTCAACTACATGCTGGGCAAGTGGCATGTCACGCCGCTGAACGAGACCGGGCCGACCGGTCCGTTCGACGGCTGGCCGCTGGGCCGTGGCTACGACCGCTACTACGGCTTCATGGACGCCGGCACGCTGGACAGCCCGCACGGCTTCGACACGCTGATCTCCTGGTCGGGGCTGGACATCGGGCTCGACCGCGGCTCGCCGGTGTCGCACCTCGAGGCGCCGTTCGCCTTCACCGGTCGGCTGCGCCAGGTCACGGTGACGCTGGACGCGCCGGCCGGCCTCGACGGCGAGGCGCTGGGCCAGGTCGAGATGGCGCGGCAGTGAGTTTCGATCCCGCAACGGAGACCCCATGAGCAGCGACACCGCCTTCGGCCCGCCCGGCGCCCAGCCGGCCACCGAGACCACCCGCGCCTGCCAGCATGCCGCGCGGCGCTGGCTGCCGCTGACGGACGAGCAGTCGTTCGACGACGCGCGCCGCGGCCATGTCGCCGATCTGCCGGCCGGGGCGATCACCCGCGCCAACGGCGGCCCGGTGTGGAACCTGGCGGCCTACGGCTTCCTCGCCGACGAGGAGGCGCCCGACAGCGTGCACCCTGGCCTGTGGCGCCATGCCCGGGTCAACATGATCAGCGGGCTGTTCCGGGTCTGCGAGCGGGTCTGGCAGGTGCGCGGGCTCGATATCTCGAACATGACGATCATCGAGGGCGACAGCGGCCTGATCGTGATCGACCCGCTGGTCTCGACCGAGACCGCCCGCGCCGCGATCGAGCTGTACTTCGCGCACCGGCCCCGCAGGCCGGTGCTCGCGATGATCTATTCGCACAGCCATGTCGACCACTTCGGCGGCGTGCGCGGGGTCATCGCCGAGACCGACGTCGAGGCCGGCAAGGTGCAGGTGATCGCGCCGAAGGGCTTCATGGAGGAGGCGGTCAGCGAGAACGTGATGGCCGGCAACGCGATGGCGCGGCGCGCGCTGTTCCAGTTCGGCCCGCTGCTGCCCAGGGGCGTGCGCGGCCAGGTCGATGCCGGGCTGGGCAAGACCACCTCGACCGGCACGGTGTCGCTGATCGCGCCGACCGTGGTGATCGAGCAGCCGGTCGAGCGCCACCTGATCGACGGCATCGAGTGCGTGTTCGAGCTGACGCCGGGCGCCGAGGCGCCTTCGGAAATGATCATCCACCACCCGGGGCTGCGGGTGCTGAACATGACCGAGATCAGCAGCCAGAACTTCCACAACCTGCTGCCGCTGCGCGGCGCGCAGGTGCGCGATGCGCTGGCCTGGTCGCACTACCTCGACGGCGCGCTGCAGCGCTACGGCGAGCAGAGCGACGTGCTGATCGCCCAGCACCACTGGCCGGTGTGGGGCGGCGAGGCGGTCGACGGCTTCCTGCGCCGCCAGCGCGACCTGTACAAGTACGTGCACGACCAGACCGTGCGGCTGATGAACCACGGCCTGCTCGCCGGCGAGATCGCCGAGCAGCTGCAGCTGCCCGAGGCGCTGCTGGCCGACTGGGCCTGCCACGGCTTCTACGGCAGCCTGAAGCACAACGTGAAGGCGATCGTCCAGCGCTACCTGGGCTGGTACGACGCCAACCCGGCCAACCTCGACCCGCTGCCGCCGGCGCAGACCGCGCGCAGGACCATCGCCTACATGGGCGGTGCCGAGGCGGTGCTCGACCGCGCGCGGGCCGACTTCGCCGCCGGCGAGTACCGCTGGGTGGCGCAGGTCTGCTCGCTGGTCTGCCATGCCGGGCAGGCGGGCGACCCCGTCGTCGTGCAGGCCGGTGCGCTGGGCGCCGATGCGCTCGAGCAGCTGGGCTACCAGGCCGAGTCGGCGACCTGGCGCAACGCCTACCTGCAGGGCGCGCTGGAGTGGCGCCATGGGCCCCCGCAGCTGCCGGGCAGCCACCCGGCGGTGGCCGACGTCGTGCGCGCGATGCCGCTGGGCCTGTTCTTCGACACCCTGGCGATGCGGCTCGACGGCGCCAAGGCCGCGGGCCGGCACGTCCGCATCAACTGGTCGTTCAGCGACACCGGCGAACAGGTGCTGCTGAACCTGGAGCACAGCGCGCTGACCCACCGCCTCGGCGTGCAGCACCCGCAGGCCGACGCGCACGCGACGCTGACCCGCGCGACGCTCGACGAGATCTCGCTGCAGCGGCTGAGCTTCGCCGAAGCCTTGAAGACCGGCCGGATGGCGATTGCCGGCGATCCGCGGGCGCTGCTCGAGCTGATGGCGATGGTCGACCGCTTCGAGCGCATGTACCCGGTGCTCGGGCCCCGGCCTGCGGGGGCGGCGCGCTGATCCTCGGCCTTTCCCCGATGGCTTGTGCCCAGCCATCTGAAACACTGCGCCTGCGAAAAGAGTGAATATCCAGGAGACGACATGACACGACACCCGTTGCTCGCGATCCCGCTGGCCTTGCTGACGCTGCTGGGCAGCGCCGGCCCGGCGCAGGCGCAGACCGAGTTCAAGTTCGCCTCGTCGGCGCCGCCGACCTCGCCCTGGGCCAAGCAGATCGACCGCCTGGCCGCCGACGTGGCCGCCGAGACCAAGGGCGCGGTCAAGGTCACGCCGTTCTACGGCTCGCAGCTCGGCTCGGAGAACGACGCGATCGCGCAGATCTCGCGCGGCCGCATCGAGATGGGCTCGTTCACGACCAACTCGGTGGCGCTGCAGGTGCCCGAGCTGGCGCTGATCCAGCTGGCCTTCTACTTTGCCAGCCAGCCGCAGCGCGACTGCGTGCTCGACAACCACCTGCAGAAGTACGCCACCGAGGCGCTGGCCAAGCGGGGCCTGGTGTTCCTGAACTGGGGCGAGGTCGGCTCGGTGCACCTGCCCGGCAAGAAGGCCTACGCGGTGCCGGCCGATGTCAAGGGCATCAAGGTCGGCGTCGTCGCCAACAAGATGACGGCCGATTTCTGGCGCGCGATGGGCGCCAACCCGATCCCCACCACGGTGGCCGAGGCCACGTCGTCGTCGCAGACCGGGCTGATCGACACCTACCCGACGCCGTTCGCGTTCTACGTGCCGTCGGGCCTGAACAAGGTGCTGCCGGTGATCACCAAGCTGCCGATCTGGGAATCGTCGGGCATCACGCTGATGAACAAGGCCGCCTACGACAAGCTGCCCGCCGACGTGAAGGCGGCGTTCGACACCGCCGCGAAGAAGGTGCCGGTGAGCACGCTGCGCGCCGAGATCCGCGGCGTCGACGCCGCGCTGACGGGGGTGCACAAGCAAGCCGGCGGCACCGTGGTCGAGACCACGCCCGAGCAGCGCGCCGAATGGAGCAAGGGGCTGGCGCCGGTGTGGACGGCGATCGCCAAGGATGTCGGCCCCGACGGCGAGAAGTTCCTGGCGCTGATGGACGCCGGCAAGAAGGCCTGCGAAGGCGCCAAGTAGGCCGAACCGGCCGCAGCGCGCGGCCGGTGCACGGCCCCACCGAGGTCCCTCGATGACGCCACCGTCCCTGGCGGGCCCAGCGCCTGCGCCATCGCCGCCGCCCGGCGTGTCCCGCCTGCTGGCCGCCTGGCATCGCATCGAATGCTGGGTCGCCGTGCTGTCGTTCAGCTTCATCGCCGCCGTGCTGATGATCGATGTACTGGGCCGCGAGCTCTACGGCCCGGTGATGTCGCTGCTGGGCATGAAGGTCGGCGCCACCGGGCTGTTCGGGTCGCAGAAGCTGGCGGTGTTCGCGCTGGTCATCGGCTCGTTCGCCGGCATCGGCATCGCCACCGCGACCGGCGTGCACCTGGTGCCGCGGATCGGCTTCAGGTGGCTGCCGGCGGCCTGGTCGCCGCAGGTCGATCGAATCGCCGACCTGTTCACCGGGCTGTTCCTGCTGGGGGTCTGCTGGTATGGCCTTCAGTTCGTGCTGGCTTCCAAGGCTTCCGGCGTGCTGGCCGCGGTGATCAACGTCTCGGCCTGGCCGATCCAGCTAGCGATCCCGCTGGGCTTCCTGTCGGCGGCGCTGCGCTACCTCGTCTTCGCGGTCTGGCCGGCGCTGCGGCCGGTGCCGCCCGAGTTTCAGGAATGACCGGCGCGCTGATCCTGCTGGTGATGGTGCTGGCACTGCTGGCGCTGCGCCAGCCGCTGCTGGTGATCCTGCTGGCCGCCGCGGCGGTGGTGCACATCGTCTGGGGCAAGGGCCAGCTCGACTACATCCTGGAGGACATGTGGATCTCGCTCGACAAGGAGCTGATCCTGTCGATCCCGATGTTCATCCTGTGCGGCGGCGTGATGACCAAGGGCTCGACCGCACGCCGCCTGATCGGCATCGCCGCGTCGCTGACCGAGCACCTGCCCGGCGGCCTGGCGGTGGCCTGCGTGCTGAGCTGCGGCGTGTTCGCGGCGATCTCGGGCTCGTCGATCGTCACGATGCTGGCCATCGGCACGGTGATGCTGCCGGCGATGATCCAGGGCGGCTACGGCAGCCGCTTCGCGCTGGGCGTGGTGATGGCCGGCGGCACGCTGGGCATCATCATCCCGCCGTCGATCCCGCTGATCCTCTACGGCCTGGTCACCGAGACCTCGATCACCGAGCTGTTCATCGCCGGCATCGGCCCGGGCCTGCTGCTGCTGCTGGTGTTCGCGCTCTATGCGATGTGGGTCAACCGCAAGCTGCCGCGCAAGCCCTTCGAGCCGGCCCGCGTCGCCGCCGCGCTGCGCGAGGGCATCTGGGCGCTGCTGATGCCGGTGATCCTGCTCGGCGGCATCTACACCGGCTACTTCTCGGCGATCGAGGCGGCGGCGGTGTCACTGGTCTATGCGCTGGTGGTCGAGAGCTTCGTCCACCGCGAGTTCAAGCCGAAGGACTTCTACGCCGTGGTGCTCGACGCGTCCAAGCTCGGCGGCACGCTGTTCCCGCTGCTGGCAGTGGCGCTGAGCCTGAACCTGGTGCTGACCGAGCACCAGGTGCCCGGCATGATGGTCGAGACGATGAAGGGCATCACCGACAGCCCGCTGACCTTCATGCTGCTGGTCAACATCCTGCTGCTGATCGTCGGCTGCCTGATGACCTCGGGCGAGGCGATCCTGATCCTCGGGCCGCTGCTGGCGCCGCTGGCGGTCGCCTACGGCTACGACAAGGTGCTGTTCGGCATCATCATGATCGTCAACCTCGAGATCGGCTTCCTCACGCCGCCGGTGGGCCTGAACCTGCTGGTGGCGATGTCCACCTTCAAGCGCAAGTTCGGCGAACTGGTGATCGCCGCGGTGCCGTTCATCGTGCTGATGCTCGGCTGCCTGGCGGTCGTCGCCTGGCAGCCCTGGATCGCGATGAGCCTGGTCGGCCGCTGAGCCGGCGGCCGCCCCCGGACGCTCGAAGGCTCAGCCCGGGATCCGCACCGGCAGCTGCGTGAAGCCGCGCACGAAGGCCGACTTCACCCGCACCGGCGGGCCCATCACCTCGATCACCGGGAAGCGCTTCAGGATCTCCTCCCACAGGATCTTCAGCTGCAGCTCGGCCAGCCGGTTGCCGACGCAGCGGTGGATGCCGAAGCCGAAGCTCAGGTGCTGGCGCGGCCGGGCGCGGTCGATGACGAAGCGGTCGGGGTGCTCGATCGCGCTGTCGTCGCGGTTGCCCGACAGGTACCACATCGCCACCTTGTCGCCGGCGCGGATCGTCTGCCCGCCGAGCTCGAAGTCCTGGCTCGCGGTGCGCCGCATGTAGGCCAGCGGCGTCTGCCAGCGGATGATCTCGGGCACCAGGCTGTCGACCAGCGCCGGATTGGCGCGCAGCTTGGCCCATTCGTCGGGGTGGTCGTGCATCGCCAGCAGGCCGCCGGTCATCGAGTTGCGCGTGGTGTCGTTGCCGCCGACGATCAGCAGCACCAGGTTGCCCATGAACTCCATCGGCCCCATGTTGCGGGTCGCCGGGCCGTGCGCCAGCATCGACACCAGATCGGTGCGCGGCGGCGCATTGACGCGCTCGTTCCACAGCCGGGTGAAGTAGGCCAGCATCTTGCCCAGCTCGGCCATGCGCTCCTCGGGGCCCAGCGCGTCGGGGTTGATCAGCTTGTTCATCGTCGCCACGTCCGACCACCAGGTCAACAGCCGGCGGTCCTCGAACGGGAAGTCGAACAGCGTGGCCAGCATGCGCGTGGTCAGCTCGATCGAGACCTTGTCGACCCAGTCGAAGGTCTGGTTGCGCGGCAGGCTGTCGAGCACCTCGACGGTGCGATCGCGGATCAGCTGCTGCCAGTTGTTCAGGTTCGCCGGCGCGACGATCGGGCTCACCGCCTTGCGCTGCTCGTCGTGCTTGGGCGGGTCCATCGCGATGAACATCGGCAGCTTGTCGCTGTCGGGCGGGTTGTACAGCGTGATGCCGCCCTTGGACCATTCCGACGAGAACACCGCATGGTTGGTGTCCACCGCCATGATGTCCTGGTAGCGGGTGACCGACCAGTAGGCGCCCATCCCCTCGACCGGGCTGAACGAGCGGTGCACCGGCGCCTCGCGGCGCAGCCGCTCGAACACCAGCGGCGCGGTGTCGTCGATGAAGAACTGGACGTCGGCCGGGTTCAGGCCGTCCAGCGGCAGCGCCTGGATGCGCGCGCGCGCGGCGTCGCGGCTTTCGGCAGCGGTGGCAGTGCTCATGATGACTCCCATCGGTTCAATGCTGGCCTTCGGGCATCGTGACTTCGAGGCCGTCGAGCGCTGCGGTCAGCTCGATCTGGCAGGCCAGCCGCGAACTGTCGCGCAGCTCGGCGGCGAAGTTCAGCATCTCGTCCTCGCGCTCGGTGCGGCTGCCGGTCAGCGCGTTCCACGGCGCCTCGATGAACACATGGCAGGTGGCGCAGGCGCACTGGCCGCCGCAGTCGCCGTCGATGCCGGGCACGTTGTTGTCGACGGCGGCGCGCATCAGCGACAGCCCGACCGGGACGTCGACCGGGAAGCGCTTGCCGTTGTGGGCGATGAAGGTGACCTTGGGCATGGCGGAGGTTCGTCGTGAGGGTTGGAAAAGCTTGGGCATGGCCGGCTCAGCCCGGTTTCATCCGCGCTTCGCGCAGCGCGCGCAGTTCCTGCGGGCTCAGGCCCATCACGTCGGTCATCGGGCCGGCGGCGTTCAGGTCCCAGGCATGGCGCGGGCCGATCGTCAGGCCGCCGTCCACCGTCAGGTGGGTGCCGGTCATGAAGCCGGCGGCGTCCGACGCGAGGAACAGCGCGGCCTCGGCGATGTCGCGCGGCAAGCCCGAGCGGCCGACCGGGTTCGCGCTGCCGCTGCGCTCGGCGATCTGGTCGACGAACGCGCGCGCCTGCTCGGCGCTCAGGTTCATGATGCCGCCGAAGATGTTGGTGGCGATGAAGCCCGGCACGATCGCGTTGATGCGGATGCGCTGCGGCGCCAGCTCGGCCGCCGCCACCCGGGTGAAATGCAGCACGCCGGCCTTGGCGACCGAATAGCACAGCGGCGCGTAGCCGGCCTGCAGCGCCGACACCGACGAGGTGTTGATGATCGAGCCGCCGCCGCGTGCGCGCAGGTGCGGCACCGCGTAGGCCGCGCCGGCGGCCACCGATTTCAGCAGCAGCGCCTGGGTGGCGTCCCAGCCGGCCTCGTCGAAGTTCTCGACCCCGGCCAGCGTGCCGCCGGCACCGGCGTTCGAGAACAGGATGTCCAGCCCGCCGAAGTGCGCCGCGGCGCCGTCGATCGCCGCGCGCAGCTGCGCCGTCTGCGTGACGTCGCAGCGCTGGAACTTCACGGCGCCGGCAAAGCGCTGCGCCAGTGCCTCGCCGGCCTCGACCTGCAGGTCGGCGGCCAGCACGCGGGCGCCGGCCTCGACGAAGCGTTCGACCGTGGCCAGCCCGATGCCCGAGGCCGCGCCGGTGATCACCGCCACCTTGCCGTCCAGCACTTGCGTCGTCACGGCGCGCGATCAGTGGTCGAAGACGATGACGCTGCGGGCGATGCCGCCGGCCTTCATCGCCGCGAAGCCCTCGTTGATCTCCTCGAGCCTGATGCGCTGGGAGACCATCTCCTTCAGGTGCAGCTTGCCCTGCAGGTAGAAGTCGACCAGCCGCGGCATGTCGGTGCGGAAGCGGTTGCTGCCCATCATGCAGCCCTGGATGCGGCGCTCGCGCAGGAAGTCGACGCCGTGCAGCTCGATGCGGGTGCCGACCGGGATCATGCCGATCAGCGTCGCGGTGCCGCCCGAGCGCAGGCAGGAGAAACTCTGCTCGGCGGTGCTCTTCAGCCCGATGCACTCGAACGAGTAGTGCACGCCGCCGCTGGTCAGCTCGACGATGCGCTTGACGGTGTCGCCCTCGCTGGCGTCGATCACGTCGGTGGCGCCGAAGGCCCTGGCCATCGCCAGCTTGGCCGGGTCCTTGTCGATCGCGATGATGCGGCCGGCCCCGGCGATCGCCGCGGCGTTGATCGTCGACAGGCCGATGCCGCCGGCGCCGAAGATCGCCACCGTGCTGCCCTGCTCGATGCGCGCGGTGTGGGCGATCGCGCCGTAGCCGGTGATCACCGCGCAGCCGATCAGCGCGGCCAGGTCCAGCGGCATGTCCTCGCGCACCTTCACCAGCGCGTGCTCGTGCACCACCATCTGCTCGGCGAAGGCCGACAGGTTCAGGAACTGGTTCATGTGGTTGCCGTTCCACTTCAGGCGCTGGGCCTTGCCCGGCGGCGGCTTCACCGTCGGGTCGGCGCAGATCGACAGATGGCCCGACAGGCAGAACTCGCAGTGGCCGCAGAACATCGACAGGCAGCTGATGACATGGTCGCCGGGCTTCAGGTAGGTCACGTCCTCGCCGACGGCCTCGACGATGCCGGCCGACTCGTGGCCCAGCACCGCCGGCACCGGGGTCGGGTACGAGCCCTCGATGAAGTGCAGGTCGCTGTGGCACAGGCCCGAGGCGGCGGTGCGCACCAGCACCTCGCGCCGCCTGGGTTTCTCGATCGCGACGTCCTCGATCGTCATCGGTTGCTGGGGGGCGTGCAGGACGGCGGCTTTCATCGAGTCTCCATGCGAAGGGAACGGGTATCGGCGGCGATTCTGCGCTGCCGTGCGGCGGCCGGCGGGCCGTGTTTCCACGGGTGCACGCTCTGCGGACCGGGCGCGAGCCCGGCTAAGATGCCCCCGAGCTTAGGGGGCGGCAAGAGCCCGCCGCATCACCTCGGCGACTTCGACATCCCAGCACCATGACCCCTGCAGACGACACCATCCCTGGTTCTTGCTCGCGCCGCGCTGTCCTGGTGATGGCGCTGCCGGCCGCGCTGCTGCCGGCAGGCTGCGAGACCTTGGGCACGCGCGACCCGCTGCATGTCAGCGTGGCGGGTGTCGAATCCTTGCCGGGCGAAGGCCTGGAGCTTCGCTTCATCGTCAAGCTGCGGATCCAGAACCCCAACGACGCCGCGGTCGAATACGACGGCCTCGCGCTGAACCTGGAGGTCAACGGCAGGGACCTCGCCAGCGGCGTCAGCGACCAGAAGGGCGTCGTGCCGCGCTTCGGCGAGTCGGTGCTCGAGGTGCCGATGACGGTCTCGGCCTTCGCGGCGCTGCGCCAGGCCCTGGGGCTGGCGCAGGGTGCGCAGATCAGCGAGTTGCCCTATGCACTGACCGGCAAGCTCGCCGGCGGCATGTTCGGCACCGTGCGCTTCTCGCACCGGGGCGTCCTGACGCTGCCGCGCTAGCCGACCTGCTGCCGGCCGGGTCCGGCCTGGCGGAAGCGGTGAGATTCGAACTCACGGACGGCTTCCACCGTCGGCAGTTTTCAAGACTGCTGCCTTAAACCGCTCGGCCACGCTTCCTTCTGGCGCCGGATTGTATCGATCGCCTCGGCCCGGCGTGATCGGTTGACGCAGCGCAACATGCCTGTCGCCGCCAGGCGCAGCATGCAATCAGTTGACGGATTGAGGTTCGATCTTGGACGCGTGCAAAGGAGGCACATCATGCGCAAGTCTTCGATTTCGTTCGCGATCCTGCTGCTGCTGTCCGCCTGTGGTGGTGGCGGCGGCGACGGTGGCGGCGAGCCCGTCACGCCGCCGGCGCCGACGGCGCTCGCAGTGACTCCGGCGAACTACCAGGCCGTGGCGCAGGAATCGGTGTCCTCGGTTTCCTACCTGCTGGACGTCTCACAGTTCGCCACCGGCGCACAGGTCGCCAGCGAAGGCCTGTTGCTGTCCTTCGCCAGGTCGCAGGCAGGCAAGCTGCAGCACTGGTTCTCGTCGACCCCCGCGCTGGTCAAGGGCGTGGATGTCGCGATGACCGAGCCCTGCTCGGGCGGCGGCAGCCTGAAGGTAACGCTCGACGACAGGAACGGCAACCAGGACATCGATGTCGGCGAGTCGGCCTCGCTAGAGGCCCAGCAATGCGTCGAGGCCGGCGCATCGATGAACGGCAGGATGGGCTTCACGGTGAACAGCCTCAGCGGCGACCCCAACACCGACGTCTACACGATGGCGGTCACGATGACGCTGACCGATCTGCGCGCGAGCCTGTCGGGCGGGTCGATCACAGGCAACGGCACGATGGGCATCAGCGTGAGCTCCACGGGCGCCAATACGGGCAGTTCCTCGCTCACGGTCGACAGCCTGAACGTGTCGGGAAGCTTCGCCGGCTCCAATTCGTCGCGCGCGCTGCAGAACTTCAGGATCGACGAAAGCCACACGCCTTCGGGCGCGGGCTACCTGAGTTCGGTGCGGATGAGCGGCACCCTGTCGAGCTCGACATGGGGATCGCTGTCGATCACGCTGCAGACGGTCGATCCATTCCTCTCCTACAGCACGTCCGATTACCCGCATGCCGGGAGGATCACGGCCACCGGGCTGAACGGCAGCAAGGTCCGCATCACGGCGCAGAGCGAGACATCGACGCTGGTCGAACTCGATGCCGACGGTGACAACAACTACGAGGCCTCGGTGGTCAAGCCCTGGAGCGACTACTTCTGAGCACTGGGCCAGGCTGCCTGCGTCTGCGGCGCTGCATGCTCGCTGGCAGCATGCTCGCCTGCTCGGGAGCAGCCATCGCCTGCAGTGATGCCTGGTGGTCGGCCGCCGCGGGGCCCGAGCGCAGCGAGTGGCAGGAGATCGCTGCGCAGGGGCGAACGCTGGTGCGCGAGGCCGGCACGCTCGGCACGGTGGCGCTGGCGGCCGGCGGCCGTTGTTCGGGCTGGCTGGGGTCGGCCCGCTGGGCGGGCGCGCGCGGTACGCGCGCCTACCAGGGCGTCACGGTGGCCAATGCGCCGATCGAGACCTTGAGCACGATCAGCCGGCACCGCCTGGAACTCGATGCCTTGCGGCCGTTCGGCGCGATGCTGTCGGCGGGCGCACGGGTCGCCTACCAGCACACGCTTCGCGAAATCGCCGACGTCGGCAGGGTGCGGGGCTACCCCGAGCGCTTCAGCCAATGGGAGTTCGCGGCGGGCGCCGAGGCCAGGCTCGTCGACCGCCCGGCGCTGCGCCTGTCGGCCCAGCTGTGGCTGGGCGCCGGCCCGCCAGGGCGCCTGGAACTCGAGCTGCCGAACGCCGACCCCGCGGTGCTGCGCCTGGGCAGCAGCCGGTCGCAGCAGTTCGGCATCGACCTTCAGGGCGGCCTGCCCGCCGCCGGCGCCGTGGGCTGGCAATGGCAGCTGCAGGCGGCATCGCGGCGCGACACGACCGCCGCCGGGCCGGCGCAGGTCATCCTGCGGCAGGGCCTGCCGATCGGTGGCGCGGCGCAGCCCGAAACCCGACAGACCGGGCGTTGGCTTCGGATCGGCGTGCAGCACGGCTTCTGAGGCCACCTGCCTGCCGAAGCAGCCGGCGCGAGCGTGGCCCGGGGGCGCAAGGTTTCAAGACGGCCGCTGCGCCTGCCGGCAACGCACCTGCACCACCTCGCGCCGGCCGCCGTCGACCCGCACCGCGGTCAGCGCGCCGCCCCAGACGCAGCCGGTGTCCAGCGCCAGCAGGTCGGGGCGGTTCTGCAGGCCCAGCGTCGACCAGTGGCCGAAGGCGATCGGCACGCCGGCCGTCAGTCGCCCGGGGATGTCGAACCAGGCCTGGTGGCCCGCCGGTGCGACGCCCGAGCCATCCTTGGTGTCGAACTCCAGCGTGCCCTCGGGCGTGCAGTAGCGCAGGCGCGTCAGCACATTGAGCACCATGCGCCAGCGCCGCGCACCGACCAGCCCTTCGTCCCAGCGCGCCGGCTCGTTGCCGTACATCACGTGCAGGAAGTCGGCCATGCCGGGGCCGCTCAGCACCTCCTCGACCTCGCGCGCCAGCGCCAGCGTCCTGGCCGCATCCCACTGCGGCACCACGCCGGCGTGCACCAGCAGCCAGCCATGCGCGGTGTCGGCCAGCTTGCCGTGGCGCAGCCATTCGAGCAGCGCCTGGCGCTCGGGGCTCGCCAGGATGTCGTCGAGCGTGTCGCTGCGGTGCGGCCGGCGGCCGCCCACCGACACCGCCAGCAAGTGCAGGTCGTGGTTGCCCAGCAGGCAGGTCGCGGCATCGTCCAGCGCGCGCAGCCGCTTCAGGGTCTGCAGCGACGCCGGGCCGCGGTTGACCAGGTCGCCCAGCACATGCAGCCGGTCGCGCGAGGGAGAAAAGCCGACTTCGGCCAGCAGGCGGTCCAGTGCATCGCAGCAGCCCTGGACGTCGCCGATGAGGTAGTGCATGCGGTGATTCTGCTACGCTCCCCGGCTTGTCGAGTTTCCGGGGGTGCCGCGCGGCGCCGCTGCATGGACGTAGCCCTGCTGGTCTTCCTGATCCTGCTGAACGCGCTGTTCGCGATGTCGGAGATGGCGCTCACCGCGTCGCGCAAGGCCCGGCTGGCGGTGCTGGTGGAGGCCGACGAGCCCGGCGCGCAGGCCGCCCAGACCCTGCACGAGGATCCGACCAAGTTCCTCTCCACCGTGCAGATCGGCATCACCTCGATCGGCGTGCTCAACGGCATCGTCGGCGAAGCGGCCTTCTCGGCACCGCTGGCCCACTGGCTGCACGCCAGCCTGCCGCTGCTCAGCGAGCGCGCGGCCAGTGTCAGCGCCACCGCGCTGGTGGTGGTGATCATCACCTTCGTGACGATCATCTTCGGCGAGCTGGTGCCCAAGCGGCTGGGCCAGATGTACCCGGAGCGGGTCGCGGTGCTGGTGGCGCGGCCGATGAACCTGTTGTCCACCGCCACCCGGCCCTTCGTCTGGCTGCTGTCGGCCTGCACCGAGACCACGCTGCGGCTGCTGGGCATCCGCAACGCGCCCTCGCGCAGCGTGACCGAGGAGGAGATCGCCGCCAGCCTCGAGGAGGGGCTGGACGCCGGCGTGATCGAGGCCCAGGAGCACCAGATGGTGCGCAACGTGTTCCGCCTCGACGAGCGCCAGGTCGGCTCGATGATGATCCCGCGCGCCGAGATCACCTGGCTCGACCAGCATGCGCCGCTGGCCGAGCTGCTGGCGCAGATGAGCGAGCACGGCCACTCGCGCTACCCGGTCTGCCGCGACGGGCTGGACGACGTGGTCGGCGTGATCCAGGCGCAGGACCTGCTGGTGCCGCTGTCGCGCGGCGAGACGCCCGACCTGGGCGTGCTGATGCAGGCGCCGGTGTTCGTGCCCGAGACGCTGTCGGGGATGGAACTGCTCGAGCAGTTCCGCGCCACCAGCGCCGAGCTGGTGTTCGTCGTCGACGAATACGGCGCGGTGCAGGGCGTGATCACCGTGCGCGACGTGCTGGAGGCGATCACCGGCGAGTTCAGTACGCCCAGCGCCGACGATGCCTGGGCGGTCAAGCGTGGCGACGGCAGCTGGCTGATGGACGGCATGATCCCGGTGCCCGAGATGAAGGACCGGCTCGAGATCCGCGAGTTGCCCGAGGAGGATCGGGGCCGCTACAACACGCTGGCCGGCATGATCATGCTGCTGCTCGGCCGGCTGCCGCGCACCGCCGACGTGGTGGAATGGGACGCTTGGCGCTTCGAGGTCGTCGACCTCGACGGCAAGCGGGTGGACAAGGTGCTGGTCAGCCGCTCGATCGCCACCGAAGACGAAGGACAGAAGACGTGATCAACGAGAACTTGCACAAGAAGGCCGTCGCCCTCGATCGGGTCAAGCACCGCGCGCTCAAGCTCGACCTGCAGGCGCGCGACCTCGGCGCGGTCAGGAAGCTCAACGCATTCTTCGTCGCCGGCACCGAGTTCACCGACGCCTGCAAGGAGTATCCGGTGGTCTGGGTCAATGCCGGCACCGATGCCGCGGGCAAGCAGCAGGTGGCGCCGATCGCGGTGTTCGGCCTGAAGCCCGAGCAGAACCTGTGCATCGACGACAAGGGCTGGCGGGTGCGCTACGTGCCGGCGGTGCTGCGGCTGTACCCGTTCGCGCTGGCGCGCGCCGGCGTCAACGAGAGGGTCGTCTGCATCGACGAGAGCTGGATCGGCCTGGGCGACCGCGGCGAGGCGCTGTTCAGCGCCGACGGGCAACCGACCGAATTCACGCTGGGCGTGCAGAAGCAGCTGGAGAACTTCGAGAACGAGGTCGAGCGCACCCGCCTGGCGGGCGCCGTGCTGGTCGAGAAGGGGCTGCTGCGCGACATGCGCTTCGACGCCACGCTGCCCGACGGCAGCAAGCTGACGGTCGACGGCTTCCTCACCGTCGACGACGAGAAGCTCAACCAGCTCGGCGATGCCGACATCGTCGCGCTCAACCGCAACGGGCTGATGGGCCTGATCCACGCGCACCAGATCTCGCTGGGCAACATGGCCCGGCTGGTCGAGTGGCATGTCGCACGCCTGGGCAGTGCCGGCCCGGCGCCCGCCGCGGCCTGAGCTGCCGCGATGAGCGCCGACCGACCCGACGACCTCGACCGCGGCGCGGCGAACCGTCGCGCGATGCTCGGCGACGCCTGGGTCGAACGCTCGCTCGGCCAGGCCAACCGTCTGACCGCCGAGTTCCAGAGCCTGGTCACCCGCCACGCCTGGCACGACATCTGGGGCCGGCCCGGGCTGGACAGGACCACCCGGCGCCTGCTGGTGCTGGGCATGACGATGGGCCTGGCGCGCTGGGAGGAGTTCGAGCTGCACTGCCGCGCCGCGCTGCGCGGCGGCGTGCCGCTGGCGGCGATCGAGGAAACCCTGTTGCAGGGGGCGATCTACTGCGGCGTGCCGGCGGCCAACACCGCGTTCAAGATCACAGCGGCGGTCTGCCAGTCCGAGGGCATCGCGCTCGATCCAGTGCCGCTGCTGGGCGGCACCCGGGTCGAGACCCATCACACCTTCAGCCTGCCGCAGCTGCGGGTCGCGCTGCAGGGCGCCGACGCGGGGGTGCCGGTGGTGATGAGCCACGCACTGGGCATGGACCTGACGATGTGGGACGCGCTGGCCGCCGAGCTGGCGCCGCAGCATCCGGTGCTGCGCTACGACCACCGCGGCCAGGGCGGGTCGGCGCCGCTGCGCAGCGGCTATGCCCTCGACGACCTGGTGGCCGATGCGGCCCGTCTGATCGGCGAGTGGGGCCGCGGCCCGGTGGTCTTCGTCGGGCTGTCGATGGGCGGCCTGGTGGCGCAGGGGCTGGCGATCCGCCATCCGCAGCTGGTCAAGGGCCTGCTGCTGGCCAACACCGCGGCCACCTATCCGGAGGCCAACCGCCAGGGCCTGCTGCAGCGCTGCGACGCGGTGCGCGAAGGCGGCATGGCCACGATCGCCGATGCGGTGGTCGACCGTTTCCTGACGCCGGCGACCCGCACCGACCGCCCCGACCTGGCGGCTTCGGTGCGCGCGCAGGTGCTGCGCGCCGATCCCGCGGGCTATGCCGAGGCCTGCCTGGCGATCCGCGCCGCCGATTGGCGAGCCGAGCTCGGTCGCATCGCCTGCCCGGTGCAGGTGGTCGCCGGCGCACTCGACCTCGGGTCGACGGTGGCGATGGCGCAGGAGATCGCCGACGGCATTCCCGGCGCCCGGCTCGACGTGCTGCAGAGCGCGCACCTGTCGGTGCTCGAGCAGCCGCAGGGCTTCTTGGCCGCGCTGGCCACGCTGTTGTCGCGCCTGGGCTGATCGGCGCGGTTCGGCGGCGAGGGCAGTCGCCTGGCCGAGAATGCGGCGGCGCCTGCCGCTCGCCCTTGCCGCCGACCTCGCACCCCGCCATGAAGCCGCCCGCCACCGATTCGCTGTCCATCGAGCTGTACGACCAGCCCGGCCACCTGATCCGCCGCGCCCAGCAGATCGCGGTGTCGAAGTTCTTCGAGGCGCTCGGCCGCGAGGTCACGCCGGTGCAGTACGCGATCCTGCGCATGCTGCAGGACCGGCCGGGCATCGACCAGGTGACGCTGGCGCGCGAAGTGGCGCTGGACACCTCGACCACCGCCGACATCTGCGCCCGGCTCGAGGCCAAGGGCTGGATCCTGCGCGAGGTGCTGCCGCGCCGCCAGCGGCGGCTGGCGCTGACGCCCAATGGCGAGGCGGTGCTGGCGCGCCTGGTGCCGGGCCTGATGGCGATGAACCGCGACCTGCTGAGCCGCCTGGACCCTGAAGAGCGCACCGACTTCATGCGGCTGCTGCGCAAGTTCGTCCAGCTGAACAACGACCAGAGCCGCGCGCCGATGCGCAGCGAAGGCCGGGACTAGGGAAAACCAGAGGTCTCGGGGCTATCGTTTGGCGACTTCATTGAGTACACTGAATGTGATTCAGTATGCTGAATGAATCGTCCCCGCGCATGCTGTGGTGGCTGCGCGTCAACCCCGAGGAGCCTTGCCGATGTTCACGAAAAACGCCTGGTACGTCGCCTGCACGCCCGCCGAGATCGACGACAAGCCGCTCGGCCGCAAGGTCTGCAACGAGTCGATCGTGTTCTACCGCGGCGCCGATGGCGCGGTCGCCGCGCTCGAAGACTTCTGCCCGCACCGCGGCGCACCGCTGTCGCTGGGCCGGGTGATCGAGGGCAAGCTGGTCTGCGGCTACCACGGCCTCGAGATGGGCTGCGACGGCAAGACGATCGCGATGCCGGGGCAGCGGGTGCGCGGCTTCCCGGCGATCCGCAGCTATCCCGTCGTCGAGCGCCATGGCTTCGTCTGGGTCTGGCCGGGCGATGCGGCGCTGGCCGACCCGGCCAGGATCCACCACTGCCCCTGGGCCGACAGCCCCGACTGGGCCTTCGGCGGCGGCCTGTACCACATCGCCTGCGACTACCGGCTGATGATCGACAACCTCATGGACCTGACGCACGAGACCTACGTCCACGCCACCAGCATCGGCCAGAAGGAGATCGACGAGACGCCGTCGACGACCCGCACCGAGGGCGACGAGGTCATCACCTCGCGCTTCATGAACGGCATCGAGCCGCCGCCGTTCTGGAAAATGGCGCTGCGCGGCAACCACCTGCCCGACGACCAGCTGGTCGACCGCTGGCAGATCTGCCACTTCAGCCCGCCAGGCCATGTGCTGATCGAGGTCGGCGTCGCGCTGGCCGGGCAGGGCGGCTACCACGCCGACCCGAAGGTCAAGGCCTCGAGCATCGTGGTCGACTTCATCACCCCCGAGACCGAGACCTCGATCTGGTACTTCTGGGGCATGGCGCGCAACTTCAATGCCCGCGACAAGGCGCTGACCGCGGCGATCCGCGACGGCCAGGGCAAGATCTTCGCCGAGGACCTGGAGATGCTCGAACGCCAGCAGCAGAACCTGACGGCCTGGCCCGAGCGCAACCTGCTGAAGCTCAACATCGACGCCGGCGGCGTGCAGGCGCGCCGCGTGCTCGACCGCTTGATCGCGGCCGAGCACGGCACCGAGGCCGCGCCGGCGAGGGCCTGACGATGAGCGCCGCGATGCCGCTGCTCCAGGTCGTGGTGACGCGCAAGACGGTCGAGGCGCTCGACATCTGCAGCTTCGAGCTCGCCGCCGCCGACGGTCACCCGCTGCCGGCCTTCAGCGCCGGCGCGCATGTCGATGTGCTGCTGCCCGGCGGCCTCACCCGCCAGTACTCGCTGTGCAACGACCCGGCCGAGACGCACCGCTACCAGCTCGGCGTGCTGCGCGACGCGGCCTCGCGCGGCGGGTCGAAGGCGATGCACGACCTGGTGCAGGAGGGTCAGACGCTGCAGATCAGCGCACCGAAGAACCACTTCCCGCTGGCCCATGGCGCCCGCCGCAGCCTGCTGCTGGCCGGCGGCATCGGCATCACGCCGATCCTTTGCATGGCCGAGCGGCTGGCCATCACCGGCGCGGCGTTCGAGCTGCACCACTGCACCCGCTCGCGCGAGCGCACCCCGTTCGTCGAGCGCATCCGCGGCTCGTCGTTCGCGGCACGGACGCACTGGCACTTCGACGACGGCGATGCGGCGCAGAAGCTCGACATCGGCGCGCTGCTGGCGCTGCCGCGCGAAGGCGAGCATGTCTATGTCTGCGGCCCCAAGGGCTTCATGGACGCGGTGCTGGGTGCCGCCCGCGGCGCCGGCTGGCCCGAGGCGCAGCTGCACTACGAATTCTTCGGCGCCGCGCCGGTCGCCAGCGACGGCGATGCGGCGTTCGAGGTGCAGCTGGCCAGCTCGGGCCGGGTGGTGGTCGTGCCGCCGGGCCAGTCGGTGGTCAAGGCGCTGGCCGCGGCCGGCGTCGAGGTGCTGACCTCGTGCGAGCAGGGGGTCTGCGGCACCTGCCTGACCCGCGTGCTCGAAGGCCAGCCCGACCACCGCGACCAGTACCTGACGCCCGAGGAGCAGGCCGCCTGCGACCAGTTCCTGCCCTGCTGTTCGCGCGCGCGCTCGGCGCGTCTGGTGCTCGACCTTTGACCTGGGTCAGGCGCCGGCGGTTCGGCCATGCCGCGCCGCGATAGCTGCTATCCGCCGCCGTTCGGCAATGTACGGGCTTGTGTGGGGTGGGGCGGCGGCCCGCCGCACGCACAATCGCGCTGGCCTTGCCGCCGCTGCAGTCCCGCTCCAACCCCGTGAGACCCGCATGACCCTCAGAGCCACCCCTCCGTTCCGCGCCGATCATGTCGGCAGCTTCCTGCGGCCGAAGTACCTGCTGGACGCCCGCCACCAGTTCTTCGTCGACAAGAGCCTCGGCGCCGAGCAGCTGCGCGCGGTCGAGGACCGGGCGATCACCGAGATCGTCAAGTTCCAGCAGGACGTGGGGCTGCAGAGCATCACCGACGGCGAGTTCCGCCGCACCTACTTCCACATCGATTTCCTCGAGCAGCTCGGCGGCGTGAAGACCGACATCCCGGTCACGATCAAGCGAGCCGACGGCAGCGAGGAACTGGCGCCGCCGGTGATCCGCGTGATCGACAAGGTGCGACATGCCAGGAACATCCAGCTCGCCGACTTCCAGTACCTGAAGTCGCAGGTCGCGCCCGGGATGACGCCCAAGGTCACGATCCCGTCGCCGACGATGCTGCACTTCCGCGGCGGCCGCGCCGGCATCAGCCGCGAGGCCTACCCCGAGCTCGAGCCCGACTTCTACGACGACGTCGCCAGGGCCTACGGCGACGAGCTGAAGTCGCTGGCCGATGCCGGCTGCACCTACGTGCAGATGGACGACACCAACCTCGCCTACCTGTGCGACGAGAAGATGCGCGAGGCAGCCCGCTCGCGCGGCGACGACCCCAACGAGCTGCCGCACCGCTATGCCAAGTTCATCAACAAGGTCGTCGCGCACAAGCCGGCCGGCATGACGCTGGCGATGCACCTGTGCCGCGGCAACTTCAAGAGCACCCATGCGGCGGCCGGCAACTACGAACCGGTGGCCGAGGCGCTGCTGGCCGAGATGAACCTCGACGCCTTCTTCCTCGAGTACGACGACGAGCGCTCGGGCGATTTCCGCCCGCTGCGCTTCCTGCCCAAGGGCAAGATCGTCGTGCTGGGGCTGGTGACGACCAAGTTCGGCGAGATGGAGAGCAAGGACGGGCTGAAGCGCCGCATCGAGGAGGCCTCGAAGTACGCGCCGCTCGACCAGCTGTGCCTGAGCCCGCAATGCGGCTTCTCGAGCACCGTGCACGGCAACAACATCGCGGTGGAAGCCCAGCGCGCCAAGCTGCGGCTGGTGATCGAGACCGCGCAGGAGGTGTGGGGCTGAGCGTTCATCCCGTTTTCGATGCCCTTGCGCCATTGCAGCATCCATCACTTGATTCGAACCCCAGGAGACGTCGCATGAAAAGAAGCATCCGCACCGCCTTGGCGCTGGCCGCCGCCCTGCTGGCCGGCGCAGCCGCCCAGGCGCAGGAGGTGACGCTGAAGTTCCACCACATCTGGAATCCGACGGCAATGGCCTCGGTGAACGTGATCGCACCCTGGTGCGACAAGATCGCCAAGGAATCGGCCAACAAGCTGAAGTGCCAGGTGTTCCCGTCGATGAGCATGGGCGGCACGCCGCAGCAGCTGGTCGACCAGGTCAAGGACGGCGTCGCCGACCTCGTGATCACGCTGCCGGGCTACACCGCCGGCCGCTTCCCGGCGCTGGAGGTCTTCGAACTGCCGTTCATGACCAACTCGGCCGAGGTCGGCGCCCGTGCCGCCTGGGACTACCTGCAGAAGTACGCGCTGAAGGAGTTCCCCGGCACCAAGATCCTGGCGATCTGGGTCCACGACGAAGGCTACATCCACACGCGCGAGAAGCAGATCAAGACGCTGGCCGACTTCAAGGGCCTGAAGATGCGCGCGCCGACGCGCCAGACCAACAAGCTGCTGGCCACGCTGGGCGCGGCGCCGGTGGGCATGCCGCTGCCGGCGGTGGTCGACGCCGTCAGCAAGGGCACGATCGACGGCTTCCTGCTGCCCTGGGAGGTGATGCCCTCGCTGAAGCTGCAGGAGATGGTCAAGTACCACAGCGAGACCGACCCGTCGCGCCCGGCGCTGTACAGCGCGGTGTTCGTCTTCGCGATGAACCAGGCCAGGTACGACAGCCTGCCGCCGGACCTGAAGAAGGTGATCGACGACAACGCCGGCGCCACTTTCTCGCAGTCGATCGGCAAGGTCTGGGATTCCAGCCAGGCCGCCGGCCGCAAGGCCGCCAAGGACCGCGGCAACACCTTCTACACGATCCCGGCCAGCGAGCTCGACAACTGGGTCAAGGCCGCCGCACCGCTGTACGACGAGTTCACCGCCGACATGGACAAGAAGGGCCTGCCGGGCAAGCAGATGCTGCAGGACGCGCGCGACCTGCTGGTCAAGTACAAGAAGTAGGGCGATGCAGCTGCCTGACCACCCGCCCCGGCGCGGGCGCGTCCTGCCCATCTGACCGGAGAGCGGCATGCATGCCTTGTTCAAGCGGATCGCGCTGTTGTTCGCGATCGTCGGCGGCGCGTCGGCCAGCGCGCTGGCGATCCTGACGGTGGTCAGCGTCGCCGCGCGGGCCACGGTGTCCAAGCCGGTGCCCGGCGACGTCGAGCTGATGCAGATGGGCATCGCGCTGTGCATCTCGCTGTGCCTGCCCTGGTGCCAGCTGCACAACTGCAACATCATCGTCGACTTCTTCACCGAGAAGCTGCCGCAGCGCAGCAACCGCGTGCTCGACGGCATCGGTTCGATCCTGCTGGCGGTGATGTGCATCCTGCTGTCGCTGCGCACCGCCGCCGGTGCCTTTGCGGTGCACGAGGCCAGCGAGACGACGATGATCATCGGCCTGCCGATGTGGTGGGCCTACGCGATGCTGGCGCCCGGCCTGATGCTCACGGCGCTGATCGCGCTGTGGCAGGCGCAGCGGCAGCTGCGCGGGCTGGAGGTCGAGCCCGAGCCGGCGTCCGAAGGAGTGACGGCATGACGCCCACCGAAGTCGGGCTGCTGATGTTCGCCGGCATGCTGGGCATGATGGCGCTGCGCGTGCCGATCGCGGTGTCGATGTTCATCCCCGGCGCATTGGGCTACTGGGCGCTGACCAACGACATGGCGCTGCTGAACCTGCTGAAGGGCAGCGCGGTGGCGCGGCTGACGGTCTACGACCTGTCGGTGATCCCGCTGTTCCTGCTGATGGGACAGTTCGCCACCCAGGGCGGGCTGTCGCGCTCGCTGTTCAAGGCGGCGGCCTCTTTCGTCGGGCATATCCGCGGCGGCCTGGCGATGGCCGCCATCCTGTCGGCGGCGGCCTTCGGCGCGGTCTGCGGCTCCAGCGTCGCGACTTCGGCGACCATCACCCAGGTGGCCTATCCCGAGATGAGGGCGCACGGCTACCACGGCCGCCTGACGACCGCGGCGCTGGCCTGCGGCGGCACGCTGGGTATCCTGATCCCGCCGTCGGTGCCGCTGGTGGTCTACGCGATCCTGACCGAGCAGAACATCGGCAAGCTGTTTGCCGCGGCGATGCTGCCGGGCATCCTGGCGCTGATCGGCTACCTCGCGGTGATCGCCATCGTCTGCCGGCTGAAGCCCGAGCTGGCGCAGCCCAGCGAACCGACCTCATGGCCCGAGCGCTGGGCGGCGCTGATCCAGGTCTGGCCGATCGCGGTGATCTTCGTGGTCGTCTTCGGCGGCATCTACGGCGGCATCTTCTCGCCGACCGAAGGCGCGGCGGTGGGCGCGGTGGGCACCTTCGTCGCGGCGATGGCGCGCCGCGAACTGGGCCTGCAGGGCCTCAAGCGCAGCTTCGTCGGCACCGCCGAGACCTCGGCGATGGTGTTCATGATCTTCCTCGGCGCCGACATGATGAATTCGGCGCTGGCGCTGACCCAGATGCCGGCGCGGGTGGCCGACTGGGTCGGCCACCTGCAGGTCGCGCCGCTGGCGATCATCGGCGCGATCATGGTCATCTACATCCTGCTCGGCTGCGTGATGGACGAGCTGTCGATGATGCTGCTGACCATTCCGGTGATCTTCCCGGCGGTGATGGCGCTGCCGCTGTTCGGCCTGGCCCCCGAGGGCAAGGCGATCTGGTTCGGCATCCTGGTGCTGATGACCGTGGGCATCGGCATGACCGCGCCGCCGGTCGGGCTGAACGTCTACGTCGTCAACAGCATCGCGCGCGACGTGCCGATGCAGGAGACCTACAAGGGCGTCTGGCCCTTCCTGGCCAGCGATGCGCTGCGCATGCTGGTGCTGCTGTTCTTCCCGTCGCTGACGCTGGGCTTCGTCGCGCTGTTCTTCAAGTAGCGCAGCGGGCGCCGCGCGGCGCCCGCGCCGTCACAGCGCCATCGCCTGGTGGTAGAGGCGGGTCGAGCGCGCGCCCGAGCGGCAGAACGCCAGCACCGGCCCCGGCAGGTCCTTCAGCAGGTGGGCGAAGGCCTGGATCTGCTCGGGCGTCTGGAAGCCGCTGTCCACCGGCAGGAACCGGTAGACCAGGCCGGCGGCCTGCGCCTCGGCCTCGATCGCCGCGCTGGTCGGCTGGTCGGGGCCATGCTCGAAGTCGGGCCGGTTGTTGATCACGCTCTTGAAGCCGAGCCGCGCCAGCTCGGCCATCGCGTCGGGCGCAAGCTGGGGCGCGACCCACAGGTTGTCGGCGATCGGGCGGATGCTCAGGTGCGTCTGCATGATGGCCGAGCTTACTTCGACAGCGCGGCCTTGACCGCCGAAGAGACCGCGCCCATGTCGGCCTTGCCGGCCAGCCGGGCCTTGACCGCGGCCATCACCTTGCCCATGTCGCCGGGGCCGGCAGCCCCCAGTTCGGCGACGATCGCCGCGACCTGGGCGCCGATCTCGTCGGCCGACAGGCGTGCCGGCAGGTAGGCCTGAAGCACCGCGACTTCGGCGGTCTCCTTGTCGACCAGGTCGCTGCGGCCGGCGCCCTGGAATGCGGCGATCGAGTCCTTGCGCTGCTTGATCGTGCGGTCGACGATCGCGACGACGGCCGCGTCGTCGAGCACGATGCGCTCGTCGACCTCGCGCTGCTTGATCGCGGCCAGCAGCATGCGGATGGTCGACAGGCGGGCGCTGTCCTTGGCGCGCATCGCGGCCTTCATGTCCTCGGTGATCTGGTCCTTCAGGCTCATGGGTTCCTTCGGGTCGGGCAATGCAAAACGCCCGCAGCGGCGTCCCGCGCGGGCGTTCGAGTCAAGTGACGAAGCCGCGTCAGTACAGCTTCTTCGGCAGCTGCATGCTGCGCACGCGCTTGTAGTGGCGCTTGACGGCGGCGGCCTTCTTGCGCTTGCGCTCGGCGGTGGGCTTCTCGTAGAACTCGCGGGCGCGCAGGTCGGTCAGCAGGCCCAGCTTCTCGATCGTGCGCTTGAAGCGGCGCAGTGCAACGTCGAACGGTTCGTTTTCCTTGACGCGAATCGTGGTCATTAAACAGTGGATCCTTGGGTTTGTCGTGCGCTCGGTGTTCCTGGCTCGGCCCACCCTGCTTCACAGGGCCTGGACACTCCGGACATGCCCGGCCGGGGAATCGACGCGCGGTTTGCCAGCAAAGCAGGCATTCTACTGTGAAAAGTCACGGGTTGCCAAGAACCCGCCTGGCTTGCGATGGCCGTCAGCGATGGCCGGACGACCCCGCCGCCAGCGCACTGGCGCAGGCCGCTGCGCTGGACCAGGCCCACTGGAAGTTGTAGCCGCCCAGCCAGCCGGTCACGTCGACCACCTCGCCGATGAAGAACAGGCCGCGCTGGCGCCGGCTGGCCATCGTGCGCGAATCGAGTTCGCGGGTGTCGACGCCGCCGATCGTCACCTCGGCCTTGCGCCAGCCCTCGGTGCCGCCGGGCGTCAGGCGCCAGCTCGCCAGCGAATCGGCCAGGCGCCGCAGCTCGCGGTCGCGCAGCTCGGGCAGCGGTCTGGTGCCGGCAATGCCTTGCAGCGCCAGCCAGCTGTCGGCCAGCCGCTGCGGCAGCAGCGTGGCCAGCAGATTGCCGGCCTGGCGCTTCGACTGCGCTTTGGCGGCCTGCAGCGCCGCGGCCAGGTCCCGGCCCGGCATCAGGTTCAGCTCCAGCGCCTCGCCCGGGCGCCAGTAGCTGGAGATCTGCAGCACCGCCGGGCCGCTCAGGCCGCGGTGGGTGAACAGCAGGTCCTCGCGGAACTGCCCCCTGTCGCGGCCGCTGCCGGTGGCGATGTCGACCTCCAGCGAGATGCCTGCCAGCCCGGCGAACGGGGCCCAGGCTGCGGTGTCGAAGGTCAGCGGCACCAGCGCCGGGCGCGGCTCGACGATCCTGTGCCCGAACTGGCGCGCCAGCCGGTGGCCGAAGTCGCTGGCACCGATCTTCGGGATCGACAGGCCGCCGGTGGCCACCACCAGCGTGGCGGCGCGCACCGGGCCGCGGTCGGTGTCGACCTCGTAGCCGTCGCCCTGCTCGCGCACCCTGTGCACGGCGCAGGGCTGCCAGCGGGTCACGCCGCCGGCGGCGCATTCGGCCAGCAGCATCTCGACGATCTGCTCGGCCGAGCCATCGCAGAACAGCTGGCCCCGGTGCTTCTCGTGGAAGGCGATGCGGTGGCGCTGCACCAGCGCGATGAAGTCGGCCGGCGTGTAGCGCGCCAGCGCCGAGCGGCAGTAGTCGGGGTTGGCCGACAGGAACTGCGCCGGCGTCGTGCCGCGGTTGGTGAAGTTGCAGCGGCCGCCGCCCGAGATGCGGATCTTCTCGGCGGTCTTCGGCGCCGGATCGATCACCAGCACCTTCAGGCCGCGCTGGCCGGCGATGCCGGCGCAGAACAGCCCGGCCGCCCCGGCGCCCAGCACGATGGCATCGAGCGGGTGCGCAGCGGCGGCGGGCATCGGCGCCGATTATCGGCGCGGTGTCTCGAAGCCCGCCGCCCGGTTCAGGCGCGCAGCACCCTGGGGCTGCGCGACGCCAGCCGCGCCAGCGCCCGCATCAGCAGGCCGACCTGGCGCTCCAGCGGCGCCGGGCCGGGTTTCTCGCCGGCCAGCACGCCCTGGATGTAGACCGCCACGGTCGCGGCGTCGATCTGGCGCGGCAGCAGCGGCAGTTCGGTCAGCACGCCCTCCTGGGCCTGGCAGGACAGGTCGATCTGCCACAGCCCGCCGAGCCAGGTGTCCATCTTCGGGCAGCGGCGGGGGTCGGCCACCGCCTCGCCCTCGGTGCCGCGCAGCAGCATCAGGTCGGCGCCACTGCGCTCGCTGAACTGGGCCATCAGCTTGCCGAACTCGGGGTGGGTGTGGCTGGCCAGCCGCAGCACTGGCGCGCCGTTCACCGGCTTCAGCAGCTTGGCGATCGTGTGGCCCGAATTGCGCAGGCCGACCACCCGGCGCACGTCCAGCAGGCGCTGCAGCGGCGGGCTGAGCGAACCGGTCGTCACGAAGGCCGGTACGCGCCGCTGCCAGCGCTCGTGCACGCCGGCCGGGCCATCGACCGGCGGCAGGCCCAGCGCCTGGAAGATCTCGGCGCTGGTCACGCGGTCCGGGTCATGCGGCTGGCCGTGCACCAGCACGCGCGCGCCCTCCTGCGCCAGCCGCATCGCCAGCAGCGGCGCCAGGTTGGGCAGGCGGCGCGCACCGTTGTAGCTGGGCATCACCACCACCGGCCGGTCGCTGTCGAAGGCCTGGCAACGCGCTTCGGCAGCCTGGGCGAAACCCAGCAGTTCGTCGACGGTCTCGCCCTTGATGCGCATCGCCAGCGCGAAGGCGCCGACCTCCAGATCGCTGGCCTGGCCGTCGAGCACCTGACCCATCAGGTCGGCGGCCTGCTCGGGGTCCAGCGACCGCGCGCCTTCGTGGCCGCGGCCGATCTCCTTGATGTAGTTGGCAATGCCCATGTCATGACCCTAGCGTGCCGGTGGGGCGGGCTTTCGCAAGTTCCGGGCCGATCGCGCGGATGGGCTCTCGTTGCGCAAAGGCTCGGACCCTGCCGGGGCTGCGTCGGTTCCGGATCGTTGCCCGTCGGTCGATCGGCCAGCCGCGCCAGCGCGCCTCATCCTGGTGCATGGTGCGGCCCGTCTCGCACGGTCCCAGCCGGCTCGGGTCGACCTGCCGGACCGCCCGCCGGTGCGGGTGCGGGTCGCAGGTCGTGGCGTCGGCAACGACGAACAGCGCCCGGAAACGACGCCATTTCCGTCGATCGGCGAGACCGGCGGCGGCAGGGCCCCTGGGTATCATCGTTACTTAGGGGGAGGCCCGGGTCGCAGCTTGCCGGAGGCCGCCCGGATACCCAGAATCGAAGCATCCTGCAATGCGGCGCCGTCAGGCCGCACCACCTCTTCATGAGCGCTGCCATGACTGCCAGCAATCCGGCGACCGTCCGTGCCGACACGCCCGTGCCGGCCCATGGCGGCATGGCGGCGGTGGATTCGCCGCTGGCGCAGACCCTGCTGGTCTGGGCCGAGCAGCAGGGTTTGGCTGTGGGCGTCAAGGACACCGACGACGGCCGCTACCTGATGGCCAATGCGGCGCTGGTCGCGCTGCTGGGCCGGCCGCTCGATCAGGTGCTGGGGCGCACCGATGCCGACCTGTTCGACGCCACCACCGCGGCGCTGCTGCGCGCCGCCGACCAGACCGTGCTGGCCCAGGGCAGCCAGCTGGCCGGCGAGCACCGCATCGAGCTGCGCGGCGACCGGCGCGAGTTCCAGGTGCTGCGCGTCGTCGCGCTGGCCGGTTCCCGGCGCGTGATCTGCAGCGTCTGGCAGGACACCGCGGCACAGCGCCAGCGAGATTCGCAGCTGCGCGTCGCGCTCGACCAGCTGGAGCAGCAGCAGAAGGCCAACGACGGCCTGCGCCGCGAGTTGGCCGAGCAAGGCCTGCGCGACCAGGCCAGCGGCCTGAACAGCCGCGCCCATTTCGACGACCAGATGCGCCGCGAGCTCGACCTGTCCAACCGCGAGCACCGCGAGTTCGCGCTGGTCTACATGGCGCTGGACCCTGGCAGCGAGCGGGTCAGGGCGCTGGGCGAGCGCGCGCGCGAGCGCGTCTGCGAGGCGATGGGCCGGCTGCTGCGCGGCAACACCCGGGCGATGGACGCCTCGTGCCGCCTCGACGACGACCACTTCGCGGTGCTGCTGTCGGGGGTGGGCCTGGCCACTGCCCATGCGCGGATGGAGGGTCTGCGCCGGCAGTGCGCGACCCAGATCGTGATGCTCGACGGCGAGGAGCTCGGCTTCACCGTCGCGATGGGCGTGGCCAGCTTCCCGCACACCGCGCACGACCATGCCGAGCTGGTGGCGGCCTGCTCGGCGGCGCTGGCCGAGGCGCGCCGGCGCGGCGGCAACACCGTGGCGCTGGCCGCCATCCGCTTCGAGCCCAACGGCTGAGCCGGCGTGCGTCAGCGGGTCATGACTCGCCAGATCATGTAGCCGGTGAGGCCGAACAGCAGCACGGCGAACACCTTCTTCAGCTTCTTCACGTCGATCGTGTGCGCGACGCGGGCGCCCAGCGGCGCGGTCAGCACGCTGGCCAGTGCGATCACCGCCAGCGCCGGCAGCATCAGGTAGCCCAGGCTGCCTGGCAGCGGCGGCGGCAGGTTCCAGCCGGCGACCACGTAACCCAGCGTGTTGGCCAGCGCGATCGGAAAGCCCAGCGCCGCGCTGGTGGCCACTGCGTTGGCCATCGCCACGTTGCACCAGGTCATGAACGGCACCGAGACGAATGCGCCGCCGGCGCCGACCAGCCCCGACAGGAAGCCGATCGTCGCACCGGCGGCCGTGGCGCCCAGCGCGCCGGGCATCTGCCGGCTGGGCTTGGGCTTGCGGTCGATCAGCATCTGCACCGCCGAGAAGCCGACGAAGGCGGCGAACGTCAGCGCCAGCGCGGTGCCCTTGAGCACCGAGAACACGCCGGCGCCGGCCAGCAGGCCGCCCAGCACGATGCCCGGCGCCAGGCGGGCGACCAGGCCCCAGTGAACCGCGCCGCGCCGGTGGTGGGCGCGCACGCTGGAGATCGAGGTGAACAGGATCGTCGCCATCGAGGTGGCGATCGCCATCTTCACTGCCAGCGCTTCGCCGACGCCGCGGTGGCTGAAGATGACCGTCAGGAACGGCACCATCAGCATGCCGCCACCGATGCCCAGCAGCCCGGCCAGGAACCCGGTGCAGGCGCCCAGCAGCAGCAGTTCCAGCACCAGGGTGGGGTCGAGAAAGCTCATCGGGCCGGCGGCGCGTTCAGCAGGGCGTTCACGGCGGTCCATTCGGCCGCCGAGACCGGGGTGATCGACAGCCGGTTGCCGGGCCTGAGCAGCAGCATCGTCGCCAGCTCGGGGCGCTGGCGCATCTCGCGCAGCGGCAGCAGCCGGGTCTTGGCGACCAGCTTCACGTCGACGTGCAGCCAGCGCGGCGCGTCACGCCGCGCCTTGGCGTCGAAATAGGGGCTGGCCGGGTCGAACTGGGTTGCGTCGGGATAGGCGCTGCTCGCCACCTCGGCCAGTCCGGCGACGCCGGGTTCGGCGCAGGACGAGTGGTAGAACAGCACGCCGTCGCCCGGCTGCATCGCGTCGCGCATGAAGTTGCGCGCCTGGTAGTTGCGCACGCCGATCCACGGCACGGTCTGGTCGGGCGCGGCGGCGAGGTCGTCGATCGAGCACTCGGCGGGCTCGCTCTTCATCAACCAGAACCGGGCAGGCGCCCGCTGGGCGGGAGGATTCATGTGGGGGGTGTCCGCTGCGAGCCGTGGACCGCATTCCTGACCCCAGTTGGGAGATCAGGTGGGCAAGGTCAGCGAGGCTTCGGGTTCATCTGACGCGAGACGATCACACCTGCCTTGCGATGTTCCAAGCCCTGGCTCGATGAGCATCGGATCAAGGAAATATAGAGCCCACGAGACGCAACGGACGAACCCATTCTAAGCACGCCGGCCGGCCCCTTGGGCGCTGAATTTCGCACGTCGCGCGCTCACAGCAGCTGGCCGTCGTCGCCCAGCGCGTCGTCGATGCGGCGGATCAGGTGATCGAGGTCGAGCGCCGCGGCCGCGGGCCCGGGCGCCGGGGCCGCAGGCGCCGGCTGCCGGGCGGCCTCGGCCTTCTGGTAGGCCAGATTCAGTGCCGTCAGCACCGCGATGCGCTCGCGGGCCTTGACCTTGCCGGCGTCGCGGATCGCGCTCATCTCGCGGTCGACGATGCCCACCGCCTCGCGCAGCAGTGCTTCGCCGTCGGGCGGACAGGCCAGCATGTAGCTCTGGCCCAGGATGGTGGCTTCGATCTGCTTCATGCGGCGTCGGCTTCGGGGCTGGCGGAATGCGGCATGGCCGGTGCCGCCGCGGCGGCGGCGCGCACGGAGCCGGCCGGATCGGCCGGCAGGCGGTCGAGCAGCGCGTCGATGCGCGCACGCGCGGCGGCCAGGCGCGAGCGCAGGCTGTCGCGCTCGGCGCTGACGCTGGCCAGCTGCTGTGCCAGCAGCGCGTTGGTACGCTTGAGTTCCTCGTGCCGCAGCACCAGGCGTTCGATGCGCTCGGCGAGATCCTCGGGTCTTGACATGGCCTGGCGCCACCTCCTGTTCGACCGCCGATTGTAGGTGGCGGGGTCGGCCAGGCCATCCCGCGACGCCGGGGTAGGGTAGGATGCACGCTGTTGGTGCTCCGGCCGCCCCTCGCGACGGCCGGGTTAAACGGGAAGCAGGAAGGTCGCCGCCGCACGGGTGGCCACCCAACCTGCGCTGCCCCCGCAACGGTAAGCGGACGTGGCCGAGCCTCGACGGGTGAGGCCACCGCTCCTGTGTCTGACGCCACTGATCGGCAGGGCCGGTCGGGAAGGCCACAGGGGTCGTCTCCGCCAGCCCGGATACCGGCCAACGGGAGGTTGCCCGCCGCAAGGCGGGTGGCCGCATGGCCAGTTCCGCGCGGGGAAGCGCGGGCAGGCGTTGTTTCCGGGTTCCCGTTCACCATGTCGATCTCCCTGCCGGCGCTCTGCGCCCGTTCCGCCGCGGCACCGTGCCTGGCGGCCCTGGCGCTGTGCGCGCCCCACCTGGCCGTGCGCGCCGACGACGGCGGGACCGTCGTCGTCACCGCGTCGCGCAGCCCGCAATTGCTGACCGACGCGCTGCCGCACACCACCGTGCTGCTGCGCGAGGACATCGAGCGCTCGCAGGCGCTGGACCTGCCTGCGCTGCTGGCGGCCGAGGCCGGCGTGCAGTTCGCCAGCAACGGCGCGCGCGGCACCGCGACCGCGCTGTTCCTGCGCGGCGCGCCGACCCGCCAGGTGCTGGTGCTGGTCGACGGCGTGCCGCTGGCGCGCCAGGATGCCACCGGCCAGGTCGGCATCGAGCACCTGATGCTCGACCAGGTCGAGCGCGTCGAAGTCGTGCGCGGCAACGTCTCGGCGCTGTACGGCAGCGGCGCGGTCGGCGGTGTGGTCCAGGTCTTCACGCGGCGCGGCAACGGCGGCCCGCAGGCCAGCGTGCGCATCGAGGGCGGCTCGCGCGGGCTGCTGCAGCTGTCGGCACAGGGCTCGGCCACGCTGGGGGCGACGCAGCTGGCGCTGGGCGTCTCGGGCGTGCGCGACGACGGCTATTCGGCACTCGACCCGGCCCAGGTGCCGGCGGCCAACCCCGACCGCGACGGCTACCGCAACACCAGCGCCAGCTTCAACCTGAGCCATGCGTTGGCCGAGGGCCACAAGCTGGGCTTCGGCTGGACCTACAGCGACGGCAGGCTGGACTACGACAGCGCCTTCGCCACGCCGGCCGACCTGCAGACCAGCCGCACGACCAAGAACCTGTTCAACCTGAGCCTGGACGACCGCTTCAGCGCCGACTGGACCAGCCGGCTGCTGCTGTCGAGCCAGCGCGACGACGCGCGCTACGACGAGACCGGCGCCTTCGGCTTCAGCGGCCGCTACGTGACCGAGGTCAGCGGGCTGAACTGGACCCACGGCGTGGTGCTGTCGCCGGCCTGGACGCTGAGCGCGGGGCTGGACCACCAGCGCCAGTCGATCGCAGCCGACGACGGCTTCGGCGGCGTCTACGACCGCGGCCGCAACGTCGACGCGGTGTTCGGCGGCCTTCAGTGGCGTTCCGGCGCGCACGATCTGGCGCTGAACCTTCGTCACGACGATGTCGGCGGCGTCGGTTCGGAGACCACCGGCAGCCTCGGCTGGGGTTGGCAACTGGCGCCGGACTGGAAGCTGATCGCCAGGGTCGGCAACGCCTTCAGCGCACCGCCGCTGGGCTACCTGTACGCGCCGTTCTACGGCAACGACAAGCTGCAGCCCGAGCTGGCGCGTTCGGGCGAGCTGGGCCTGCAGTGGGCAGTGACCGGGCAACGGCTGCGCGCCACCTGGTTCGACACCCGCGTGCGCGAGCAGATCGAGTACGACACCGTGACCAATGCCTTCGCCAACCTGGCCAGCACGTGCAACCGCGGGCTGGAACTGTCGTACGGCGGCAGGTTCGGCGCCACCGATGTCTCGGCCAGCCTGACGCTGCAGGATCCGGTCGACGAATCGACCGGCCAGCAGTTGCTGCGCCGCAGCGAGCGGCTGGCGGCCGGCGCGGTGTCGCACGGCCTGGGTGCCGGCTGGCGGCTGGGGCTGGCGCTGCGCTACGTCGGCAGCCGGCCCGATGCCGGCAGCATCACGCTGGCCGCCTACACGGTGGCCGATCTGACCGCGCAGTGGCAGTTCAGCAAGGCCGGGCAGCTGTTCGGCCGCATCGAGAACCTGGGCGACGTGACCTACCAGACCGCCGTCGGCTACAACCAGCCGCCGCGCGGCGCCTTCGTCGCGCTGCGCTGGCAGCTGTGATCTGGATCGGCGATCGGCGATGGGCCTGACCGGCGCCCGGCTCAGCGCGCTGGCCGTTGCGCTGCTGGCGCTGCTGGCCGCCGCGGTGGCGGCCGGCCTGGCGCTGGGCAGCGCCGGTCTCGACCGCGAGCTGATCGCCGAACTGCGCGCGCCGCGCGTCGCTGCCGCGGTCGGCGTCGGCGCCCTGCTGGCGCAGGCCGGGCTGGCGATGCAGGTGCTGCTGCGCAACCCGCTGGCCGATCCCTATGTGCTGGGCACCTCGGGCGGCGCCTCGGTCGGCGGCCTGCTGGCGCTGATGGCCGGCGCCAGCCTGTGGCTGGGTGCCGGGCTCGGCGCGCTGGCCGCCGGCGCCGCGCTGCTGGCGCTGACACGCAGCGCGCTGGCCGCCAGCGACGATGCCTCGCCGAGGCTACTGCTGACCGGCGTGATGCTGGCCTCGCTGTGCGGCGCGGTGGCCACGCTGCTGCTGGCGATGACGCCCGACGAGCGCCTGCGCGGCGCGATCTTCTGGCTGGTCGGCGACCTGTCGGGCGCGCAGGGCGGCACGGCCTGCGGCGTCGCCGCGCTGGCCTTCGCGGCGTTGCTGACGCTGCGCGACACCGCGATCGACCGGCTCCAGCTCGGCAGCGAGGTCGCCGCGCTGCTCGGCGAGCCGGTGCGCCGGCTGCGCCTCGCGCTGCTGGTCGCCGCGTCGCTGGCCGCCGGGATGGCAGTGGCCAGTGCCGGCGCGATCGGCTTCGTCGGTCTGGTGGTGCCGCAGGCGCTGCGGCTGCTGGGCGTGCAGCGCATCCGCGACCTGGCCTGGATGAGCGCGGCCGGCGGCGCCGCGCTGCTGACGCTGGCCGACCTGGTCGCCCGCACCGTGGTCGCGCCGCTCGAACTGCCGGTCGGCGCGGTGATGGCGCTGCTCGGTGCGCCGATGTTCATCGTGATCCTGGCGCGGGGTACGCGGTGAGCCGCGACGACCCGGCCCGGCGCAGCGGCGGCGATCCGCCGCTGCTCGAGACCCGCGCCCTGAGCCTGCATGCCGCCGGCCGCTGCCTGCTGCGCGGGCTCGACTGGCGGGTGCGGCGCGGCGAACGCTGGTGCGTGATCGGCCGCAACGCCTCGGGCAAGAGCACGCTGCTGCGTGCGCTGGCGGGCCTGAGCGTGCCCGAGCGTGACGGCGAGGTCTGCTGGCTCGGCCGCCGCCAGGACGACTGGGCCGCCGCCGATGCCGCCTGGGCCCGCGCCTACGCGCCGCAGCAGTCGGTCGACCGCTTCCCGCTGAGCGTGCAGCGGCTGCTGGAACTCTCCACCGTGCGGCCGGGGCCGCAGGCCGCCGGCGCGCTGCTGGCCGCGCTGGACGCCCAGCCGCTGGCGCGGCGCGGCGTGATGCAGCTGTCGGGTGGCGAGCGCCAGCGCGTGGCGCTGGCGCAATGCGCGCTGCAGGGCGCACCGCTGATGCTGATGGACGAGCCGGTGTCGTTCCAGGACCCGGCGCACCAGATCCAGGTGGCGCGCTGGCTGGCGCAGCTGGTGGCGCCGGGCAGCGACGCCGCGCTGGTGGTCAGCGCCCACGACGTGAACTGGATCGCCCGCACCGCGACCCATGTGCTGGCGCTGGTCGGCGATGGCCGCTGGCAGGCCGGGCCGGCGACCGAGCTGCTGCAGGCCGGGCTGCTGGCGCAGGTCTACGGCTGCGGCTGGACCGAGGTCGGCGGCGTCTGGGTCGCGACCTGATGCGCCGTGATCATCGGCGCGCGCTGTCGATCGCCTCGCACAGCGCCTGCGCACCGTCGACGAAGCGCGGCGTCATCAGCGCCAGGCGGTGGCCGTCCAGCGCGATCAGCCGATCGTTGCGCACCGCCGCGACACGCTGGAAGCGGCGCCAGGGTTCGAGCCGCGGCGGCGCCTCGGGGCCGCTGCCGGTCAGCACCACCTGCGGGTCGGCGGCCACCGCGGCCTCCCAGCTGACGGTGGGGGTCAGCGTCGGCTGCTGCGCGAACACGTTGATGCCGCCGCAGGCGCTGATGGCCTGGTCGATCAGGTGGTTGCGGTTGACCGTCATCAGCGGGTCGTGCCACAGCTGGTAGAACACCCGCACCGGCGTGCGCCGGGCGTAGCGCGCACGCAGCGCGGTCCAGCGCGCCTCGGTCTGCGCCGCGGCGGCGTCGGCCACGGCCGAGGTGCCGAACAACCGGCCGAGCCGGCGCAGCGTCTCTGCCATGGCCTCGACCGAGTGGATCTCGTTGCGGTAGATCGGCAGGCCCAGCACCGGCAGGCGCTGCTGCTGGCGCGGGTTGACGCCGCTCTGCCACAGCAGCAGCAGGTCGGGCTTCAGCGCGGCGATCGCCTCGACGTTGATCGCGAACGCGTCGCCGATCACCGGCAGCCGCGCCGCCGCGGGCGGGTAGGCGCTGAAGCGCATCACGCCGACCAGCCGGTCGCCGGCGCCGGCGGCGAACACCAGTTCGGCCAGGTGCGGCGACAGCGCCACCGCGCGCTGCGCCGGCGCCGGCAGCGTCAGCGTCTGGCCGCTGTCGTCGCGCACCGTCAGCGGCGCGGCCGGCGCGGCGCGCGCGACGATGGCCAGCGCCAGGCCCGTGGCGGCCAGCCAGGCGCCGGGTCGGTTCATCTCGCCTGCCGGTCCAGCGCCTTGCCGGTGTCGCACCAGCTTCGCACGCTGCACTCGCCGCAGCGCGGCGCGCGCGCGGTGCAGACATAGCGGCCGTGCAGGATCAGCCAGTGGTGCGCGTCGCGGCGGAACGGCGGCGGCACGCGCTTGCCGAGCTGCTGCTCGACCGCCTGCGGCGTCTTGCCCGGCGCCAGCCCGCTGCGGTTGCAGACCCGGAAGACATGGGTGTCGACCGGGTTCGTCGGCTCGCCGAAGGCGACGTTGAGCACCACGTTGGCGGTCTTGCGGCCGACGCCGGGCAGCGCCTCCAGCGCGGCCCGGTCGCGCGGTACCTGGCCGCCATACTGGTCGACCAGGATCCGGCAGGTCTGCAGCAGGTGCCTGGCCTTGTTGCGGTAGAGGCCGATCGTGCGGATCTGCCCGGCCACCGCGGCCTCGCCCAGCGCCAGCATCTGCTGCGGCGTGCCGGCCTGCGGAAACAGCCGGCGCGTGGCCTTGTTGACGCCGACATCGGTGGCCTGCGCCGACAGCAGCACCGCGGCGAGCAGTTCGAACACCGAGGTGTATTCCAGCTCGCTGGCCGGCTGCGGGTTGGCGGCGGCCAGCGTCGCGAAGAAGGACTCGATCTCGGCCGGCTTCATCATCGGGCCGACGGCTTCAGCATCGGCAGCATCTGCACCAGCAGGATGCACCCCAGGATCAGCGCGCAGCCGGCCAGCCCGCTGGCGCCGAGCCGGTCGCCCATGAACCAGGCGCCGAACAGCGCCGCGAACACCGTTTCCGACGACAGGATGATCGCCGCGTCGGCCGGGTGCGCGTGGCGCTGGCCCACCACCTGCAGCGTGAAGCCGACGCCGACCGACAGGATGCCGGTGTAGGCGATCGCGCCGGCAGCGCTGCGCAGGCCCTCGGCGCTGATCGGCTCGATGGCGATGCCCAGCACCAGCGCGATGACGGCACAGACCGCGAACTGGCCGCAGGCCAGCAGGTAGGCGCCGCGCAGCCGGTTGGCCACCTGGCCGACCAGCAGCACATGCACCGCCCAGGGCAGCGCGCTGGCCAGCACCCACAGGTCGCCCGGCGTCAGGGTCGCGAGCGACGCGCCGGTCAGCAGCCAGGTGCCGGCCAGGCAGCCGGCGGCCGCCGGCCAGATGCTCCAGTGCGGCAGCTGGCGCTGGAAGACCCAGGCCAGCAGCGGCACCAGCGGCACGTACAGCGCGGTCAGGAAGCCGGCATTGGTGACGGTGGTGGTGATCAGCCCGACCTGCTGCATCACCACGCCGGTGCACAGCAGCCCGCCGAGCAGCGCGATCCACTGCGCATGGGCGCGGCCCGGGCGCTGACCGGCGGCGGCCAGCGCCTGGAACTCGCGCCAGGCCAGCGGCGCGACGACCAGCGCGCCGAGCACGAAGCGCACCCCGGTGAAGGTCAGCGGCCCGACGCCGGCCATGCCCAGCGCCTGGCCGACGAAGGCCGAGCCCCAGATCAGCGCCGCCAGCAGCAGCAGCGCGTTGGCCTTCAGCCGCGACATAGTCAGCGGCGTCAACGCGGCGTTCCTCCGCCAGCCTGGCGGGCCCGGGCACGGGCCAGCGCGGCTTCGATCACCGCGCGCTTGCGGTCCAGGGTGGCCGGGTCGGTGTGGCGGCTGTGGACGGCCAGGTCGGCCAGCTTGGCCTCGGCCTTGGCGGCCAGCCGGGCCTCGTTGGCCTGGGTGGCGCGCTCGCGGCGCCGGGTCGTCTGGTGGTAGCGCTCGCGCGCCGCGCCGGCCTCTGCCGCCGACCAGGCCTGCCAGCCGGTGCATTCGCCGCTGACCGGTTCGAGCGCGATGCAGTCGACCGGGCAGGCCGGCACGCACAGCTCGCAGCCGGTGCAGTCGGCGTCGATCACCGTGTGCATGCGCTTGGGCGCGCCGACGATGCAGTCGACCGGGCAGGCGGCGATGCACAGCGTGCAGCCGATGCACCAGGCCTCGTCGATCACCGCCAGCAGGCGCGGGCCTTCGGCGCCGCAGGCGGCGTCCAGCGGCAGCGGCGGCCGGCCGGTGATCGCCGCCAGCCGGGCGATGCCCTCGGCGCCGCCGGGCGGGCAGCGGTTGATCGCCGCCTCGCCGCCGGCGATCGCCCCGGCATAGCGCCGGCAGTCGGGGTAGCCGCAGCGCCTACACTGCGTCTGCGGCAGCGCCGCGTCGAGCCGTTCGGCCAGCGAGGCTTCAGCGCTCGAGGCGCGGGTCAGGAGGGCGGTGGACGACACCGCCCGGATTATCCCTCGCGGGCTGCGCGCGGCCTGGGGCTGGCCTGGCTGCGCGCCGCGCCGCCGACCTGGGCGGCGGCCTGGGGCAGGCGGCGCATGGGGGCCGCGGGGGCGTCGGATTCGGGCGACGATTCGGCCGAGGGCGTGACGCCCGGCGCGCTGTTGTAGCGGCGGATGAAGTTGCGCACGACCGGGTAGGCCAGCTCGCGCCAGCGGCGGCCCGAGAAGATGCCGTAGTGGCCGGCGCCTTCGACGTCGTAGTGGAACTGGCGCTCCTTCGGGATGCCGGTGCACAGTCCGTGCGCGGCCTTGGTCTGGCCGGAGCCGGAGATGTCGTCGAGCTCGCCCTCGACCGTCAGCAGCGCGCTGGTGGTGATGTCCTGCGGCCGCACCAGCGTGCCCTTGACGTCCCAGGTGCCGTTGACCAGTGCGAAGTCCTGGAACACCGTCTTGATCGTCTCGAGGTAGTACTCGGCCGGCATGTCGAGCACCGCGTTGTATTCGTCGTAGAACTGGCGGTGCTGCTCGGTCGATTCGTCGTCGCCGCGGATCAGGTCGAGGAAGTAGTCGTAGTGCGAGCTGAGGTGGCGGTCGGGGTTCATCGCGACGAAGCCGGTGTGCTGCAGGAAGCCCGGATAGACGCGGCGACCGACGCCGGGGAAGTTGCTCGGCACGCGGTAGATCACGTTGTTCTCGAACCACTCGAAGCTCTTGGTCAACGCCAGGTTGTTGACCGCGGTCGGCGACTTGCGGGCGTCGATCGGGCCGCCCATCATCGTCAGCGTGCGCGGCGTGAACTCGCCCTTCGTCGCCAGCAGCGAGACCGCGGCGAGCACCGGCACCGTGGGCTGGCAGACCGAGATCACGTTGACCTCGGGGCCGAGGTGGCGGATGAACTCCTGCACGTACTCGATGTAGTCGTGCAGGTGGAACGGGCCGGCTTCCAGCGGCACGGTGCGCGCGTCGGTCCAGTCGGTGATCAGCACCTTGTGGTCGCGCAGCAGCATCTTCACGGTGTCGCGCAGCAGCGTGCTGTGATGGCCCGACAGCGGGGCGACGACCAGCACGGTCGGCTGGGTCTTCATCACCTCGAGCACCGCCGGGTTGTCAGAGAAGCGCTTGAAGCGCAACAGCCGGCAGAACGGCTTGGTGATCGGCACCTGCTCCTGCACCGCGACGTCCACGCCGTTGACCGGCACCGTGCGGATGCCGAATTCGGGCTTCTCGTAGTCCTTGGCCAGGCGGTGCGCCAGGTCCAGGCTGGCCGACATGCGCTGCGCCAGCGGCGTGTGGGTGAACGGCGACAGCGGGTGGTTGTAGAGCTTGGCCGTGGCACTGGCGAACTCGGAGAACGGCGCCATGAAGGCGCGCTGCGTTTCATACAGTTGATAAAGCATGGTCGTTGGCTCCGGTGAGTGGGCGGGCGGTCGGATCGCCCTGCGCATCCTGTGGCGTAGGCGCTGATTGCCGCCTGACCTGTCGAAAGTAATTTGTGCAGTGCAGCAATTATGCGCCAAATTGCTCAATGTTGCATCCTGTCGAGCGCGACGAGTTCGGTGAAAACACCCAAGCCAGACCGGTAAATCAACGATCTGTCGCGCCGGCGACAGGCCTCGCGCCGCCAAAAACGAAGAAAGCCCGGCCAGGCCGGGCTTTCCGTACTCGGCGCGCGCCGGGTTCAGAGCACCTTGGCCATCGCGGCGACCACGTGGTCGATGTTGCCGCTGTTCAGCGCAGCGACGCAGATGCGGCCCGAATCGACGCCATAGACGCCGAACTCGCTGCGCAGGCGCTCCATCTGCGCCTTGTTCAGCCCCGAATAGCTGAACATGCCGCGCTGGCGGGTGATGAAGCCGAAGTCCTGCTCGACGCCGGCGGCCTTCAGCTTGACGGCCAGCTTCTCGACCAACAACTGGCGCATCTGCTTGATGCGCTGGCGCATGCCGGCGAGCTCCTGCTCCCACTGCGCGCGCAGCGCCGGGGTGTCGAGCACCGTGGCGACGACCTGCGCGCCGTGGGTCGGCGGGTTGCTGTAGTTGGTGCGGATCGTGATCTTCAGCTGCGACAGCACCCGCGCCGCCTCGTCCTTGCTCTGGCAGACGACGCTCAGCGCGCCGACCCGTTCGCCGTACAGCGAGAAGCTCTTCGAGAACGAGGTCGCGACGAAGAAGTCCTGGCCGGAGGCCAGGAACTGCTGCACGACCGTGCCGTCCTCGGCGATGCCGTCGCCGAAACCCTGGTAGGCCATGTCGAGGAAGGGCACCAGGCCGCGCGCCTTGCACACCGCAATCACCTGCTCCCACTGCGCCGGGACGAGGTCGTAGCCGGTCGGGTTGTGGCAGCAGGCGTGCAGCACGACGATCGTGCCGGCCTTGGCGGCGTTCAAGTCGGCCAGCATCTCGTCGAACCGCACACCGCGGTTCTCGGCGTCGTAGTAGCGGTAGCTGCCGACCGGGAAGCCGGCGTTGCCGAACAGCGCACGGTGGTTCTCCCAGCTCGGGTCGCTGATCAGCACGGTGGCGTCGGGTTGCAGCTTCTTCAGGAAATCGGCACCGACCTTCAGGGCGCCGGTGCCGCCCAGCGCCTGCACGGTGGCGACGCGACCGGATGCCAGCACCGCGAGACCTTCCGGATGGGCGCCGAACACCAGGCGCTGCACCGCCTTGTCGTAGGCCGCGATGCCGTCGATCGGCAGGTAGCCGCGCGGCTTGGCGGCATCGGTCAGCTGCTGCTCGGCGGCCTTCACGCAGGCCAGCAGCGGCAGCTTGCCGCTGTCGTCGAAGTAGACGCCGACGCCGAGGTTGACCTTGGCCGGGTTCGGGTCGGCAGCGAACTGCTCGTTGAGGCCGAGGATGGGGTCGCGCGGGGCCAGTTCGACAGCGGCGAAGAGCGTCATGGGGTGGGGTCCTGGGGTGGCCGGGTGGGGCGGGGGCGGGCAGGGAGCGCTGGCCTGCGCTAACCTGTCGGATTGGCCAGCGCTCGACTTGCGACCGCTGGCACAGCGCCGGATTTTAGGGCCAAGGCCCGATCGAATAAGGGAATCCCCGATGACGGACATCGCCGAAGTGCTGGAAGTGAAAGCGCCTGCCGAGGGCAGCTTCGTCGGCTTCCCCGATTCACCGTTCCAGCTCTTCCAGCCCTACCCGCCGGCGGGCGACCAGCCCGAGGCGATCCGCCAGCTGGTCGAGGGGGTCGAGGACGGCCTGGCCTACCAGACGCTGCTGGGCGTGACCGGCTCGGGCAAGACCTTCACGATGGCCAACGTGATCGCCCGGCTGGGCCGGCCGGCGATCGTCTTCGCGCCGAACAAGACGCTGGCCGCGCAGCTGTACGCCGAGTTCCGCGAGTTCTTCCCGCGCAACGCCGTCGAGTATTTCGTCAGCTACTACGACTATTACCAGCCCGAGGCTTACGTGCCGCAGCGCGACCTGTTCATCGAGAAGGACTCGTCGATCAACGAGCACATCGAGCAGATGCGGCTGTCGGCGACCAAGAGCGTGCTCGAGCGCCGCGACACGGTGATCGTCGCCACGGTCAGCGCGATCTACGGCATCGGCAAGCCCGAGGACTACACCCAGATGCGCTTCATCGTGCGGGTGGGCGACAAGATCGGCCAGCGCGACGTGATCGCCCAGCTGATCCGCATGCAGTACGGCCGCAACGACGTCGACTTCGCGCGCGGCAGCTTCCGCGTGCGCGGCGACACGATCGACATCTTTCCGGCCGAGCACAGCGAGCTGGCGCTGCGGGTCGAGCTGTTCGACGACGAGATCGAGAGCTTAAGCCTGCTGGACCCGCTGACCGGCCGGGTGCGGCAGAAGATCCCGCGCTTCGTGATCTACCCGAAGAGCCACTACGTGACGCCGCGCGACCGGGTGCTGGCGGCGATCGACACGATCAAGGTCGAGCTGCGCGAGCGGGTGGCCGGGTTCGTCGCCGCCGGCAAGCTGGTCGAGGCGCAGCGGCTCGAGCAGCGCACCCGCTTCGACCTCGAGATGCTGCAGGAGGTCGGCCACTGCAAGGGCATCGAGAACTACAGCCGGCACCTGTCGGGCTCGGCGCCGGGCGAACCGCCGGCCACGCTGGTCGACTACCTGCCCCCCGACGAGCTGATGTTCCTCGACGAGAGCCATGTGCTGATAGGACAGCTCGGCGGCATGTACAACGGCGACCGTGCGCGCAAGACCACGCTGGTGGATTACGGCTTCCGCCTGCCTTCCGCGCTCGACAACCGCCCGCTCAAGTTCGAGGAATGGGACGCGATGCGCCCGCAGACCGTCTTCGTATCCG
>JAEUOY010000119.1 GCA_016790515.1 Burkholderiaceae bacterium | reverse complement strand
CCAACGACGCCTTCATCAAGAAGTGGAGCGACTACGCCAAGGCCAAGGGCATCGCCGGCCACAAGGACAAGCCGCTCACCAACGACCCGATGGAGGCCACCTACATCGGCATCATGATGTGGAAGCAGGCGGTCGAGAAGGCCAAGTCGACCGACACCGACAAGGTGATCGCGGCGATGGCCGGCCAGACCTTCCCGGCGCCGGGCGGCTTCATGTCGACGATGGACAAGGAGAACCACCACCTGCACAAGCCGGTGTTCATCGGCGAGATCAAGGCCGACGGCCAGTTCAACGTGGTGTGGAAGACCAAGGGCCCGGTCGTGGCCGACCCGTGGAGCGACTACATCGCCGAGAACAAGGGCAAGAAGAACGTGCCCGAGAAGAAGTAGGTCCGCAACGGGCCACTCCGGGGCGGCCGCGCGGTCGCCTCGCCCCAAGGGCTGCGCCGCTCGCGCGGCGGCCGCCCGATGGGGCCGCTGCGGCGGTGCCGCGGCCTGCCATGGAACTCTGATCGGGCCTGCCTGTGCTGCGTCGTCTGATTCTCCTGTTTGCCTTGCTCGGCGGTGTCTCCACGGTCTGGGCCCTGACGCCCGAGCAGGCCGGCGCCATTGCTGCCGGCGACAGCGATGACCGCGTCAAGGCGCTCAACGAGGTCGTGGCCACCGGCGATCCGGCGCTCGGTGCCTTTGCCAAGGCGCTGCTCGACGACGAGGTCAAGACCGCCGGCGGCAAGGCCTACATCGTTCGCGACGGCAAGGCGGTGGAGGCCGCCAGCGGCGCCGCTGCCGTGTTGCCGGCCGATGCCGAGGACGCCGTCAACAACAACCGCATGCGCCGCGAGCTCGAAGCCGCGATCGCGGTGCTGAAGCTGGTCTCGCCCGACCGCGCGGTGCGTGCCGCGGCGATCGCCGAACTGAAGGACCAGGTCGACGAAGGCAAGCTCGGCCTGATCGACAAGGCCGCCGATGCCGAGACCGACCCCGAGCTGAAGGCCCGGCTGCAGCTGCTGCGCGCCGCGGTGCTGGTCTCGTCCGATGACCCGGCCAAGCGCGCCGCGGCGGCGAAGGCGCTGTCGGGCAGCAGCTCGCCGGCCACCCGCTCGCTGCTGCTGGAGAAGCTGGCCGGCGAGCAGGACGCCACCGTCAGGGCCGCGATCCAGGCCGCGCTCGACAGCGTGCAGGGCCAGCTGGTCTGGGGCGAGCGCCTGGGCCTGCTGTTCACCGGCGCCAGCCTGGGCTCGATCCTGCTGCTGGTCGCGCTGGGGCTGGCGATCACCTACGGCCTGATGGGCGTGATCAACATGGCCCATGGCGAGCTGATGATGATCGGCGCCTATGCCACCTACGTGGTGCAGAACCTGTTCAAGTCCTATCTGCCCGGGCTGTTCGACTGGTACATCGTGCTGGCGATCCCCGCTGCGTTCCTGGCCAGCGCGGGGGTCGGCGCGGTGCTCGAGCGCAGCGTGATCCGCTGGCTGTACGGCCGGCCGCTCGAGACGCTGCTGGCCACCTGGGGCATCAGCCTGGTGCTGATGCAGGGTGTGCGCTCGCTGTTCGGCGCGCAGAACGTCGGCGTCGAGAATCCGTCGTGGATGTCCGGCGGCATCCAGGTGCTGCCCAACCTGGTGCTGCCGTACAACCGGCTGGCGATCCTGCTGTTCGCGGCGCTGGTGCTGCTGGGCATGGCCGCGCTGATCGGCAGGACGCGGCTCGGGCTGTTCGTGCGCGGCGTCACGCAGAACCGTCGCATGGCCAGCTGCGTCGGCGTCAACACCGCGCGCATCGACATGGTGGCGTTCTCGCTCGGCGCCGGCATCGCCGGGCTGGCCGGCTGTGCGCTGAGCCAGGTCGGCAACGTCGGGCCCGACCTGGGCCAGGGCTACATCGTCGACTCGTTCATGGTGGTGGTGCTCGGCGGCGTCGGCCAACTCGCCGGAACGGTGTACGCCGCGCTGGGCCTGGGCATCCTGAACAAGCTGCTCGAAGGCTGGGCCGGCGCGGTGCTGGCCAAGATCATGGTGCTGGTGTTCATCGTGATCTTCATCCAGAAGCGGCCGCAAGGCATCTTTGCGGTCAAGGGCCGGAGCGCCGAAGCATGAGCGCCGTCCTCACCTCCCCGTCCGGTCTGCAGCAGAAGCGCGGCCTGCTGCTGGGCATTCGCGGCTGGCTCGCGGTGATCGCCTCGCTGGCCGTGATCACCGTGCTGGTGCCGGTGCTGAACCTGTTGGTCCCTGAAGGCAGCGCCCTGCACCTCAGCGACTACGCGGTGCAGCTGACCGGCAAGATCCTGTGCTACGCGATCTGCGCGCTGGCAATGGACCTGATCTGGGGCTACACCGGCATCCTGTCGCTGGGCCACGGCCTGTTCTTCGCGCTGGGCGGCTACGGCATGGGCATGTACCTGATGCGCCAGATCGGCCGCGACGGCAACTACAAGAGCGACCTGCCCGACTTCATGGTGTTCCTGAACTGGAAGGAACTGCCCTGGACCTGGGCCCTGTCCGACAGCTTCGTCGCGCAGATGCTGCTGGTGGTGCTGGTCCCGGGGCTGCTGGCCTTCGCATTCGGCTTCTTCGCCTTCCGCTCGCGCATCAAGGGCGTGTACTTCTCGATCATCACGCAGGCGCTCACGTTCGCCGCGATGCTGCTGTTCTTCCGCAACGAGACCGGCTTCGGCGGCAACAACGGCTTTACCGACTTCAAGCGCATCCTGGGCATGCCGATCGCCACGCCGGGCATGCGCATCACGCTGTTCGTGATCACCGGCTGCACGCTGGTCGGTTTCTACCTGCTGGCGCGCGCGATCGTCAACAGCAAGTACGGCCGCGTGCTGCAGGCCATCCGCGACGCCGAGACCCGGGTCATGTTCACCGGCTACAACCCGCTGGCCTACAAGCTGAGCATCTGGACGCTGAGCGCGGTGATGTGCGCGATCGCCGGCGCGCTGTACGTGCCGCAGGTCGGCATCATCAACCCCAGCGAGATGAGCCCGGCGGCCTCGATCGAGATCGCGATCTGGGCCGCGGTCGGCGGCCGCGCGACGCTGATCGGGCCGATCGTCGGCGCGTTCTTCGTCAACGGCGCGAAGAGCTGGTTCACCGTCGCCTTCCCCGAGTTCTGGCTGTATTTCCTCGGCGCGCTGTTCATCGCCGTCACCCTTTTCCTGCCGCAGGGCATCGTCGGCCTGTTCCGCCGCGCCGCCGAGAAAAAGTCATGACGCCCGACCTGATGGAAGAGGGCGCCCGGCGCCTGGCCGCCTACGAGGCCCGCAAGGCCGCCGCGGTCAACACCGAGAGCGGCGGCCGCAGCGCCGCCTACGGCCGCATCGCGAAGATCGGCCAGCCCGACTTCACGCAGGGCGTGGCGCTGTACGTCGACGACATCAGCGTCAGCTTCGACGGCTTCCGCGCGCTGAACAAGCTGAGCCTGGCGATCGACGTCGGCGAACTGCGCTGCATCATCGGCCCGAACGGCGCCGGCAAGACGACGATGATGGACTGCATCACCGGCAAGACCCGGCCCGACAGCGGCAAGGTGTCGTTCGGCTCGACGATCGACCTGCTGCGCCTGAGCGAACCCGAGATCGCGCAGATCGGCATCGGCCGCAAGTTCCAGAAGCCGACGGTCTACGAGGACTTGAGCGTGTTCGAGAACCTCGAGCTGGCGCTGTCCGGCGACCGCCGGGTGCGCGCCTCGCTGTTCTCGCGCCTGTCCGGCGAGCAGCTCGACCGCATCGGCGAGGTGCTAGGCACCATCCACCTGAAGGGCGACGCGCAGCGCACCGCCGGGCTGCTGAGCCACGGCCAGAAGCAGTGGCTGGAGATCGGCATGCTGCTGATGCAGGATCCGAAGCTGCTGCTGCTCGACGAGCCGGTGGCCGGCATGACCGACGAGGAGACCGAGCGAACCGCCGAGCTGTTCCTCAGCCTCGAAGGCAAGCATTCGCTGGTGGTGGTGGAACACGACATGAAGTTCGTCGACCAGCTGACCCAGGGCCGCAAGACCGTGACCGTGCTGCACGAGGGCAGCGTGCTGGCCGAAGGGCTGCTGTCGGTGGTGCAGAACAACGAGAAGGTGGTCGAGGTCTACCTCGGGCGATGACATGCTGAAAGTCGACTCGCTGAACCAGTACTACGGCGGCAGCCACATCCTGCGCAACGTCGGCTTCGAGGCCAAGCTGGGCGAGGTGACTGTGGTGCTGGGACGCAACGGCGTGGGCAAGACCACGCTGCTGAAGAGCCTGATGGGCGTGGTGCCGGTGAAGACCGGCACGGTGCAGCTGGACGGCGCCGACATCACCCGGGCGACGCCGTATGAACGTGTGCGCCGCGGCATCGGCTACGTGCCGCAGGGCCGCGAGATCTTCAGCCGGCTGACGGTGCAGGAGAACCTGCGCATGGGCCTGGCCGTCAAGCCCGGCGGCACGGCGATCCCGGCCGAGCTGTTCGAGCTGTTCCCGGTGCTGAAACAGATGCTCGAGCGCCGCGGCGGCGACCTCTCGGGCGGCCAGCAGCAGCAGCTGGCGATCGGCCGCGCGCTGGCCGCCGGGCCGAAGCTGCTGATCCTGGACGAGCCGACCGAGGGCATCCAGCCCAGCATCATCAAGGACATCGGCCGCGTGATCCGCATGCTGGCCGACCGCAAGACGATGGCCATCATCCTGGTCGAGCAGTACTACGACTTCGCCGCCGAGCTGGCCGACCAGTACCTGGTGATGGAGCGCGGCGAGATCATCGCCCGCGGCCGCGGTGCCGACATGGAGGCCGACGGGGTGCGGCAGCGGGTGGCGATCTGAGGCTGCAGCGTGTTCGCTGCTGCGGATGCGGGGCCGCGCGCGCCACCAGATCCGCCAGCCTTCGGGCCTCTCACGTGCCCGAGACGACCAACCGGCCACCCCCCGAAGGTGGGCGTGCGACGGTAGGCCGCCACCGGCAGGCGCCCGAGAGGGCGCTGGCGCAGCGGCGCAAGCGCTGAGACCGTGCGAGGCCACGACCTCGCAGGCCTCGCGTGCACGCCGCCTGCCGACCGATCGCAGGCCGACCGCCAGCCCGTACGCGCGCCCGACGGCGCTGCGGTCCACTACGAGCGCCACTGCCCGGAGCAGACCACGCTGCACCGTCTGGTGCAGCAGCATACGGCCGGCTTCATCGCCCACACCGAAGCCAGCGTCAGCTGGCTGCCCACGACCCCATTATTGAGCCGGCCGCATGAAGATTGAACTTCTTTCGGCCGATAGAGTCCGAGCGTCATGGACAAAGAAGACGCTCGATTTCAGAAGCTGGAGCAGCTGCACGAGAGGCGCAAGCAGGTCGTGCGATTGCATCTGCGAGGCA
>JAEUOY010000074.1 GCA_016790515.1 Burkholderiaceae bacterium | reverse complement strand
ACTGCAGAGCCTGCTGCGCGATGCCCTGCTGCTGGTCGTCACCGCGGTGTCGGTGGCGATCACGCCGGCCAAGGTGCGGCTGGACAACCAGTTCGGCTGGGGGCCGATCCAGGAGGTGGCCAAGCTGTTCGTCGGCATCTTCGTGACGATGCTGCCGGTGCTGGCGATGCTGAAGGCCGGCGAGGCCGGCGCCTTCGCCGCGGTGGCGCGCGCGGTCACCGGGCCCGACGGGCAGCCGCTGCCCTGGGCCTATTTCTGGCTCTCGGGCACGCTGTCGTCGTTCCTCGACAACGCGCCGACCTACCTGGTCTTCTTCAACCTCGCCGGCGGCGACCCGGCCACGCTGATGGGACCGCTGGCCACCACGCTGGCAGCGATCTCGGCCGGCTCGGTGTTCATGGGCGCCAACAGCTACATCGGCAATGCGCCGAACTTCATGGTCAAGGCCATCGTCGAGGACCGCGGCCTGCGCATGCCCAGCTTCTTCGGCTACATGGCCTGGTCGGTCGGCATCCTGGTGCCGCTGTTCCTGCTGATGACCCTGATCTGGATGCGATGAGATGAGCGCCGACCCCCGCCCGCGTGTGCTGGTCACGATCCCGCTGTTCGCCGAGGTGCTGGCGCGCATCGGCGCGCATGCCGAGGTCGACGCGCCCTGCGGCACCGGACTGGCGATCGACTGGACGCCCGAGGCGCTGGCCGCACGCGCGCGCGGCGCCGCCGGCCTGGTGGTCGCCGGCACGCCGCGCATCGACGCCGCGCTGCTGGCCGCCTGCCCCGGCCTGCGCGCGGTCTGCAGCATGGCGGTGGGCTACAACAACATCGACCTGCCGGCCTGCACCGCCGCCGGGGTGCTGGTCAGCAACGCGCCCGACGTGCTGACCGAGACCACCGCCGATTTCGGCTTCGCGCTGATGATGGCCGCGGCCCGGCGCATCAGCGAGAGCGAGCATTTCCTGCGCGCCGGCCGCTGGACCCACTGGTCCTACGACCTGTTCGCCGGCGCCGACGTTTACGGCGCGACGCTGGGCGTGCTGGGCATGGGCCGCATCGGCCAGGCGATCGCGCGGCGCGGGGCGCTGGGCTTCGCCATGCCGGTGCTCTACCACAACCGCAGCCGGCTCGATGCGGCGGTCGAGCAGCAGCTGGGCGCGCAGTGGGTCGGCAAGGACGAACTGCTCGCCCGCGCCGACCACCTGGTGATCGTCGTGCCCTACAGCGCCGCCTCGCACCACCTGGTGGGTGCGGCCGAGCTGGCGCTGATGAAGCCGACCGCGACGCTGACCAACATCGCCCGCGGCGGCGTCGTCGACGACGCGGCGCTGGCCGCCGCGCTGCGCGAACGCCGCATCGCCGCCGCCGGGCTCGACGTGTTCGAGGGCGAGCCGGCGGTGCACCCCGACCTGCTGGCGGTGCCGAACGTGGTGCTGACGCCGCACATCGCCAGTGCCAGCCTGCCGACCCGCCGGGCGATGGCCGATCTGGCGGCGACCAACCTGATCGCGGTGCTGGCCGGCAGCGGTGTGCCGCCGACGGCGTTGAACCCCGAGGTGCTGGCCCGGCGCCGCTGACCGGCGCCGTGCCGCGCCGGAACGCGCGTCGAGGTGCGGTCCGCCGGCCGGCATGACCCGGCCGGCCGCCTGAGACAATCGGTCGATGGATGCATGGTGGCTGGCGGCCGGACTTGCCGCGCTGGGGATCGTGAACCTGCTGGCCGTGCTGTGGCTGCTGCGGCGACAGCCGGACCCGGGCGAGGCCGCCGAGGCGCTTCGCCAGGCGCTTCAGGCGCCGCTGCAGGCGCAGGCCGAAGCCCAGCGGGCGCAGGCCGACCTGGCAGCCCGCGAGCTGCGCGCCGAATTGCAGGACAGCGCCCGCGCCACCCGGCAGGAGCTCGCCGGCTCGCTGACGCTGTTCCAGCAGACCCTGCTGACGCAGAGCGGCGATGTCGCGCGCACGCAGAACGAGCAGATCGATTCGTTCCGCACCCAGCTCGCGACGATGCAGCAGCAGGTCGCGCAGTCGCTGCAGCAGGCCGCGGCGCAGCTGGTCGCGCAGGGCCAGGCCGCGCGCGAGGCGCAGGATGCCGCGCTGCGCCGCCAGGCCGACAGTTCGGCCGCGAGCCTGCAGCGCTTCGGCGCCACGATCTCCGAGCAGCTGAAGGCGCTGGGCGAGGCCAACGAGCGCCGGCTGGCCGAGGTCCGGCAGACCGTCGAGGGGCGGCTCGCGCAGCTGCAGCAGGGCAACGAGGCCAAGCTCGAGCAGATGCGCGCGACCGTCGACGAGAAGCTGCATGCCACGCTCGAGCAGCGCCTGGGCGAGAGCTTCAAGCAGGTGGCCGAGCGGCTCGAGCAGGTGCACCAGGGCCTGGGCGAGATGCAGACGCTGGCGCGCGACGTCGGCTCGCTGAACCGGGTGCTGACCAACGTGAAGAGCCGCGGCATCTACGGCGAGGTGCAGCTGGCCGGCCTGCTGGAGCAGGTGTTCACCCCCGAGCAGTACGCGGCCAACGTCGAGACGGTGCCGGGCAGCGGTGCGCGGGTCGAGTTCGCGATCCGGTTGCCTGGCCGCCACGGCAAGGCTGGCGGGCCGCCCTTGTGGCTGCCGATCGACGCGAAGTTCCCGCGTGACGACTACGAGCGCCTGCTCGACGCGCAGGAGCGCGCCGACGCCGCGGCGGTCGAGGCCGCCGGCAAGGCGATCGAGCTGCGCCTGCGGCTGGAGGCGAAGACGATCCGCGAGAAGTACGTCGCCGCGCCGCACACCACCGATTTCGCGATCCTGTTCGTGCCGACCGAGAGCCTGTACGCCGAGGCGCTGCGCCGGCCCGGGCTGATGGAGGCGCTGCAGCGCGAGCACAAGATCACGCTGGCCGGCCCGACCACGCTGCTGGCGACGCTGACCAGCCTGCAGATGGGCTTTCGCACGCTGGCGCTCGAGCAGCGCAGTGCCGAGGTCTGGGAGGTGCTGGGCGCGGTGAAGACCGAGTTCGGCAAGTTCGGCGACGTGCTGGCCAGGACCCGGAAGAAGCTCGACGAAGCCAGCCGGACGATCGACCAGGCCGAGACCCGCACCCGGGCGATGGCGCGGCAGCTGCGCAGCGTCGAATCGCTGCCCGAGCATCGGGTGCCGCAGCTGCTGCCGGGGCTGGAGGCCGCCGTCGACGACGACGCGGTCGAGGACGGCCCGGATCGATGAGCGACCCGCGGCCCGCCCAGCCGCTCGGACCGCAGCACACCGCCCGGGTCCTGCCGCTGCTGATCGTCGGCCAGATCGCGCTGCACGGCGCGATGGCCGGGCAGCGCATGGCCGCGCCGCTGCAGGCGCTGAAGGCCGGGCACAGCCCCTGGGCGGTCGGCGTGCTGCTGGCGCTGTTCGCCGCGCTGCCGGTGCTCACCGCGATGGGCGCGGGCCGCATGGCCGACCGCCACGGCTACCACCGGCCGGCGCGCATCGCCGCGCTGGGCGCGATGGCCGGCGCCGGCTGCGCCTGGGTGGCGTGCTGGCTGCCCGGCGGCTGGGCCTTCGGCCTGCACTGCATCGGCGCGGCGCTGGCCGGTGTCGGCACCAACGTCGGGCTGATCGCGATCCAGCGCACCGCCGGCCTGCTGGCCGGCAGCAGCACCGAGCGGGTGCGGGTGTTCAGCTGGTTGGGCATGGCGCCGTCGCTGGCCAACGTGGTCGGCCCGGTGACCGCCGGCGTGACGATCGATGCCGCCGGCTTCGCCGCGGCCTATGCGCTGCTGATGGCGATGCCGCTGGTCTCGCTGGTGGTCGCGCGCCGGGTGCCGGCGCAGGCCAGCGCGGTGGCCGCCACGCGGCGGCCGGCCGGCAGCAGCCGCTGGGACCTGCTGGCCGCGCCCGGGCTGAAGCGGCTGCTGTTCGTCAACTGGCTGATGTCGGCCAGCTGGGACGTGCACAGCTTCGCGGTGCCGGTGCTCGGCCATGCCCGCGGTTACCACGCCTCGACGATCGGCCTGGTGCTGGGGGTCTTCACCGCCGCGGTGACGCTGGTGCGCTTCGTCATCCCGCTGCTGGCGCACCGGCTGCGCGAGGCGGCGGTGCTGCGCGCGGCGATGCTGCTGACCGGCGCGGTGTTCGTGCTCTACCCGTTCGCCGCGACGCCCTGGCTGATGGCGCTGTGCGCGACGCTGCTGGGCCTGACGCTGGGCGCGGTGCAGCCGATGATCATGAGCACGCTGCACCAGCTGACGCCGGCCGAGCGGCATGGCGAGGCGATTGCGCTGCGCTCGATGGCGATCAACGTCTCGAGCAGCGTGATGCCGCTGGCCTTCGGCGTGGTCGGCACCGCGCTGGGCGCCGGCGCGCTGTTCTGGCTGATGGGTGCGGCGGTGGCCGGCGGCAGCCGGGCGGCCGCCGGGCTCGAGCGGGCGTTCGCCCGGCGGGCCGCTGACTAGAACCGGATGCCCTCCGGGCCGCCGGGCGACGCGGTGGGAAACGCCGGCTCGGCAGGCGCCGGTTCCGGCGCGGCGGGCGGCTTGGGTTCGGTGCTGCCGCGCGCCACCAGCGGTTCGGGCTGCGGCGGCTGCCAGTTGCGCGGCAGGCGCGATTCCTTCGGGTAGCCGGCCAGATCCAGCGTGGACTGCCAGTCGGATTCCTGGAAGCCGCGCAGCGCCTGGCTGCCCACCATCAGCGCCGGCACGCTGCGGCCGCCGGTGATCCGCTGCAGCGCGGCGACGTCGTCGTCGCTGCTCACCACCCGCTCGCCGTAGGGGATGCCGCGCTGCTGCAGCAGCCGCCGGCCGCTGTCGCAGGGCGCGCAGTCGGCGCTGGTGTACAGCGTGACCGGAAAGCGCGCGGCAGGGGCCCGCAACTCGACCGGCAGCACCGCCGCGGGCACCCCCGAGGCGACGCCGTCGCGCCGCATCGGCTGCACCTGGGCGCCGGGGGCGGCGGCCGCCGGCCGGTCGGTGTAGGTGACGCGGCCGTCGGGCGTGACCACCTTGTACGGCGTCTGCGCCAGCGCGGCGCCGGTCAGCAGGCACAGGCCGATCGCCGGCCAGGCGGCGTGCGTCCGCCTGCCGGCGCCTGGCCCGCGATGCTCCGGCCCGCGATGCTCTGGCCTGGTCACCATGCGCACGAATCTAGCCCAGATCGGGCGTCGCCGGCGGGACCGCCGTCATGCCATGCCCTGGTGGCGCAGCAACGCGTCGATGCTCGGCTCGCGGCCGCGGAAGGCGCGGAAGCTGTCCATCGCCGGCCGGCTGCCGCCGGCCTCGAGGATCTCGCGGCGAAAGCGCCGGCCGACCTCGGGGTTGAACACGCCCTGTTCCTCGAAGGCTGCGAAGGCATCGGCCGAGAGTACCTCGGCCCATTTGTAGCTGTAGTAGCCGGCCGAGTAACCGCCGGCAAAGATGTGCGAGAAGGTGTGCTGGAAGCGGTTGAACGCCGGCGGCGGGTTGACCGAGACCTCGGCCCTGACCTCGTCGACCACCGCCTGCACCCGGCCCGGCGCGTCGGCCTCCTCGTGCAGCCGCATGTCGATCAGCGCGAATTCGATCTGGCGCAGCGTCTGCAGCCCGCTCTGGAAGTTGCGCGCCGCCAGCATGCGCTCGTACAGCGTGCGCGGCAGCGGCTCGCCGGTGTCGACATGGGCAGTCAGCCGCGAGAGCACCTCCCACTCCCAGCAGAAGTTCTCCATGAACTGGCTGGGCAGCTCGACCGCGTCCCATTCGACGCCCGAGATGCCGGCCACCGCAAGCTCGTCGACCCGGGTCAGCATGTGGTGCAGGCCGTGACCGAACTCGTGGAACAGCGTGATCACGTCGTCGTGCGTCAGCAGCGCCGGCCGGTCCTTCCCGTCAACTCGGCCCACCGGCGACGAGAAGTTGCACACCAGGTGCGCCACCGGCGTCTGCAGCGCGCCGCCGTCGGGTCGCTGCCAGCGGCCGCGCACCACGTCCATCCAGGCGCCGGGGCGCTTGCCGGGGCGGGCGTAGGGGTCGAGGTAGAACTGGCCGACCAGCTCCGGCGCGTCATCGCCGGTGCCGGGCCGCTCGATGCGGTAGAAGCGCACGCTGTCGTGCCAGACCTCGGCGCTGTCGGGGCGGATGCGCACGCCGAACAGCGTCTCGACGATGTGGAACAGGCCGTCGAGCACCCGCGGCTCGGTGAAGTACTGCTTGACCTCCTGCTCGCTGAAGGCGTAGCGCGCCTCCTTCAGCTTCTCGGCGACGAAGGCCTGGTCCCAGGCCTGCAGCTCGGCCAGTCCCAGCTCGTCGGCGGCGAAGGCGCGCATCTCGGCCAGGTCGCGCTCGGCATGCGGCCGGGCGCGCCGCGCCAGGTCGCGCAGGAAGCCCATCACCTGCTTCGGCGATTCGGCCATCTTCGGCACCAGCGACAGATGGGCGTAAGTGGGCTGGTCCAGCAGTGCCGCCTCCTCGGCGCGCAGCTGCAGCAGCTCGGTCATCAGCGCGGAGTTGTCGCGCTCGGGCGGGCCGAACTCGCTGGCCCGGGTGGCGTAGGCGCGATAGAGCTGCTCGCGCAGCGCGCGATCGGTGGCGTACTGCATCACCGGCAGGTAGACCGGGATGTGCAGCGTCAGCTTGTGGCCGTCATGGCCGTCGGCCGCGGCGGCCTCGCGGGTGGCCTGGCGCACGTCGTCCGGCACGCCGGCCAGCTGTTCGGCGCCGGCATACAGCACGAAGCCGTCGGTGGCGTCGAGCACATGTTCGCTGAAGCGCTGGGCCGCCTCCGCGCTGCGCTCCTGGATCGCGGCGAAGCGGGCCTTGGCCTCGCCCTGCAGTTCGGCACCCGAGAGCACGAAGTCGCGCATCGCGTGGGCCAGCGCCATCGCGCGGGCCGGCGTCAGCGTGGCCGCATCCGGGTGCCCGGCGACGGCCTTGTACTTGGCGTACAGGCGCTCGTCGGACCCCAGGCGGGTGTGGAATTCGGTGACCCGGCCGAGGTTCGCGTTGTAGGCCTCGCGCAGCTCGGGGGTGTTGGCCACCGCGTTGAGGTGGTTGGCGACGCCCCAGGCGCGCGACAGCCGCTCCAGCGGCACGTCCAGCACCGCCGACAGCGCGTCGTAGTCGGCCGGCACCTCGGCACCGACGGCGCGCTCCAGCGCGGCCTCGGCCGCCGGCAGCAGCACGTCGAGCGCCGGGGTGATGTGCTCGGGCCGGATCGCGGCGAATTCGGGCAGGTCGGAATTCGAGAGCAGGGGGTTCATGGCGGACTTCCGGGGTCGTGGGCCTGCGGCAGGGCGGTCGGGATTCGACGACTTCAGGTGGCGGCGCGTTCCGCGGATTCAACCGTGTTGACCAGCAGCATCGTGATCGTCATCGGACCGACGCCGCCGGGCACCGGCGTGATCCAGCCGGCGACTTCGCTGACGCCGGCGAAGTCGGCGTCGCCGCAGAGCTTGCCCTCGTCGTTGCGGTTCATGCCGACGTCGATGACGATCGCGCCGGGCTTGACCATCGCCGCCGTCAGCGTGTTGCGCCGGCCGACCGCCGCCACCACCACGTCGGCCTGGCGGGTGAACACGCCGAGATCGGGCGTGGCGCTGTGGCAGACCGTCACGGTGGCGTCGGCCTGCAGCAGCATCAGCGCCATCGGCTTGCCGACGGTGTTGCTGCGGCCGATCACCACCGCGTGCTTTCCGCGCAGGCTCACGCCGGTCGATTCGATCAGCTTCATGCAGCCGTAGGGCGTGCAGGGCCGGAAGCCCGGCAGCCCGGTCATCAGGTCGCCGGCGCTCTGCACCGAGTAGCCGTCGACGTCCTTGGCGGTCGAGATCGTCTCGATCACCCGCTGCGCCCGGATGTGCCTGGGCAGCGGCATCTGGACCAGGATGCCGTGGATCGCCGGGTCGGCGTTCAGCGCGCGGATGCGGGCCAGCAGCTCGGCCTCGGTGAGCGCGGCGTCGTGCTTCTCCAGCACCGAGTGCAGGCCCGCCTCGGCGCAGGCCTTGACCTTGTTGCGCACGTACACCGCCGAGGCCGGGTCGTCGCCGACCAGGATCACCGCGAGCCCCGGCACGATGCCGCGGGACTTCAGCGCGCCGACGCGGGCGGCGACGTCGGCGCGCAGGCGCTGCGACAGCGCCAGACCGTTGATCAGTTGGGCGGGCATGTGGTGCCCCTTTCAGAAAGCAGCAAGCCGCTGACGTGCAGCGGCTTCGCGGATGGCGGTGAGGATCAGGCCTTGGCCGCCGCGCTGTTGGCCCCCAGCGCGATCTTCAGCAGGTCGGCCACGGTGTTGGCGTTGAGCTTTTCCATGATGTTGGCGCGATGCGCCTCGACCGTCTTGATGCTGATGCCCAGGTCGTCGGCGATCTGCTTGTTCAGCCGGCCGGCGACGATGCGCTCGAGCACCTGCGCCTCGCGGGTGGTCAGCCGGCTGAGCAGCGCGTCGCGGCTGGCCTGCTCCTGGTGCTGGCTGAAGGCGCTGCGCGCCTGGTCGAGCATGCGTTCGACCAGGCCGATCAGCTCGTCTTCCTTGAAGGGCTTCTCGATGAAGTCCATCGCGCCCTTCTTCATCGTCGTCACGGCCATCGGCACATCGCCGTGACCGGTGATGAAGACCACCGGCAGCGGGCTCTTGCGCTCCAGCAGGCGGTCCTGCAGCTCGAGGCCGCTCATGCCGTCCATGCGGATGTCGGCGATCAGGCAGGCGACCTCGCGCGGGTCGAAGCGCGACAGGAAGCTTTCGGCCGAGTCGAAGCACTTGACCCGGTAGTCCTTGCCTTCGAGCAACCATTGCAGCGAATCGCGGACGGCCTCGTCGTCGTCGACGACATAGACCGTGCCCTTCTTGGGAATCAGGCTCATGGGGTGGTGGTTCCGACGGCAGGTGAATTGCCGGCGCCGGGCACTGGTTCGTCGGGGCGCACATCGGGTTGCGATGGGGCCTGATGAACGAGCGTTGTCTCCTCGTGCCGCGCAGTGGTTTCGACGGGCAGGGTGAACGCGAACCGGCACCCTGTGACAAAACCTGCATTGTAGAGGTTCTGCGCCTTGATCCGGCCGCGGTGGCTCTCGACGATCGAGCGGCACAACGACAGCCCGATGCCCATGCCTTCGGGCTTGGTCGAGAAGAACGCCTCGTAGAGCCGGGCGATCACCTCCTCGGGCAGGCCGGGGCCCATGTCGGTGACCGAGAACTCGATCACCCCCCCTTCATCGGGGGTGTGGCGCGGCACCACGCGCAGCTCGATGTGGCGGCGCGAGGCCGGCAGCTTGGCCGAATCGATCGCCTCGGCAGCGTTCTTCAGCAGGTTCAGCAGCACCTGCTCGATCAGGATCGGGTCGCAGTGCAGGTCGGGCAGGCGCTGGGCGACATAGTGGTGGATCGCGACGTTGCGGCGGCGCAGCTCGATGCTGGCGAGCTCGACCGCCTCGTTGACGATCGCCTTGGCCTGCGCCGCCTGGCGCTGCGGCTCGCTCTTCTTCACGAAGGCGCGGATGCGGTGGATGATCTGGCCGGCGCGCTCGGCCTGGCGGGCGGTCTTGCCCAGCGCGGCGAGCAGCGCGTCGCGGTCGATCGAGTCGGCCTTGACCCGCGAGACCATGCCGTTGCAGTAGTTGGTGATCGCGGTCAGCGGCTGGTTCAGCTCGTGCGCCACCGACGAGGCCATCTCGCCCATCGTGATCAGCCGGCTCGAGACCTGCGCCTTCTCGGCCTGCTGCTCGGCCAGTTCCTCGGCGCGGCGTCGCGCGGTGACGTCGGTGGCGATCAGCATCTGCGCCAGCCGGCCGTCGGTCCACTGCAGGTAGCGCGCGCGCACGTCGAACCACTTGTCGAGCCCGGCGGCATAGACCTCGCGCGGGTTGTTGCCCAGGCCGGACAGCGCCTGCGCCGGCAGGCCCGACAGATGGTCCTCGTCGTCGTGGGCGGAGACGTCCACCGGCAGGCTCGGCGCGGCGCCGCTGGCCAGCAGGGCATGGCCCTTGGCGTCGGCGCCGAACCACAACCGGTACGAGCGGTTGGCGAACAGCAGTTCGCCCTGCTGCACCGACTGCACCGAGACCGCCGCCTCCAGCCCCTCGAGCACGGTGGTGAAGCGCTCGTGCGAGGCCGACAGCTGGTCGCGGATCCGCTTGGCCTCGGTGATGTTGGTCATCGAGGTCATCCAGCCGGTCTGGTGGCCGCGCGAATCGACCAGCGGCGAGACGTACATGCGGGCGTCGAACAGGCTGCCGTTCTTGCGCATCACCTTGACCTCGATGCCGCCGGCCGGGCTGCGGCCCTGCAGTTCCTGCTGCAGCAGGCGATGGTTCTCGTCGATGCGGTCGGCCGGCCAGTAGGGGTAGGGCGGCAGGCGGCCGATCAGCTCCTGCTCGGTGAAGCCGGTCATCGCGCAGAACGCCGGGTTGACGTAGGTGACTCGCCCCTCGACGTCCATCGCCCGCATGCCGGTGAGCATCGAGTTCTCCATCGCGCGGCGGAAGTTGGTCTCCTGCACCAGCGCGTCCTGGATCTGGGTGCGCCGGCGCACGTGGCGCCAGGTGCCCAGCAGCATCCACAGCGTCAGCACCGACAGCGCGACGACCATCCAGAACAGCGTGTTGCCGATCAGCCCGACCGACGTGCGGTAGCCGCCGCCGCGCAGCACCAGGCCGTTGGCGGCTGGCGCCAGCGGCACGTCGTGCAGGATCGGCGCCTTCGGTCGCTCGCCGCCGGGCATCGGCAGCACGGTGCTGGCGATCGTGCGCTCCTGTTCGTCGATCACCGCGACGGTGTGGCGGCGCGTCACCTCGCTGGGGACGAAGTGGCGGATCAGCGTGTCGATCGAGTAGTCGACGACCAGTGCGCCGGCAAAGACGCCGCGGTCGAGCATCGGCACATGGACCTGGAACACCATCGCGCCCTGCTCGTCCTTGAACGGACGCGAGTAGATCGGCTGGCGCAGGTCGCGCGCGGCGATGAAGGCCCAGTCGGTCTCGCTGCGGCCGGCGGCGGGTGGCGGGTTCTGCTCGCCGGCGGGCCTTGGCGCTTCGCGTTCGGCCTGGGTCGAGTAGCGCGCCCGGGCCCGCCGGTCGACCGCCAGCCAGACGAAGCGGGTGATCTCGGGGCGGTCGTTCGAGAACGCCGCTGCCTGCGGCGTGAAGTCGGCCACGTCGATCTCGCGGGTGACGAACTCGCGCGCCATGCGCACCAGCTGTTCCTGGTTCTCGATCAGGCGCAGGCGGATCTGCTGCTGGGCGATCTCGGTATCGCGCTTGACGGCTTCGGTCTCGCGCTCGATTTCCTCGTTGCGCAAGTACCAGAAGGCGGAAATGATCGCCGCCAGGAACAGCAGCACCGCCGCCAGCGGCCCGAAGGTCGCGAAGCGGTCCTGCCGGGCCGGCGACTGGCGACGCCACCACCGGCCGAGCAGGCGCCGCTGACCTGCCTTGGAGCCCGACGGGCTCGGGCCGGGCGAGAGTGTGGACATGTCGGGATTATCCCGACTGCAAGCACCGTTCGGTCGAGGCATGGTGCTGATATCCGAAGCGCTTTGGCCTGACAGTAGTTCATATTGTGAAAAGTTGTCGCACCATTTGAAAAATGATCGACTTTGTGCCACACTGCGCGCCGTTCGACCGAGCCCGCAACTTCCCCCCCAGCCCCGGAACGAGGAGACAACCGATGTCCGCACAACCCGAATCCCTGCCCGGCAGCGCCTCGCGCGATGCCTTCGACACCGACGCCCAGGAAACCCGCGAATGGCTGGAGGCGCTCGATGCCGTCATCGGCGCCGAAGGCCCCGAGCGCGCGCACTACCTGCTCGAGAAGCTGATCGAGGAGGCCCGCCGCAGCGGCATCGCCCAGCCGTTCTCGGCCACCACGCCGTACGTCAACACGATCGAGCCGGCCCTCGAGGCGCGCAGCCCGGGCAACCTCGAGTTCGAGGGCCGGCTGCGTGCCTACATGCGCTGGAACGCGATGGCCCTGGTCGTCAAGGCCAACCGTGCCGAGCCGCCCGATGGCGGCGACCTCGGCGGCCACATCAGCTCGTTCCAGTCGCTGGCGCACATGTTCGCCGCCGGCTTCAACCACTTCTGGCACGCCGACGACACCGATTCGGGCGGCAAGCACGGCGGTGACCTGCTCTACATCCAGGGTCATTCGGCACCCGGCGTCTATGCCCGCGCCTACATGGAAGGCCGGCTGACCGAGGAGCAGCTGCTGAACTTCCGCCAGGAGGTCGACGGCAAGGGCCTGTCGAGCTACCCGCACCCGAAGCTGATGCCCGATTTCTGGCAGTTCCCGACCGTCTCGATGGGCCTGGGGCCGATCATGGCGATCTACCAGGCCCGCTTCCTGAAGTACCTGCACGCCCGCGGCATCGCCGACACCTCGCAGCGCAAGGTCTGGGTGTTCTGCGGCGACGGCGAGATGGACGAGCCCGAGAGCCTGGGCGCGATCGGCCTGGCCGCGCGCGAGAACCTCGACAACCTGGTCTTCGTCATCAACTGCAACCTGCAGCGGCTGGACGGCCCGGTGCGTGGCAACGGCAAGATCATCCAGGAGCTCGAGGGCGAGTTCCGCGGCTCGGGCTGGAACGTGATCAAGCTGCTGTGGGGCCGCCAGTGGGACGAACTGCTGGCGCGCGACAAGGACGGTGCGCTGCGCAAGGTCATGATGGAGACGCTGGACGGCGACTACCAGGCCTTCAAGGCCAACGACGGCGCCTTCGTCCGCAAGCATTTCTTCGGCCGTGACCCGCGCACGCTGGAGCTGGTGGCCAGGATGAGCGACGACGACATCTGGAACCTGCGCCGCGGCGGCCACGACGCCACCAAGGTCTATGCCGCGTTCCACGCCGCCACCCACCACAAGGGCCAGCCGACGGTGGTGTTGGTCAAGACCGTCAAGGGCTACGGCATGGGCCGCGCCGGCGAGGGCAAGAACACCGCGCACCAGACCAAGAAGCTGACCGACGACGACATCCGCTACTTCCGCGACCGCTTCAACATCCCGATCCCCGACAGCGAGCTGCCGAAGATCCCGTTCTACAAGCCGGCCGACGACACGCCCGAGATGCGCTACCTGCACGAGCGCCGCAAGGCGCTGGGCGGCTACCTGCCACACCGCCGCACCCAGGCCGACGAGCAGTTCACCGTGCCGTCGCTGGAGACCTTCAAGGCCGTGCTCGATGCGACGCCCGAGGGCCGCGAGATCAGCACCACGCAGGCCTACGTGCGCTTCCTGACCCAGCTGCTGCGCGACAAGGCGCTGGGGCCGCGCACGGTGCCGATCCTGGTCGACGAGGCGCGCACCTTCGGCATGGAGGGGCTGTTCCGCCAGATCGGCATCTACAACCCCGAGGGCCAGAACTACACGCCGGTCGACAAGGACCAGGTGATGTACTACCGCGAGGCCACCGACGGCCAGATCCTGCAGGAAGGCATCAACGAGGCCGGCGGCATGTGCAGCTGGATCGCCGCGGCGACCAGCTACAGCACCAACAACCGCATCATGGTGCCGTTCTTCGTCTACTACTCGATGTTCGGCTTCCAGCGCATCGGCGACCTGGCCTGGGCCGCCGGCGACATGCAGGCGCGCGGCTTCCTGCTCGGCGGCACCTCGGGCCGCACCACGCTCAACGGCGAAGGCCTGCAGCACGAGGACGGCCACAGCCACATCCTGGCCGGCACGATCCCGAACTGCGTCAGCTACGACCCGACCTTCGCACACGAGGTCGGCGTGATCCTGCACCACGGCCTGAAGCGCATGGTCGAGAAGCAGGAGAACGTCTACTTCTACGTCACCCTGCTCAACGAGAACTACCCGATGCCGGGCCTCGTCGCCGGCACCGAGGAGCAGATCATCAAGGGCATGTACCTGCTGCAGGACGCCCAGGCGAAGAAGGGCCAGCCGCAGGTCAACCTGCTGGGCTCGGGCACGATCCTGCGCGAATCGATCGCCGCGAAGGCGCTGCTCGAGGCCGACTGGGGCGTCGCCGCCAAGGTCTGGAGCTGCCCCAGCTTCAACGAACTGGCGCGCGACGGCCAGGACGCCGAGCGCTGGAGCCTGCTGCACCCCACCGAGACGCCGCGGGTGCCCTTCGTCGCCCAGCAGCTCGGCGCCCACGCCGGCCCGGTGATCTGCGCGACCGACTACATCAAGGTCTACGGCGAGCAGATCCGCGCCTACATGCCCAAGGGCCGGACCTACAAGGTGCTGGGCACCGACGGCTTCGGCCGCAGCGACTTCCGCAGCAAGCTGCGCGAGCACTTCGAGGTCAACCGCCACTACGTCGTCGTCGCGGCGCTGAAGACGCTGGCCGACGAGGGTGCGGTGCCGACGGCCAAGGTCGCCGAGGCGATCGCCAAGTACGGCCTGAACGTCGAGAAGATCAACCCGCTGTACGCCTGACACCGGCAACCGGAGACAAGAAATGGCATTGGTAGAAGTCAAGGTCCCCGACATCGGCGACTTCAAGGACGTGGCGGTGATCGAGCTGATGGTCAAGCCGGGCGACACGGTGGCGGTCGATCAGAGCCTGGTCACGGTCGAGAGCGACAAGGCCTCGATGGAGATCCCGTCGAGCCACGCCGGCGTCGTCAGGGAACTGAAGGTGGCGATCGGCGACAAGGTCAACGAAGGCTCGTTGCTGCTGGTGCTGGAAGCCGCAGGGGCCGCGGCGCCGGCAGCCCCCGCCCCGGCCGCCGCTCCGGCGCCGGCCGCCGCGGCACCCGCGGCCAGCGGACCGATCGAGGTCTTCGTGCCCGACATCGGCGATTTCGCCGAGGTCTCGGTGATCGAGGTGATGGTCAAGCCCGGCGATGCGATCAAGGTCGAGCAGAGCCTGATCACGGTCGAGAGCGACAAGGCTTCGATGGAGATCCCGTCCAGCCACGCCGGCGTGGTCAAGGAGGTCAAGGTCAAGCTCGGCGACAAGGTGTCCAAGGGCTCGCTGGTCGTGGTGCTCGAGGGCGTGGCCGCGGCGGCTGCGCCGGCAGCCGCGCCTGCTGCGGCCCCTGCTGCGGCGGCGGCGCCGGCCGCTGCGGTGGCCCCGGTGCCCGCGCCGGCACCTGCCGCGGCCCCGGCCGGCCTGCCGGCGCACGAGCCGAGCGCGCCGAAGGCCGCGCTGCCGCATGCCTCGCCGTCGATCCGCCGCCTGGCGCGAGAACTGGGCGTGCCGCTGGAACAGGTCAAGGGCAGCGGGCCCAAGGGCCGCATCACCCAGGCCGACGTGCAGGGCTTCGTCAAGGGCGTGATCGCCACCGCGCAGACGGCACCGAAGGCGGCGGCGCCCGCGGCGGCGGCCGGCGGCGGCATCCCGGGCCTGCTGCCCTGGCCGCAGGTGGACTTCGCCAAGTTCGGCCCCGTCGAGCGCAAGGACCTGTCGCGCATCAAGAAGATCAGCGGCGCCAACCTGCACCGCAACTGGGTCGTGATCCCGCATGTCACGAACCACGACGATGCCGACATCACCGAGCTGGAAGCCTTCCGGGTGCAGCTCAACAAGGAGAACGAGAATGCAGGCATCAAGGTGACGATGCTGGCCTTCATGATCAAGGCGGCCGTGGCCGCCCTGAAGAAGTTCCCCGAGTTCAATGCCAGCCTGGACGGGGATCAGCTCGTCTACAAGAAGTACTTCCACGTCGGCTTCGCCGCCGACACGCCCAACGGCCTCGTCGTGCCGGTGATCAAGGACGCCGACAAGAAGGGCATCTTCCAGATCAGCCAGGAGATGGGCGAACTGGCCAAGAAGGCGCGCGACGGCAAGCTGGGGCCCGCCGACATGAGCGGCGGCTGCTTCAGCATCAGCTCGCTCGGCGGCATCGGCGGGCGCTACTTCACGCCCATCATCAACGCGCCCGAGGTGTCGATCCTCGGCGTCTGCCGCAGCGCCACGGAGCCGCGCTGGGACGGCAATCAGTTCGCGCCCCGGCTGATCCTGCCGCTTTCGCTGAGCTGGGACCACCGCGTCATCGACGGCGCGGCGGCGGCTCGCTTCAACGCCTACTTCGGGCAGATCCTGGCGGACTTCCGCCGGGTGTTGCTCTGAGCGGGCGCGGCACATGAGCACCGTCGTCGTCGCCCGCAAGGGCGGCTCGCTGGCCATCGCATCGGACTCGCTGATCACCTTCGGCGAGATGCGGCTGCCGCCGGGCTACGAAGCCAACACGAAGCTGTTCAACCTGCGCGGGCACTGGATCGGCGCCGTCGGCAGCACCGCGCACATCCCGGTGTTGCAGCAAGCGCTCTCGGCATTGCCCAAGGACCAGTTGCGTCTCGGCTCGCGCAGTGAGATCTTCGAGACCTTCCGCGCGCTGCACCCGCAGCTCAAGGAGCGCTTCTACCTGAACACCAAGGAGCACGACTCCGACCCCTACGAGAGCAGCCAGATCTCGATCCTCGTCGCGAATGCGCACGGGGTCTTCGGTGTCGAGAGCTACCGCGAGGTGTTCGAGTTCGAGCGCTTCTGGGCCATCGGCTCGGGCCGGCGCTATGCCCTGGGCGCCATGTACGCCACCTGGTCGCGCGCCAAGAGCGCACGCGAAGTGGCCGACGCCGGCGTGCGCGCCGGCTGCGAGTTCGACACCAGCTCGGCGGCGCCGGTGCGGCTGCACACGCTGAAACTCAGAACCTGAAGAGAGACAAACCGACATGGCCCTCATCGAAATCAAGGTGCCCGACATCGGCGACTTCAAGGACGTGGCCGTCATCGAGCTGCTCGTCAAGCCCGGCGACACGATCAAGGCCGAGCAGAGCCTCGTCACGGTGGAAAGCGACAAGGCTTCGATGGAGATCCCGTCGTCGCACGGTGGCGTCGTGAAGGCATTGAAGGTCGCGCTCGGCGACAAGGTCAACGAGGGCACGGTGCTGCTGCTGCTCGAGGCCGAAGGCGCCGGGGCGCCCGTCTCGGCCGCGCCGCCTGCGCCGGCCGCGCCGGCGGCAGCGGCCCCGCCGAAGGCCGCCGCGCCCACGGCACCCGCACCTGTGGCCAGCAGCTACGCCGGTGGCGCCGACCTCGAGTGCGACATGCTCGTGCTCGGCGCCGGCCCGGGGGGCTACTCGGCCGCGTTCCGCGCCGCGGACCTGGGCATGAAGACCGTCATTGTCGAGCGCTACGCCACGCTGGGAGGCGTGTGCCTGAACGTCGGCTGCATCCCGAGCAAGGCCCTGTTGCACGTGGCCGCGGTGATGGACGAGGTGAAGCACTTCGCCGAGCTCGGCGTCGCCTACGGCTCGCCGGTGCTCGAGCCTGGCAAGCTGCTCGCGCACAAGAACAAGGTCGTCGGCAAGCTCACCGGCGGCCTCTCGGCGATGGCCAAGATGCGCAAGGTGACGGTGCTGCGCGGCTACGGCGCCTTTGCCGACCCGCACCACGTCACGGTCGAGGAGACCACGGGCGACGGCCAGGCCAAGACCGGCAAGACACAGACCATCAGGTTCAAGCACTGCATCATCGCCGCCGGCTCGCAGGCGGTGCGGCTGCCGTTCCTGCCCGACGACCCGCGCATCGTCGACAGCACCGGCGCGCTGCAGATGCGCACGCTGCCCAAGAAGATGCTCGTCATCGGCGGCGGCATCATCGGCCTTGAGATGGGCACGGTGTACAGCACGCTGGGCGCCCGCCTCGACGTGGTGGAGATGCTCGACGGCCTCATGCAGGGCGCGGACCGAGACCTCGTCAAGGTGTGGCAGAAGATGAACGCGCCGCGCTTCGACAACATCTGGCTGAAGACGAAGACGGTGGGCGCACAGGCCACGGCCGAGGGCATCCGCGTGATGTTCGAGGGCCTCGACGGCACCAAGAGCGAGGGCACCTACGACCTGGTCCTGCAGGCCGTCGGGCGCAGCCCCAACGGCAAGAAAGTCGGCGCCGAGAAGGCCGGCGTCACCGTCGGCGAGCGCGGCTTCATCCCGGTGGACGCGCAGATGCGCACCAACGTGCCGCACATCTTCGCCATCGGCGACGTCGTCGGCCAGCCGATGCTGGCGCACAAGGCGGTGCATGAGGCGCACGTCGCTGCCGAAGTCGCCGCCGGCCACAAGGCCGCCTTCGACGCCACC
>JAEUOY010000059.1 GCA_016790515.1 Burkholderiaceae bacterium | reverse complement strand
GCCACGGCCGCCAAGACCGTCGCACGCGCCCGGCGGTGCCGGGACGAGGGCGCCGGGTGACCGGACGACGCAGGTAAAGGAGGAGCCGGCCGCAGGCCGGCGGGGGACACGGAGTCGGCCGGTCGCCCGGTGGCCTCGGCCTCGTCCTCACGCCGATTCAGCTTCGATGAGCGCAGCGAAAGCCGCCTGTCGCAATACCGGCAACGAGCCGCGAACGGCCGCTCGCACCGAAGCGACCGATCACCGGCCGAAATCAGTCCCCGACCAGCAGCGCCCCGCAGACCCGGTTGCGGCCCGCGATCTTGGCCTGGTAGAGCTGGGCATCGGCCGCGCGCAGCATCGCCGCGGCGCTGCCGCCGCTGCCGGCCGGCTTGCTGCAGACGCCCAGGCTGATGCTCAGCCGGTCGGACACGGTCGACTGCGCGTGCGGCAGGCCGAGTCCGGCCACGGCCTGATGCAACTGGCCGGCGAGCACCATCGCGCCTTCCAGCGGTGTGGCCGGCAGCAGGCAGACGAATTCCTCGCCGCCGTAGCGCGCGACCAGGTCGCCCGGCCGCTTCAGACAGCCGCGCAGCGCCTGCGCCACCCGGCGCAGGCAATCGTCGCCGGCCTGGTGGCCGTAGTGGTCGTTGTAGCGCTTGAACAGGTCGACATCGATCATCACCAGGCTCAGCGCGGTGCCGTCGCGCATCGCGCGCGACCATTCGACGGCCAGGTCTTCGTCGAAGTAGCGGCGGTTGCGCACCCCGGTCAGGCCGTCGACGTAGACCCACTCGCGCAGCATGTCGGCCTGGGCCTTCAGCGTCAGGTGGGTCTTGACGCGGGCCCGCACGATCGCCGGGTTGATCGGCTTGCTGATGAAGTCCACCGCGCCGAGCGCCAGGCCGGTGGTCTCGGCGGCCTCGTCGCTGTGCGCGGTGACGAAGATCACCGGCGTGTCGCGCGTCGCCTCGTCGGCCTTCAGCCGCCGGCAGACCTCGTGGCCGTCCATGCCCGGCATCGCCACGTCGAGCAGCACCAGGTCGGGCCGCTTGGTGGCCGCGAGCCTGAGCGCCTGCTCCCCGCTGGTGGCCATCAGCACCTGGTGGCCCTCGTTGAAGGCCTGGTACAGCGCCTGGATGTTGGCGGGCTGGTCGTCGACGACCAGCAACCGCGGCAGGTGCTGTTCCAGCAACGGCGGCAGCGGCAAGGGCAGACGGGCGTTCATCGGCGGGTCTCCATGATCAGATGGCGGCACAGCGGCACTGCACGCTCGAAGTCCAGCCTGCCGACGGCATCGTCGAGTTCGGCCCAGGCCGCTGCCGTCGCGCCACCAGCCTGCTGCTTGAGCGCGAGCATGCGCTCGGTAGCCAGCATGTCCGAGTTCTCCAGCAGCGTGGCCAGCTCGGTCAGTCCACGGTGCAGCAGCGCCGGGTCGGCGCTGGCCGCTGGCGCCACCCCCGACGCCGGCACGGGCTGCAACTGCGCCAGCAGCGCGGCCAGCGGCCCGAGGGCCGCGCCGATCGCGGCGACGACCTCGCCGACCGGGCCGGGCGCGTCGGCACCTTCGGCCAACGGCGTCTCGGCGGCGCTGGCCAGCGCGGACAGGCCGCGCAGCCCCAGCGTCGCGGCCAGGCCCTTGAGCATGTGCATGCTGCGCGCAGCCTCTGCCGGCGCGCCGGATTGCAGCTGCTGCGACAGCGTGCGCGGCAGCGCCTCCAGCTCGGCGACGAAATTGCGCAGCATGCGCTCGTACACCGGCTGCTTGCCGCCGAGGCGGTGCAGCGCCTCGGCCAGGTCGACACCGGCGGCGGCCGCCGCGTCGCGCAAGGCGGCAGGCAGCGGCGCCGGCGGGCTGGCCACCGTCGCGCTGCCGGTCGGGGCGGAGGCGGCCGCACGGCCGCTGACGCGCAGCAACACCGCCACCAGCTGGTCGATGTCGAAGGGCTTGCCGACATGCTCGTTCATGCCGGCCGCGAGGCAGGCCTCGCGGTCGCTGGCCATCGCGTTGGCGGTCATCGCGACGATCGGCAGCGTACGCCCGCCCAGGCCCTGGCGGATGCAGGCGGTGGCGGTGAAGCCGTCCATCACCGGCATCTGCAGGTCCATCAGCACGACGTCGAACGGTTCCTCGGCGGCGGCGACCGCGGCGACACCCTCTTCGCCGTTGCCGGCGATCTGCACCACGGCGCCCTCGTCCTCGAGCAGCTCGCGTGCGACCTGCTGGTTGTTCAGGTTGTCCTCGGTCACCAGCAGCCGCATCCCGGCCAGGCGCCGGGCGCCAGCCGTGGCCGAGGGCAGCGCGAGCGCCGACAGGTGCGGCTGGTCGCGCCCGCGCCGGGCGTCGGTCACCGCGTCGAGCAGCATCGAGGCGGTCACCGGCTTGACCAGGAAGCCGTCGAGCCAGGCCTGCTCCTGCGGACTGCGCTGCTCGAGCTTCTCGCGGCCATGGGCGGTCACCATCACCAGCAGCGGCGGGTCGCCGGCCAGGCCGCCGTCGCGCAGGCGGCGGGTGGTCTCCCAGCCGTCCATGCCCGGCATCTGCCAGTCGACGAAGACTGCGTCGTAGCGCTGTCCGGCGGCGCTGCGTCCGGCCACCAGCGCCAGCGCTGCCTCGCCGCTGTCGGCGATGTCGGCCGACCAGCCCAGCGCCCCGGTCATCTGCTGCAGCACCTCGCGCGCGGTCGGGTTGTCGTCGACCACCAGCGCGTGCAGGCGGCGCGCCGCGGCCCGCCCGGGCTCGGCCGGATCGTCGGCCACCGGCAGCGTCAGCGTGAAATGGAAGCTGCTGCCCCGCCCGGGCGCGCTGTCCAGTCCGAGTTCGCCGCCCATCAGCGCGACCAGCCGCTGGCTGATCGCAACACCCAGCCCGGTGCCGCCGTAGCGGCGCGTGGTGCTGGCCTCGGCCTGGGTGAAGCCGCTGAAGATGCGGGCCTGGTTGTCCGGCGCGATGCCGATGCCGGTGTCGCGCACCGCGAAGCGCAGCGCGACCTCGCCCGCCTGGTGCCGCAGCACCCGGGCCGACACCACCACCTCGCCCTCGGCGGTGAACTTCACCGCGTTGCCGCCCAGGTTGATCAGCACCTGCTGCAGGCGCATCTCGTCGCCGACCAGCAGGCGCGGCAGCGCCGGATCGAGGTCGAACAGCACTTCGACCGGCTTGGCACCGACACCGGCCGCGAGGATCACCCCGAGGTTGCGCATCAGGTGGTCGATGCGGAAGGGCTGCGGATCGAGCACCAGCTTGCCGGCCTCGACCTTGGAGAAGTCGAGGATGTCGTTGAGCAGCCCGAGCAGCGAGCGCGCCGCGCTTTCGCTCTTCGAGGCGTAGTCCTCCTGGCGCGGCGTCAGCCCGGTCCGGCGCAGCAGCGCCAGCATGCCGAGGATCGCGTTCATCGGGGTGCGGATCTCGTGGCTCATGTTGGCCAGGAACTGGCTCTTGGCGACCGAGGCCTTCTGCGCCGCCTCGGTGGCCGACATCAGCTCGGTGACGTCGATGCGGAAGCCGACGATGTGGCCGTCGGCCATCTTGCGCTCGACGATGCGCAGCGTGCGCCCGGTGTCCAGCCGCTGCACCAGGGTGGCGTTGCCCGAGCGGTGCGCGGCCAGGCGCTCGGCCATCCATTCGTCGACGCGGCCGACCGCGTCGAGGTACTGGCCGGTCTCGGCCCCCGGGCGGACGATCTCCTCGAAGGTCGCGCCGGGCACCATCCGATGGGCCATGCCGGGGTAGATCCGGCGGTACTTGTCGTTGCAGAAGACGAGCCGGTCGTCGGGGTCGAACAGCACGAAGGCCTCGTCGATCGCGTCGATCGCGCCGCGCAGCAGCGCCGCCGAGCGGCTGGCCTCGGCCTCGGCCTGGCGCCGCGCCGTGACGTCGATGTAGGTCGTCACGAATCCGCCGCCGGGCAGCGGCGCGCCGCGCACGTCGAGGGTCAGCCCGCTGCCGGCGACACGCTCGAACTGGTGCGGCACGACCGGTCCGCGGGCGCGCTGCACGATCGACTCGACGATCGCGTCGACGTCGCCGCTGCCGTAGTCGCCGCGCTCGGCGTTGAAGCGGATCACGTCCTCGAAGCGCGTGCGGCCCGGCTCGGTCAGGTGCGGCGGCAGCGCCAGCAGCCGGCCGAGCTCCCGGTTGGCCAGCTGCAGGCGCAGGTCGGCGTCGAACACCGTCAGCCCGCCGGGCAGGTTCTCGATCACGCTGTTGACCAGTTCGTTCTTCGCCCGCAGCTCGGCCTCGAGGGCGCGGCGGGCGGTGATGTCCTGCAGCGCGCCGAACAGGCGCACCGGCCGGCCGTCGACGGACTCGGCCTCGCCCAGCGCCCGGACCCAGATCTCGCGGCCGGCGGCAGTGATCAGGGGCAGTTCCAGATCCCAGGGGGTGCCGTTCAGGCCGGCCTCGTCGAAGGCCTGCACGACCTGCGCCTGCACCGCCGGTGCGAAGTAGCCGATGGCCTCGGCCAGGCTGGGCCGGTGGCCCGGCGCGACGCCGTGGATGCGGCAGGTCTCGTCGGTCCAGGCCAGGGTCCGGGTCGCGAGGTCGAGCTCCCAGCCGCCGACGCCGCCGATCTGCCCGGTGCGGCTCAGCAAGGCCTGGCTCGCGCGCAGTGCCGCCTCGACCTGCTTGCGCTCGGTGATGTCCATGTGGGTGCCGGCCATCCAGCGCGGCCGCCCGTCGGCACTGCGGCTGAACAGCTTGCCGCGGGCCAGCACCCAGACCCAGTGGCCGGCACGGTGGCGCATGCGCAGTTCGCACTCGTAGACCGCGGTCAGGCTGTCGAAGTGGCGCTCGAGCTCGATCGACGACTGCCGCTGGTCTTCCGGGTGCAGCAGCCGGGCCCAGGTGTCGATCGTCGTCGGCCCCAGCGAGGCCAGCGAGTGGCCGACGATCTGCGCCCAGCGTTCGTTGAACACGGTCTGGCCGGTCTCGACGTTCCACTCCCAGGTGCCGACCGCCGTGCCTTCGATGATGTTCTGCAGGCTCTGGCGTTCGCGCGCCAGGCCGCGTTCGGCGTGCTTGCGCGCGGTGATGTCCAGCTCGATCGCCATGAAGCCGCTGAGCGCGCCGGCCTCGTCGTGCAGCGGCTGGATGTCCAGTTCGACCCAGTAGTGCCGGCCGGACTTGCTGCGGTTGAGCACCTCGCCCTGGTAGCCCTGCCCCGCCGACAGTGCCTCGCGCATCGCCTGCACCGTGGCGGGGTTGGTGGCATCGGTCTGCAGCAGCGCGCCGGGCGATCGGCCCAGCGCGGCGGCCGCGGTGTGGCCGGTCAGGCGCTCGAAGCCCTCGTTGACCCAGGTGATCAGGCCTTGCCGGTCGGTGATCACCACCGCGTTGCTGGTGCGGCGGGCGACCAGCGCCAGGCGGCCGAGGTCGGCCGTCATCCGGCGGGCCAGCGCCTCGGCGCGGCTGCGGCCGCTCATCTGCTGGCGCAGCAGCGCGGACAGCAGCGCGCTGGCCAGCACGCCGCCGAACCCGACCAGCCAGGGCTAGCGCGCGACGATGACGCCGAACTCGAGCCACAGCGCGACACCCGCCGATGCCGCCGCGCCGATCAGGAACACCAGCCCGGGCTGCCACCCACCGGGCAGCCGCTGCGATTCCTCCGCCTGTCGTTCCATGCCGTGACCCGTCCCGGTGCGGCGGATGCCGCACCTGGACGCGCTATCGGCAGCCGTGGGCCCGACCTTGAGCGCGGCCGCGGCGACGGGATCAGCCGGCGGTGGCGCCGGCGCCGTAGCCGGCCGGCGCGACGACCTCGCCGCCGGGGGCGATGCGCACCGCGCAGAACTTGAACTCGGGAATCTTGGCCGCCGGGTCGAGCGCCGGGTTGGTCAGCCGGTTGGCCGCCGCCTCGGCGTAGGCGAAGGGGATGAACACCGTGCCCGGCGGCGTGCCGTCGTCGCGCCGGGCGTGCAACACGACGCTGCCGCGCCGGCTGGCCACCGTCAGCGCGTCGCCGGGCTGCAGGCCGAGCGCCGCCAGGTCCTGGCCGTGCAGGCTGGCGGTGGCCAGCGGCTCGACCGCGTCGAGCACCTGGCTGCGCCGCGTCATGCTGCCGGTGTGCCAGTGCTCGAGCTGGCGGCCGGTGATCAGCACGAAGGGGTAGTCGGCGTCGGGTCGCTCGGCCGCCGGCAGCAGCGGCGCCGGCACCAGGTGGACGCGGCCGTCTTCGGTCGGGAAGCGGTCGGCGAAGACGATAGCCTGCCCGGCGTCGGCCGCGTCGAGGCAGGGGTAGGTGATGCTGTGCTCGCGTTCGAGCCGCTCCCAGGACACGCCGGCGATCACGCCGTGCAGCGCCTGGCGCATCTCCTCGTAGACCGCGGCGACGCCGCTGTCGTCGCCCGGGTAGTCCCAGTCCAGCCCCAGCCGGCGCGCCAGCTGCTGCAGGATCCACAGGTCCTGGCGGGCGTCGCCCGGCAGGTCGAGCGCGCGGCGGCCCATCTGCAGCATGCGGTCGGTGTTGGTCACCGTGCCGGTCTTCTCGGGCCAGCCCGAGGCCGGCAGCACCACGTCGGCCAGCCAGGCGGTCTCGGTCATGAACAGGTCCTGCACCACCAGGTGCCCAAGACTCGCCAGCCCGGCGCGGGCGTGGTTGAGGTCGGGGTCGCTCATCGCCGGGTTCTCGCCCATGATGAACATGCCGCGGATCTTCTGCGGGTCGTCGTCGCTCGCCTGCGCCTTGTGCAGGATCTCGACCACCGTCAGGCCTGGCTGGCTGCTGAGCGGCTGGCCCCAGAAGGCCTCGAACCAGGCATGGACCTCAGGCTGGTCGACCCGCTGGTAGTTCGGGAACATCATCGGGATCAGCCCGGCGTCGCTGGCGCCCTGCACGTTGTTCTGGCCGCGCAGCGGGTGCAGCCCGCTGCCGGGCTTGCCGATCTGGCCGGTGATCGCCGACAGCGCGATCAGGCAGCGCGCGTTGTCGGTGCCGTGCACATGCTGGCTGACGCC
>JAEUOY010000044.1 GCA_016790515.1 Burkholderiaceae bacterium | reverse complement strand
GAAGGAGGGCGCCGGGCCGAAGGTGTCGGGCCGCCAGGCCGAGAAGCCCTGCAGCTCCTCGCGCGGGATGAAGCGGGTGTAGGGCACGCCGCCGCGCGAGCCGGGCGGCGGCGGCACCTGCCGCGGCAGCGACTCGCGGCGCGGGTCACGTCTAGACGAAATCATCGGCGCCTCCGGTGGCGATCACGATCTGCCCTTCCTCGACCAGGCGGCGCACGGTCTTGAGGATTTCCTTCTGCTCGGCCTCGACGTCGGACACCCGCACCGGGCCGCGGCCTTCCAGGTCCTCGCGCAGCGTCTCGGCGGCGCGGCTGGACATGTTGCGGAAGACCTTCTCGCGCATCTCCGGCGTCGCGCCCTTGAGCGCCAGCACCAGCGATTCGCTCTGCACTTCCTTCAGCACCGCCTGGATGCCCTTGTCGTCGAGCTTGATCAGGTCGTCGAAGCCGAACATGTTGTCCATCAGCTTCTGCGCCAGATCGGGGTCGCTCTCGCGCACGTAGTCGAGCACGCTGGTCTCGATCGCGCTGCCCATCTGGTTGATGATCTCGGCGGCCGTCTTCACGCCGCCCAGCGAGGCCTTGCGCATCTTGTCGCCGCCGGCCAGCACGTGGCTCATCACCTCGTTCAGGTCGCGCAGCGCCGCCGGCTGGATGCCGTCGAGCGTGGCGATGCGCACCATCACCTCGTTGCGCTGGCGCTCGGTGAAGCACTTCATGATCTCGCTGGCCAGGTCGGCCTCCAGGTGGACCATGATCGCCGCGACGATCTGCGGGTGCTCGTTGCGCAGCAGCTCGGCGACGGTCGAGGGGTCCATCCACTTCAGGCCCTCGATGCCGGTGATGTCGCTGCCTTGCAGGATGCGGTCGATCAGCAGGTTGGCCTTGTCGTCGCCCAGCGCCTTGCGCAGCACCGACTTGACGTACTCGTCGGTGTCGGCGACCAGCGTGTGCGACTCGACCGAATCGGTCGCGAAGCGCTCGAGCACCTGCGTCAGGCGGTCGCGCGGCACGATCTTCAGCCGGGCGATGGTCTCGCCGAGCTTCTGCACCTCCTTCGGCGCGAGGTGCTTGAAGACCTCCGCCGCCTCCTCCTCGCCGAGCGACATCAGCAGGATCGCGGCTTCTTCGACGCCCTTGTCGTCCATGGTTGCGCCTCAGGGGTTGTCGATCCGGCTGCCGCGATGGCAGCCCCGGCGCGCGGACCGCCGCGAACCAGGCGCTTCGGGGGCGATCGGTGTCATTCGCCGTCGATCCAGTTGCGCAGGATGTTGGCCACCGCCTGCGGGTTGTCGCGGGCCATCGTGCGGGCCTCGGTCAGGCGGTTCTCGGCCTTCGGCGCTTCGAGCGCCAGCGGGTCCGGCGTTGCCGGTCCGGGCAGCGGCTCGGCATCGTCGACCCGCGCATCCAGCGTCGCCTCGGGCAGCGGCGGCTTGGGCGGCCGCAGCGCCGGGCGCACGACGCCGAGCAGCAGCATCAGCGCCACCGCGGTCAGCGCCGCGGGCATGCCCGCCACGCGCAGCAGGTCGAGCAGCCCCGGGTCGCGCCAGATCGGCAGCGCCTCGGGCTCGACCTTGGGCTCGCTGCGGAACGGGATGTTGACCACCCGCACCGAATCGCCGCGGTCCTTGTTGTAGCCGACCGCCTCCTGCACCAGCTCGGTGAGCTTCTTCATCTCCTCGTCGGACAGCGGCGTGCTCAGCGTCTTGCCGGTCTTGGCATCGACGGCGCTGCGGTGGTTGACCATCACCGCGACGTTGACCCGGCGGATCTCGCCGACCGCATTGCGCCGCACCGCCACGGTCTTGTCGGCCTCGTAGTTGACCTGGGTCTCGCGGCGCAGGCCGGCGCCGCCGCCGGCCGCCGAAGTGCTGGCCTGGGTGCCCTGCGCCGGCGCGCTGGTCGTGGTGGTCGGGGCCGAGGGCTGGTTGCTGACCGCGCCCGGCACGCCGGCGGGCTGCGGCGGCGCGGTGGCGCTGGACTCCAGGCTGCGCTGGCTGCGCACCGTGGCCCGCGCGTCGGCGCCCTGGTTGGGGGCGTAGGTCTCGCTGGTCGACTCGATCTGGTTGAAGTCGAGCTCGGCGGTGACGGTGGCGCGCAGGTTGTCGGCGCCGAGCGCGGGCTCGAGGATCTTCTTCACCTTGTCGAGCAGCGCGGCCTCGCGCTCGCGCTGGTGGGCCCGCTGCTGGGCGCTCAGGTCGCCGCGCAGGGCGCCGTCGGTCTGCGGCTGGCTCAGCCAGTTGCCGTCCTGGTCGGTCACCGAGACGTCCTTCGGCGACATCCGCACCGCGTTGGCGGTGGTGTTGACGATGCTGGCGATCTGCTCGCGGTCCAGCGTGCGCCCCGGGTGCAGCGTCAGCATCACCGATGCGGTGGGCTTGCCCTGATCGAGGTAGAAGCCCGACTGCTGCGGCAAGGCGACGATCACCTTGACCGACTGCACCGCCGACATGCGCGTCAGGCTGCTCTCGACCAGGCTGCCGAGCAGGCGTTCCTTGGCCGTGCGCTCCTGCTGCTGCGACTGGCCGAACGGCGTCTTCTCGGCCGCCTCGTAACCGGTGGGCTGGGCCTTGGGCAGGCCCAGCGCGGCGAGCTTGGCGCGCAGCTCGGCCACGTGCTCGGCGGGCACCATGATCAGGCCGCCCTGGCGGCCGATCTCGGGCGTCTCGCCCAGCTTGCGCAGCTGGTCGAGCACCAGGCCGAGCTCGGCGTCGGGCAGCAGGGTCGGGAACAGCGGCGCCATCGGCACCTGGCGGCTCCACAGCGCCATGACCACCAGCAGCGCGGCCAGCCCGGCGCTGCCCAGGCCCAGCATCAGCTTGCTGCGCGCGGGCAACGCCTGCAGCCGGGCGATCGGCCCCTGCGGCGTCGCCGGCGTCGCGGCGGCCAGCAGGGCGGCTTCGTTGGCGGGTGTCAGGGCGGTGACGGCGGCGTCCATGATGGGGGCGATGGCGGTGGCGGCAATGGCCAGGGACCGTGCGGCACAGGGCCGGGTTCGGCGTCGATTGTTCGACAGCACCGGCGCGGCAAAGGGGATGAAGTGCCCGCCCTTCGGGCTTCAGTTCGGGCCATCGCCGCCGAGCGCGGGGCCTAGAGTGCAGGGCGTGCCGATCCGAACACCACGCCCGACACTCGGCGGGCCGTTCCCGGGTCGTCCCGTCGGACCGCGTCACCCCCGGACCTGCCTGCGATGAAACTCGAGCTGAAGCCCTTCGATTTCGCCCAGGCCGTCGCCCGCGCCGGGCTGCGGCCCGACGGTCAGCCGCTGAAGGCGCCGGCCGCCGAGCCGACCGACAAGCCCAGCTTCGGCACCGCGATGGCCGAGGCGCTGCGCGCGGTCAGCGATGCCCAGCTCGAGACCAGCGCGCTGCAGCGCGAGCTGCAGCTGGACAACCCGACGGTGAGCCTGGAGCAGACGGTGATCGCGATGCAGAAGTCGCAGGTCGCGTTCACCGCCGCGCTGTCGGTGCGCAACCGGCTGGTGCAGGCCTACACCGAGATCATGAACATGCAGGTCTGACCGCCACGGACGCGCCTGCTTCGCCTCGCGCCGCGGGACGCGCCCGCAGCGCCGCCCCGCTCGGCCCGCTCGGCCCGGGCGGACGTGCCGGCCGCGTCAGGACGCCGGTTCGGCGGTGGGGCAGGGTGGCGAGCCGCTCACCGGCAACGCCGGGGCGCAGATGCTGGCGCGGCCCAGCGGACCCAGCCGCACCTTCAGCTGCTGTCCGGTCTGCGGCGACGCGAATCGCGCATGGCCATCGGCGAGCAGGCTGGTGCCGCTGCGGCCGTCCATCGCCATCGGCGCGGCCTCGAGCAGCGTGACGCCCGGGTGATCGGGCGCGCGCACGACCTTGATCACGCCGCTGCCGGGCGCCGCGACGGCCTGCCGGCAGTCATGGCCGATGCCCTCGGCGAGCGCATAGCACCACTGCGCGCCGGGCTGGAACAGCAGGTGCACCGGCAGGCCGCGGCGGCCGGCCTCCAGCCGGGCCATCGCGATGTCGGCCTGCAGCCCGTGGGCCGTCGACTTCAGCCGCTGCCGCGCCACCAGCGCGCTGAAGCTCGGTGTCGCGACGGCGCCGAGGATCATCGTGATCGCCATCACCACCAGCAGCTCCAGCAGCGTGTAGCCCGGCGGCCGCCGCGCGCCGGTGCGTGCCGCGCGGGCGCCGCAGGCGTTTCGGCGGCGGGTCATTCCAGCGACAGCAGGCGCCGCCGCTTCTGGGTCTGGTCGATGTAGCGCTGCAGGCTGCGCTCGACGCCGCCGTCGGGCCGCACGATCTCGCAGCCCAGGCGCAGCCCTGGCGTCTTCGACAGGATCGACGACATGTGCTGCAGGCGCAGCGTGACCGGCAGGCGGGTGTCGCGGTCGAGTTCGAGCACCACGCCGTGCAGCGTGACGCCCAGCGGCAGCGGCGGCACGTCGACCGCCAGCAGCAACGCGCAGCCGCCGACGCTCAGATCGAGGATGCGCAGCGACAGCGCCATCTCGGGCAGCACCGGGTGGCGCAGCTGGGCGCTCGGCGCGGCCCGGTCCGGCGTGCGCACCCGGTAGCTTCCGCGGCGCTGGAAGCGGTAGATGCAGCGCGGCAGGCGTGTCTGCAGCGCCGTGGTGCGGCCGCTGCGCACGAGCACCAGGTCCTGCAGGTCGAACTGGAGCTTGATCGCGTCGAGGTAGGCCACCGCGGTGACTTCGTCGGCCTCGACCAGCGCCGGCAGCTGCGGATCGTCGGCTTCGACGCCGAAGGCCATGCGCTGCTGTTCGGCGTCGGCGCCCCAGACGTTGGCGCCGAGCGTGGCGCCGTCGGGCGCGGTCAGGGTCAGCGGCGTCACGCCATCGCGCAGCTCGCGCAGCAGCGCCAGCACTTCGCGCGGATGGCGGCAGCGGAACCGGGCCAGGGGGTCGTCTTCGGCGCCGGCGTCGGGCGTCTCGTCCCGCGTGTCGAGGGAGGACATGGCGAGGTCCTGGAGTCGGGTCGGCAGGACGGCGGCGCCGCAGCGGCTGGGCAGCGCTGGGTGGCCGGGCTCAGTGCAGGGTCTGCGAGCGGCCGCTGAGCATCCGGTCGAGATCCTCGAGCCAGGGCTCGGCGAGGTGGCGGATCTCGGCATCGTTGACCAGCACCCGCTTCATGATGCGCGACTTGAGCTGGTTCTCCTCGTTCGACAGCGCGCTGCCGCGGGCCGCATTCTTCAGCTGGCTGATCAGCAGCACACAGGCGCCCTCGAGCTTGATGACGTGGTCCCAGTTGCCGGCGCGCGCGGCATCGAGCATGTCGGCGCTGGCCTTCTCGATCGCCTCGTAGTAAGTCAGGAGACTGCTGTTCATGGTGGGGCTCTCCGCAGGGGCGGCCGCATCGGCGGGCGCCAGGGCCTTGGAATCAATTGGCGGCATCGCCGGCGGCGTTTTCGCCGATCGCCTGCCAGGCGTCGCGAAGCGGTGCGAGCAGGCCCTGGCACTCGTCCAGCGCCGCCGGGTCGTTGCGCAGGTTGGCCTGGATCAGGCGCAGGCAGACATAGGCGTACAGGTCGGACAGGTCGGCGGCGAGCTTGCCGCCGGCCTTCAGGTCCAGCGCGGCCTTCAGGCCCTCGTCGATGATGCGCACCGCGTGACCGATCGCCTGGCCCTTGCCGGCGATGTCGCCCTGCTGCATCGCGCCCTTGGCCCGGTGCACCGCGGCCATGAAGCCGTCGAACAGCAGGGCGACGAGTCCATGGGCCGAGGAACTGGCGACCATCGTCTGGACACCCACCTGGTGGTAGGCACCGGCGAACTGGCGGGCGCGTGGGTTGGAACTGGCGTGGGGAGCGCTGAACATGGCAGGGCGGTGGGCTTGGGCGAGCGGTCTCGGTAGTGGACTTATCGGAGCAGGCCGGCCGGACTTGAGCGGCGGGGCTGCCGGGGTGTCACCAGGTGTGACGCGCTGCGGGCGCGCCGGCACACGCGCCGGCACCCATGGCGGCAGGCGAGGCGGCACGAGCAGCGACGGCGCCCGTGGGCGCCGTCGGCAGGGGAAGGCGGGGCCGCCGGGTCGCGCCGCGGCAGCGGGCGGTCAACCGGTCAACCGGTCGACCGGTTGAACTGCGCGATCTGCTGCGTCATGTAGGTGCTCAGGTTGCTGAGCGTCGACATCTTGGTGTCGAGCGCGCTGTACTGCGCACGCAGCCGCGCCTCGGTCTGCGCCAGTCGCTCGGTCATCGCCTCCTGCGACTTGCTGTTGCGGCTGACGCTGGCGCGGATGCCGGCGCTGCGGCTTTCGAACACGCCGTCGCTGCCCAGCGCGGCGTCGGCCAGCCGCTTGAAGCGTCGCACGAAGCCCGACTCGGCCGAGCTGCTGCCGTCGCTGGCCAGCAGCTTCTTCAGCTCGGGCAGGTTGCCCAGCGCATTGGTCAGCTTGGTGTCGGCGGTCTCCAGCGTGCCGTCGGACTTCAGCGACAGCCCGATGTCGCTCAGCCGCGACCAGGTCGAGGACGCCGAGCTGGCCTCGTTCAGCACCGCGCGCAGCTGGTTCTGCAGCGACAGCGTCGCCGAATCGCCCTGCAGCGCGCCGCCGGTCTTGCTGTCGGCGTTGTAGGCGGTCTGGGTGCGGATGAACGAGGCCAGCGTGTTGAATGCGCCGACGAAGTCGGTGATCGCCGTCTTCACCGCCGCGGTGTCCTCGGCCACCGCGACGTCGACGTCGGCGCTGGTGGGCTTCAGCAGGTTCAGCGTCATGCCGTCGACGACGTTGCTCAGGGTGTTGCTGGCCGAGCTGATGGCGATGCCGTTGATCGTCAGCTCGGCGTTGGCGGCGCTGGTGCTGCGGCCCATCGGCGAGGCGGCGGCGCTGGCGTCGTAGGCCAGCGCCGACAGCCCGCTGGCGCTGTTGCCGTCGTCGACGGTCTCGGCGACGCTGATGCGGAAGGCGTTCTCGGCGCCGGTCTCCTTCGAGCGCAGGCTCAGGCGGGTGCCGCTGGCGTCGGTGACCAGCGTCGCGGTGACGCCGGCACCGGCGGCATTGATCTTGTCGCGGATGGCGGCCAGGCTGGTCTCGCCGGCGCCGATGGCGATGCTCACCGCGGCGCTGCCGGCCTTGGCGGTGAAACCGGCCGCCGGATCGCCGGCGCCCCAGCTGCCGAGCTCGATCGTCAGGCTGCCTTCGCCCAGCGTCGCGGCGCTGTCGGCCATCGCGCTGCCGGTGACGGTCTGGCCGACCGCCAGCCGCGCCACGTTGACGGCGTAGCTGCCGGCCACCGCGCCGGCGCTGGTCGACACCTTCACCGCGCTGGTGTCGGCGGAGGTCGCGAGGGTGCTGCTCCACAGCGACGGGCTGGTCAGCGCATTGGCCTTGTCGCGCAAGGCCGAGAAATAGCCCTGCATCTTGCCGACGTTCGACAGCCGCTCGTTCAGGCTGGTGGCCTGGTCCTTCAGCAGCGTCAGCGGCCGCTGCTCGACCGCCATCAGCCGCTCGAGGATGTTCGCGACGTCCAGGCCGCTGCCGATGCCCGCGGACGAGATGCTGCCGACGCCGTTGACGGATGTGGCCATGGTGATGTTCCTTCGATGACCTTGCTTCGGCGCCCCGCGCGCCGACTTGAGGGTGGAGCCGCAACGACGACGGCCCGGGCAGGGCCGGGCCGTTCGGATCGATGCGCCGCGAGGGGGCCGCGCCCACGGCCTCGCAGAGCTCGGCCGCTTCGCCAGGCGAAGAACAGTCCGCAGGGACTGTTCTTCGTCCGGGCTCAGCCTTGCAGCAGCTTGAGCACCTGCTGCGGCAGCGAGTTGGCCTGCGCCACCATCGCGTTGCCGGCCTGCTGCAGGATCTGCGAGCGGCTCAGGTTGGCGGTTTCCGCGGCGAAGTCGGCGTCCATGATCCGCGCCTTGGCCGCGCTCTGGTTCTCGACCGAGACCTGCAGGTTGGCGATCACCGATTCGAAGCGCGACTGCGACGCACCCAGCGTGGCGCGCTCGGTGTTCACCGTGTCGAGCGCCAGGTCGATGTTTTCGATCACCGTGTGGATCGCGTCGACCGCGGCGGTGCTGTCGATCTGGCCGCGGCCGGCGCCGGTGTTGTCGGTGCCGGCCACCGCGGTGATCGTCGGGTCGGTCGTCAGGTCCTTGGTGGTGATGTCGATGGTGTCGTCGGCGGTGGTGTTGGCACCGACCTGGAACTGCATCGCGCCGGCGCCGCTGCCCAGCACGGACTTGCCGTTGAAGGTGGTGGCGCCCAGGACGCGCTGGACTTCCTTGGCCAGTTCGCCGAACTCCTTGTCCAGCGAATCCTTGTCGCTGTCGGAGTTGGTCGCGTTGGCCGACTGCACCGCCAGCTCGCGCATGCGCTGCAGCGCGTCGGCCACCTTGCCCAGCGAGCCTTCGGAGGTCTGCGCCATCGAGATGCCGTCGTTGGCGTTGCGCACCGCGGCGTTCATGCCGCGCACCTGGGCATTCATGCGCTCGGCGATCGCCAGGCCGGCGGCATCGTCCTTGGCGGAGTTGACCCGCAGGCCCGACGACAGCCGCTGCATCGACGTCGCCAGCGACGTCTGCGACATGTTCAGGCTGCGCTGGGCATTGAGCGAAGCGATGTTCGTATTGATCGTCTGGGGCATGGTGGCCACTCCTCAAGAATCGACGACGCCGGCTAAGTGGGCCGGAGATCAAAAGCGGATCGAGCGACCGCCAGCGGTCGCCTGCCGCCCTCGAGTCCGGTCCCTGCCGTCCAGTCGCCTGGCGCGCCGTTTCCGGATAACACCTGTGCGGCAGCTCAGGCATTGGGGCCCATTGTGGAAAAGGCGCGGCCACGCGAAGGGCCGAAATGAGGAGCGAACGCCGGCCACTTCGCAGCCCCAGTGCCGAGGGCCCCGCGGCGTGCTGCCGGCGGGGCCCTGGATGGAATCCTGCGACGGCCGGCTGCACCCGGCCGGGCTGCGGCCGATCAGCGCAGCAGCTGCATCACCTGTTCGGGCAACTGGTTGGCCTGCGCCACCATCGCGTTGCCGGCCTGCTGCAGGATCTGCGCACGGCTCAGGTTGGCGGTCTCGGCCGCGAAGTCGGTGTCGATGATGCGGCTGCGGGCGGCGCTCTGGTTCTCGATCGAGATCTGCAGCGTGGAGATCACCGCCTCGAAGCGCGACTGCGAGGCACCCAGCGTCGCGCGGTGCGAGCTGACGGTGTCCAGCGCGCTGTCGATGCTGTCGATCACGGTGTGGATCGCGGCGACGTCCGAGCTCGAGTCGATCTTCGAGCGGCCGCTGCCGGTGTTGTCGCTGCCGGCCACCGCGGTGATCGTCGCGTCGCCGGTCAGGTCGGTGGTGGTGATGCTGATGGAGTCGTTGCTCGAGGTGTTGGCGCCGATCTCGAAGACCTGCGCGCCGGCCTTGCTGCCCAGGA
>JAEUOY010000018.1 GCA_016790515.1 Burkholderiaceae bacterium | reverse complement strand
GGCCTGGAAGTGGTGGTGCGCACCAAGGCCTCTCGTTCGACCTCCTCGCTGTGAGGCGCGGGTGATGCAGCCACGGCCCGACCGGCTGGATGTCTACTACGGCAGCGACCTGGTCGGTGCCGTGCACGACAGCGCGCCGCTGGCCTTCGAGTACGCATCGGCGTGGCTGGAAGCCGGCCAACGCATGTCGCTGGCCGCCATCCCGCTGCAGCCCGGCCGACAGGCCACGCCCGAGGTACAGGCGTTCTTCGAGAACCTGCTGCCCGAAGGCGAACTGCGCGACTACCTGGCCGCCCAGCGCAAGGCGTCCACGCTCTTCTCGCTGCTGCTGGAAGTCGCCGGCGACACCGCGGGGGCCTTCGTGCTGGTGGCGCCTGGGCAGACGCCGGACCCGCCCCGCTACGAAGCCACGACCTGGGAGGCCATCGCCGGGATCCTGGCCAGGCGGTCGGCTTCCGCGATCGACATCCACGAGCAAGGCGCCCGCATCTCACTGGCCGGCGCGCAGGACAAGACCAGCCTGGCGATCTTCGACGACGGCGTGCCCCGGCTGCCCAAGGGCACCTCGCCGTCCACGCACATCCTCAAGCCCAACATCCGCCGCCTGGCCAAGGTCTGGCATTCCGCAGCGAACGAGGCCATCGTGATGCGCGCCGCCAAGCTGGCCGGTCTGCCGACGGCCGAGGTCTTCTACGAACCGCGCACCGAAGCCTGCATCGTGCGCCGCTTCGACCGGCAGCTTCGGCCCGACGGCACGCTGGCCCGGCTGGTGCAGTACGACCTGTGCCAGCTGGCAGGCACGGTGTCAGACCGCAAGTACGAGAAGGAAGGCGGCCCGGGCCTGGCCGCCTGCGCCGAACTGATCCGTCGCTACAGCGCGCAGCCCGCCGTCGACCTGCGCCACCTGGTGCGCTGGGTGTTCTTCAACCTGTATGTCGGCAACAACGACAGCCACGCCAAGAACCTGTCGATCTACAGCTTGCCCGGCCGGGGCGTGACGCTGACGCCGTTCTACGACCTGATGTGCACGCGACTGTATCCGGGGCTGTCGCCCGAGTTTGCCTTCGCGGTCGGCGGCGAGGTCAGGCCGGGCGAGATGGGTGCCGAGCACCTGGCGCTGATGGCCAGGCAGCTGGGCATGCAACCGCGCTTCCTGGCTCAGCAGGCACGGGACATGGCCGACCGCGTGCCCACGGCCATCGACCAGGCTGCGCGCGAGATCGCCCCCGCGCTGACGCCATCGGCCCGCACGCTGGCCGAGCGGCTCGGGGACTTCGTGTCGTCCACCACCAAGAAGCTGGCGGCCCGCCTCACAGCGGCGCCATGAAGTCACCGAGCGGGCGGCCAGTGCTGGGCCGGCCGCCCCACGACATCAATCTGCAGCGTCGCCACCCGTCGCCCCGCCTGCGCCGCCGCCCTTCTTCTTGTGCAGCACGGCTCCCAGATAGGCCGCCGACGCCCTCCCTCTGTTGTGACCAGCCAGACGGCTCACGGCCAGCGGTTCAGCCGTTCGACCAAGGCGCCGATCTCTGCCGGCCCCGCAGCGACTGCGGGCGACCGTGATCGCGCTGCCGAACCGCTGATCCGGTCCTTTCGGTCAGCGATGCGCCAGGTCGCGCCGTGCCGCCGATGAACGCATGCAGGCCGCCTTCACGCTGTCATCCGCACTCATCGAACCAACCGGACCCATGGACCCGCTGCCTGCCCCCGCACCGCAGCCTCGATGCGGCGCAGCAGGCATTTGTCGGCTCCCGGGAGCCGCCTCGGGCAACGAAGCGCCTGGCCGCATCGACGGTGGGGCCCCCGCGGCCCTGAACCGGTCCGGCAGGTTCGAACGGGTCGTCCACAGTTGCCGGCTGAATGCCGGCGGCATGGCGGTTGCGCATCACCGGGTGCCGCTGGAGCGGGTCTGGATGCATGGCCTGGTCCGCACGGCCTGGAACGCCAAGGCCGCGGGCACGTGGCCGGGCCGTCCGATGCCGATGCTGCAAGTGGCCCGCTGAGCGCTGCGGCCCGCCGGGCGTTCTCACGAGGCCCATACCGTCGACCCTGTAGGACTGGAACTACAGCCGGTCGCGGCGCCGTCTGCAGCCGCCGCGCGGAAACCGTCACCAGAATCAATCCTGGTGCCGGCCGACATCGATCCGGTCGCCGGCCAAGCGAAGACACCGAACCGAATGCGCGGAACCCACGATGCGTCGCCTGCTGCCTGCCCTGCCCATGATGCCGATCCGGTACGACCGCCCGTGGCGGGTGATCGCGCCGGTTCGGGTTCCCGCCGACCTGCTGCGCGTGCCGGCGGGCGGCTGCCGTGTACCGCCGCAATCCCTGCAGGGTTCGAGCGCGAATGGGCCGCCGCGCCGGATCGAGCGCTGGCGGCGCAGCTGGGCCGAGAGCCGCCGATGGCGCCCATGATCGACGACGCCGCCATGACCCTGCGCGGCATGCTGCACCACCCGTCCCTGGCCGGGTGGTGTCTCGTCGTTCTGCTGGCGTTCGGGCTGCTCTGGCTGGCACAGCCGTTCCTCGTCGTGCTTGTCAGCTCGGTGGCCCTGGCCGTTCTGCTGTGGCCCGCGCTTCGGATCGCCGAGTCCCTGGTCCGGCTGCGCGTCGTCGCAGCCGTCGCCGTGCTCGCCGCGGCCTGCGTGACGACCTCGGCCCTGACGATGGCTGTCGCGAACCATGCCGGCCGGGTCGCCGAGTCCGTGCCCGACGCGCTGCGCCTGGCGGCGCGCGACATCGGCCGGCTGCAATCCGTCGGGGCGTCGACCGTGCAGCGCACACGTTCGGCGCTGGCCGAACTCGACCGGAACGTCGCCCGCGTCACCGGCACCGACCAGCTGCCGCGCGCAGCGGTCACCAGGCCGCAGCCGCAATCGCTGGTGGGCAGCGTGATCGAGCGCTCCACCGAATGGTTCTACACGCTGCTGCAGGTCGGCACCCATCTCGCGCTGACGATCGGCGCGATCGTGCTGCTGACCTTCTTCCTGCTGTGCAGCGGCGACCGGTTGGCGAGCCGGCTGTCGTTGTGGCTCGAGGGCCACCAGATGGCGCGCGGCCGCTTCTCGCCACTGGTGTCGGACCTGGCGCGCGAAGTCCGCCGCTTCGGCTGGGTAACACTGCTGACCAACACGCTGATTGGCCTCGCCGTCGGCATCGGGGTGGCGATGTTCGGCCTCGACTCGCCGCTGCAATGGGCGGTGGCCGCCGGCATGCTTCATGTCGTGCCCTATGCCGGGCTGCTGATGGCGATGGCCTTGCTCGCCATCGAGGTTTACGTGAACAGCGGCTCGGCGGCGACGACCCTCGCCGCGGTCGGCTACGTCGCCGGGGTCGGCATTCTCGTGGGGCAGATCTCCGCCGTCTGGCTGCAGGGCCGTGCGTCGCGCATCGACGGCGCACTGATGTTCGGCGGCATCGTGTTCTTCTCGATGCTGTGGGGCGTCTGGGGCCTGGTGCTCGGTCCGCTGCTGGTCGCCATCGTCCGGGCCGCGACGCCGCACCTGCTGCGACCGGATCCACCCGCCGTCCCGGCCGGCCTCACGCGGCGCACCCTGGCGGCGCTCGACGGCGGGCCGGTCATCGCCGAGCCCGGAGGCGTCGTCCGTTGACCTGCGACACCGACCGCGCCGTGCGTCGTCCGCCCCGCGGGCTCGGTGACGGCGCCGGTGGGCAACCCGGCAGCGTCGCCCTGTCGGACATCGCCTACAGGCGCTTGCGGGCTCAGACGACATTCACGGCGCGCAGGCCGCTCTACCGTTCGATCGTCGCGGCGCCTGCCGCATCGTCGAGAAGGAAGGACGAGTGATGAAGCATTCGCATCAGGCCGCTGCTGCTCGAGGCGTCGTGCTCTCGCGCCGCCAGGTGTTGGGGCAGGTTCTGGGGCAACTGGGCAGCGGCGCGCTGGTCGCCACGCTGCCAGCCTGGTCGTTCGCCGCCGGTGACGACGGATTCGACCAGGAGTCCACGCTGAAGGCGGCCAGCGACTTCTTCGGCCAGACGACCGAAGGCCTGGCCAAGGTCATCGAGAAGGCCTTTCGCGAGCAGGGCCGGCCGAACGCCTACATCCGCGGCGAGGAGGTGGCCGGCGCGGTGACCGTCGGCCTGCGCTACGGCGAGGGCGAACTCATGATGAAGCGCGGCGGCATGCGCAAGGTCTTCTGGGCCGGCCCGTCGATCGGCTTCGACACCGGCGTCAACGCCTCCAAGGTGTTCGTGCTGGTCTACCACCTGCCCGGCGCCGAAGCCATCTTCCGGCGCTTCCCGGGCGTCGACGGCAGCCTCTACTACGTCGGCGGCGCCGGGATCAACTACCAGCGCCTGGACGGCGTGACGCTTGCGCCGATCCGGCTGGGCGTGGGCCTGCGCGTCGGCGCGAACGTCGGCTACGTGCACTACCGGCCCGAGAAGTCGATCAACCCGCTCTGACGGGCCGAGGTCATGGCCGCAACCAAGGAGTCCCATTCGATGACGGTGATGCAGCGCACGAGGGTCCTCGCCCTGGCGGTCGGGACGGTCCTGGCCGCGCCGGTCCTGGCTGCGGACCTGGGCGTCTCGGTGTCGATCAGCCAGCCCGGTGTCTACGGTCGCATCGACATCGGCCGGTTTCCTCAGCCGCAGGTCGTGATGCAGGCGCCGGTCTGGGTGGTGCCGGCGCGCGTGATGGCCGTGCCACCGGCACCCCTCTACCTGTGGGTGCCACCCGGTCACCGCCGCCACTGGTCGCACCACTGCCGCCAGTACAACGCCTGCGCGGCACCGGTCTATTTCGTCCAGGATGGCTGGTATCGCCGGAACGTGGTCGTCGCAGGGCCGCGCCCATCGCATCGGCACGGCGGGCGGCACGGTCACCGGCACGACGACTGAGCACCGCCGCCTTCGACCGGGCCGGCAGCGGCCTGCTCCCGCCGCAGGCGAGGGGGCGGGCCGGCGGGCCCGCGCGATTGTGGTCCCGCGCCGCGCAATCCGAGGCAGCTGGGCGGGCCGAGTTCGGGGGCCACGAAGCTTGCATTCCCCGCGGCCGCCGTCGTCCCCGCGGGCGAGGTACAGGCCGGCACCGTCATCAACCTGCCGTGCGCCGCGGGCGGTGCAGGCACTTGCGGACGGTGCCCGGCTCCGTGGCAACGGCATTCGCTTCCTGCGCCTCGAACCGGAGGGGCGGATGGACTTCGCGGTGCTCACGCCGCGTCGATCCGGCGACGGTCCCCAGCGCGTCGCGGCGGGCCGTCACTTGCGGTAATGCTCGAGCGAGGGTGGCGGCGTGTAGCCGAGTTCGCGCGCCCGGGCCTCCCAGCGCGCGGCGGGCTGCGGCTGGTCACGGCGCCGGTAGTGCAGCGCCAGCTCGTAGCTCGCGATGCCATTGCCCAGTTCGGCGGCGAACTGCATCCAGCCCTCGTAGCGCGACGGCTCCGGGCCATGGCTGGCGTCGGTGGCCCACTCGCGGCCGATGCGGGCCGCCGCATCCTTGTCGCCGCGCGCGGCCTTGAGCAGGTCGGCGTTGTACCCGGTGTCGCGATCGGTGGCCGGCTCGAAGGACCGGCGGTACAGGCGCACCTCAGTGCGGCGCAGGATGGCCGCCGCCTCGCGCGCGCCCTCGGCGGTGACCTCGACGGCGCCGGCGCGGGCGCTGCGCGGCCAGCGCTGGCGAAACTGCTCGGCCGCGCGCAGCAGGTCGGGCGCCCACAGCGTGCGCTGCAGCGCCGACCAGTCGCGGTCCTCTTCCTCTCGCTCGCGCTGCTGCTGCGCCTGCGCTTCGCGACTGGCGCGCTGCCGGGCCAGCGCCACCTGCCGCGGCGTGGCCACCGGCATCGTCACGCGGGTGTTCTCGGCGATGAACGGGTACTGGGCGAACTTCTTGACGACGTCGAAGCGGTGGTTGAGCATGGTCCGCTGGACCTCGATCTTGACCAGCCGGAACAGGTCCGAGAACGACAGATCCTCGGGCGCCCGGGTCAGCTGCTCGACCAGCGCGCTGGTGTAGAAGGTGGCCTCGTCCTCGCGCTTCGGCGCAATCGCCGGCTTGCCGGCCCCGGTGGAGAAGGCGATCAGGCAGCCCGGCGGCGCTTCGACCTGGTTGAGCCCGTCGATGCGGCGGCTGCTGGGCCGCAGGTCGGTGCGGCAGGCGTCGACCACCGCCAGCGTCAGCCCCTGCGGGCGTGGCGGCAGGCGCTGCACCACGTCGCGGTTGAGCGACAGGCTGCCGCGCAGCAGGCTGTCGGGCGCGGCGTCGGGCCGCACGTTGGCCGAGACCAGCAGGTTCTCGGCTTCGATCTGCAGGCCATGGCCGCTGAAATAGAAGAACAGCGTCGCATCGGCCGGTGCGGCGCGGGCGCTGGCGATGAAGGCATCCACCGCCTGGCGCGCGGCCGCGGTGTCGGCGTCCAGGACCAGCGTGGTGGCAAAGCCGCGCTGCTCGAGCGCCTGCTGCATGTCACGCGCATTCTTGTGGATCGAGGGCAGGTCGAAGGGCTCGGGATAGCTGCGGTTGCCGATCACCAGCGCCAGGCGCGAGGGGTCGGGTGCCGGCGCGCTGGCGTCGGATGCCCGCGAAGCTGCAGGCTCGGGCGCCTCGGCCGCCTGGCCGCGCGAAGCCGGCGGCAGCAGCAGGGCCAGGCTGCCGGCCAGCAGCTGCCGGCGCCGGGCACCGGGCGGCGGCGGGCTGCCGATCGCCCGCGCGGCGCCGGTCGGCGGGCAGCGGCGGTCGCGCCGGATCATGGTGCGGACTTCATCGTGCAGCCCTCAGCGCGTTGCCGTGCAATCGGGTGCGCCGTCACCCGGCGCGCAGGCCCCGGCCGGGCGGGCGCCGGCCCCGCCGACCCGGCCGATCAGGCTGCCGCGCTGGCCGCCGGCGCTGCCGGGCCCATCGCCATCCGCCGCGCCACCGACCGACGCCGGACAGCCCAGCCGGCCTGACGCGGCCGTGCAGGTCGACGGCATCCTCAAGCCCTGCGAGCCCTGCGTTGCCGGCCGGCCGGGGCCGACTTCGGCAATGACGCCGGCACGCAGGCGGATGGCCACGTTCTCGGTGCGAACGGCCTCGTCGAAGCGCTCGCGGCGGGCCGTCTCCGACACCGACGCCACCGCCGACAACGAGCCGGTGAGCTGCGGCGTGGCCGGCAGCACGCCGTTGTAGATCACCGGCAGCTCGGCGGCGTCGCCCGCGCCGTCGTGGAAGAAGGTGTAGCCCGCTTCGCCGACCTTGGGACCGGCCAGGAGCACCGCGGTGGTGCCCTGTGCGCCCTTGCGCGGCAGCACCTGCACGTAGCCGGCGCTCAGCCCCTCGCGGCCCGCGCCGAGGGTGTTGCTGCCGATGGCGACGGCCAGCGGCCGATCGACCGTGCCGAAGCTGCCGGGAGAGGCATAGGCCTCGGGCAGCAGCGTCAGCTGCAGCCCGGCAGTGGACTGCTGCACGCCGTAGGTCGAATCGTTGTACCAGAGCCTGGCGACGATGGCGCTGCCGGGGTCGGTGGCCAGCCGGCCGGCGGACAGGCGCACCAGGTCGGCCTCGATGCCGCGCCCGCCGATCAGCAGCTCCCCGCCGCCGAGGCTGATGCGGCTCTGCCCGGCCCCCTGGCCCGCCGGCAGGTCCGCCGCCGCCCAGGCCGCGTTCCAGTCGGCCCCGCTGAGCGCCGACAGGCCGCCGGCCACCTGGTTGGCAGGCTGGTCGAAGCGGATCGACGCGTTGGCCATGGCCTGCAGCACGAGCTGGCTGCCGGCCGCCGTCAGCACCCGGCTGGCGCTGCGTTGCGACAACACATCGTCGGCCACCCACAGTTCGCGGCCCTTGAGCGGATCCACCGGCCGGGACTTGTCCTCCTCGGCCGGCAGCGGCTGGTAGCTGGCCGCGGCATGGGCGCGCAAGTGCAGGCTGCCGCTGTCCAGGCGCAACAGGCCGTCGAGCCGCGCGTCGCCGCTGGCGGCCTGGCCTGCGGCCGGGTCCTGACCCAGCCGCAGCTGCCCGGCATCGACGCTGCTCTCGGCGCCGCCCGCGGTGTCGGCGGCGCCGAGCGTGACACTGCCCAGCACCAGGTCGCGCCAGCGGCTGCCGCTGCCGTCGGCCTGCCGGCCGGCCGACAGCAGCAGCTGCCTGGCCCGCACCGAAAGCGGCTGCTCGCCCCAGCGGTTGTCGTCGTGCAGGGCCTCGACGCTGGCACCGGGGGCGATGAGGGTGATCGGTCCCACGCTGTCGACGCTGACCGGGCCTCGGTAGCGCTGGTCGCCGGCGCTGGTGACCGAGCCGCCCAGCGAGACCGCGCCGTCGGCGCTGATCGCCGCGATGGTCTCGTCGCCGCCGAGCACGAGCCGGGCGTTGGCCGCCACCCGCACCGTGCTGCCGTCGGGCAGACGCTCGGCCGCGCTGGTGCGCAGCACGCCGTTGCCGACCTGGGTCTCGCCGGTATAGGTCAGCGCCCCGCTGGTCACGCTGAGCGTGCCGCTGCCGCTCTGCTGCAGCATGCCCGGGCCGCTGATGGCCTGGGCCAGCAGCGCCTCGTCGCTGCGCAGGAAGCGCAGCACGCCCTGGTTGAACACCGGGCCTGCGCCCAGGCCGCCGCTGCTGCCGCCGTCACCGAGCTGCAGGATGCCGGATTCGATGCGGGTGCTGCCATGGGCCTGCTCGGCGCGCAGCACCAGCGTGCCGGCGCCCTGCTTGACGAGGCTGCCGCTGCCGGTGAGGTGGCCGCTGAACACCATGTCGGCGTCGCCGGCGCCCACGCCGAACTCGAAGCTGCCCAGGTCCACCTGGGCCAGGCCGCTGGCGCCAGCCGCGACGGCGCCGGTGTCGGCCAGCACCGACAGGGCCTGGTTGCCGCCCAGTTGCAGCGTGCTGCCGGGCGCCATCCGCAGCATGGCGCCGGCATCGATCTGCTGCGCCGCGCTGGTGCGCAGCGTGCCGGCGTCCAGTTGCAGCACCGGCGCGTCCAGGGCACCGCCGCCGGCCAGCAACAGCAGGCCGCCGGCCAGCGTCGCCTGGTGGGCGGCGCGGACCGGGGCGGCGATCGTGGTGTTGCCTTGGATCGCAATCTGCGCTGCGGCCAGCGGGCTGGTCACCGATGCGCCATCGAGCAGGGCTGCCGCACTGACCGAGAGCGTCGGTGCGCCGTCCGGCACGGCGGCGGCCGGCGCCGCCAGGCTGCGCTGATCGGGCAGCCGGGCGGCAGACCCTGCATCGGCAGGCGTCGCGGCGCCCAGCATGCCGAGCAGCTGCAACGTCGTCACCGTGGTGTCGCCGCCGATCAGCAGCGTGCCGGCTGGCTGCACCGTGACCGCGGTCGCGCTGCCCAGTGCCTGCGCCGCGCGGGTGACCAGCGTGCCGGCGGCGATGGCCAGATGCGGCGTCTCGAGGCGGCCCGCCGGCCCGAGCGTCAGCGTGCCGCCGGCCAGCGTCGCCCGCTCGCTGGCCTGCACCAGCGCGTGAACCTGCCCATTGCCCAGGCTGGACAGGGTGGCACTGCGCAGCGGCGCATCGACGCGTGCATCCTGCAGGCTGGCCGGACCGGTCACGTCGAGCCGGCCGCTGCCCTCCAGCGTGCCCGCCAGCGCCAGGCTGGCCACCGATTCAGTGCCGGCGAGCTGCAGCCGGCTGCCTGCGGCCACCTGCAGCGCGGTGCTGCCGAGCAGCTGGCCGCTGCCCAGCGTCGCGAGCGTGCCATCACCCAGCACTTCGAGCTGTTTCGACCGCAGGCTGGCGCCGGCATCCAGCGTCAGCGTGCCGCCGTCGACCGTCGTGGTGCCGCTGACGACCACCGCGGCGTCGAGCAGGCTGGCACTGCGGCTGGTCAGCATGCCGGTGGTCAGCGCGGCGCGGACCTGGCCGTTGTCGACGCTGGCGACCTTGCTGAACAGCGCGCCCGGGCCGTCGAGCAGGCCGCCGAGCGCGATCGAACCGACGCTGACCGCCGTCTGCACCTGCAGCGTGCCCGCCGGCGCGACGTCGACGCGGGCCTCGGGTGACAGGCTGTTGGCGCCCACGCTCAGCAGCCGGCCCTCCTCCACCTGCACCAAGCTGTTGCCGACGCCGCCGCCGGTGAGCTGCAGGCGGCCTTCGCCACGCTTGACCAGGCTGCCGCCCTGGCTGGTGAAGGCGCCGCCGAAGCGCAGGTCGCTGCCGGCCGGCGTGACGACGGTGAGCGTGTTGGCGCCGAGCGCGACGCGGGCGCTGCCGTCGGCCAGCGCCGGATCGGCGTCGGCCAGCCCAGCGATCGTCTCGTCGCCGCCCAGGCTCAGGCTCGCGTGGTTGCCCACCAGCAGCAGGCCGCCGTCGGGCAGGCGCTCGGTGCCGGCGGTGGCCAAGGTGCCGCCCAGCACCCGGGTGGCGCCCAGGTGGCGGTTGTCGCCGCCCAGCGTGAAGCGGCCGGCGCCGTCCTTGACGAGTTCGCCACCGGCCGCGCCCAGGCCGGGCGCATCGGCGGCCACGCCGTTGTAGGACACGTCGGCGCCGGCGGCCACCACCAGGCTGCCGCCGGCGGCGCCCAGCGCGATGCCGCGCCGGCTGTCGAGCACCGTGCTCCGCTGGAATTGCAGCGCGCCGCCGTCGAGCAGCAAATGGCCGGCCAGCGGCTGGGCGGGGGCCGCGCCCAGCTGGTCGTCGCGATCGACGACCAGCGCGCCGGCGCGCAGGCTGGTGCCGCCGGCATAGGTGTTGGCGGCCGGACCGGTGAACTGCAGTTGCCCGCCACCTTCCTTGATGAGCCGGCCGCCGCTGCCGGCGTCGGCCAGCACGCCGCCATAGCGCAGCGACTGACCGGCGGCCACGTCCAGCGTGCCGCCGGCCGGACCCAGCTCGAGGCCGCGCTGCTCGGCCAGCGTGAGGCTGCCGGCTGCGAACAGCGTGCCGCCGTCGAGCCGAAGATGACCGGGCGCAGCCGCCAGCGGCACCGCGCCGAGCTGGCGATCGTCGGAGATCGCCAGCACACCCTGGTCGACCACGGTCGCGCCCCGGTACAGGCTGGGCGACGTTGCTTCGAGGCTGAAGCGGCCCTCGCCGGTCTTGCGCAGCGTGCCGGCGCCGGTGCCGGCGTCGGCGATGGTGCCGGCATAGCCCAGCGACTGGCCGGCGGCCACCGAGATGGTGCCTCCGGCGTCGCCCAGCGCCAGGCCGCGGCGGGCATCGAGCTGGAACGTCCCGTCCACCTGCAGCGTGGCGGTGTCGAGCAGCAGCTGGCCGGGTGTCGCCAGCGCGGGCGCGTGGCCCAGTTGGCCGTCGTGGCTGATCGCCAATGTGCCGGCCAGCACCCGGGTGGCGCCGGGATAGTGGTTGTCGGCGTCGCCAAGCAAGCTCAGGCGACCGTCGCCGAGCTTGGTCAGGCTGCCGGCCATGGCGAGCGCGGCGCCGGAACCGTCGATCGGGCCGGCGATGTCGAGCCGGCGGCCGGCCTGCACGTCGATGGCGCCGCCGCTGTCGCCCAGCCACAGGCCCCGGCCGGGCGCCAGCGCGATGTCGTCGTCGACCCGCAGCGTGCCACCGTCGAGGACGAGCTGCCGGGGCACGGCGGAGCCGGGCACGGCGCCGAGCTGGCGATCGCTGGTGATGGCCAGCACGCCGCCTTGCACCGCCGTGGCGCCGCTGTGCTGATTCTCGCCGGAGGTCAGCTGCAAGGTGCCCGCACCCGTCTTGCGCAGTGATCCCGCGCTGGCGCCGTCGGCCAGGACGCCGGGCACGACCAGGGTCTTGCCTGCGTCGACCTGCAACGTGCCGCCGCCGCCCTGAAGCGCCACACCGCGGCTGGGCGCCAGCGTGAAGCTGTCGGTGGCCCGCAACGTGCCGCCATCGAACAGCAGATGCCCGGCGCTGGCTGCCGCGGGCACCTGGCCGAGTTGGGCGTCTGCGGCCAGCGACAGCACGCCACCGGCCAACGTGGTGCCGCCGGCGTAGGTGTTCGGCCCGGTGAGCGTGAAGGTGCCACGACCCAGCTTGAGCAGCCGGCCGTCGCCGCCGATCACGCCGGCGAAGCTGCTGTCGAGGTTGTCGGCACCGGTACTCAGCATGTGGCTGCCCAGCAGCACCTGGCCGCCGGCGCCACCGGCCAGCGCGCCGATCGTCTCGTCGGCCTGCAGCGCAAGCACGGCACCGGCACCATCGGCCAGGCGGACAGTGCCGACATCGGCGACGGCGGCGCCGCCGGCGAGAACCAGGGTGCCGGCGTCGACCCGGGTAACGCCGGCGTGCAGGTTGGCGCCGGCCAGCGTCAGACTTCCACCACCCTGCTTGACCAGGCTGCCGCCGCCGCTCATCGCGCCGGCATAGGTGCCCGCAGTGGCCTGGTCGAACACCACCACCGCGTCGTTGGCGATCGCGCCCTGCAGGCTTTCGGTGTTGCCCGTCAGCGTGCCGGCGCTGACCGTCGTGCCGCCGCTGTAGCCGTTGGCGCCGCTGAGCGTCAGGGTGGCGCCGCCCTGCTTGACCAGGCTGCCGCTGCCGCCCATCGCGCCGGCATAGGTGCCGGCAGTGGCCTGGTCGAACACCACCACCGCGTTGTTGGTGATCGCGCCCTGCAGGCTGTCGGTATTGCCGCTGAGCGTGCCCGCACTGACCGTCGTGCCGCCGCCATAGCTGTTGGTCCCGCTGAGCGTCAAGGTGCCGCCGCCCTGCTTGACCAGGCCGCCGCTGCCGGTCATCGCCCCGGCGTAGGTGCCGGTCGTGGCCTGGTCGAACACGACCACCGCGTTGTTCGTGATCGCGCCCTGCAGGCTGTCGGCGTTGCCGCTCAAGGTGCCCGCTGCCACCGTCGTGCCGCCGCTGTAGCGGTTAGCGCCGCCGAGCGTCAGCGTGCCCGCACCGCTCTTGGACAGCACCCCGCCGGCACTGGTCAGCGCCGCGGCCAGGCTGACGTCCTGCCCGTTCGTGTCGAGTCGGTAGAGTTGGCCGCCGGCGATGCCGAAGCGTGCCGAGTAGTCGGTGGTGTTCACCGCACTGAACTGCAGCGTGCCGCCACCGAACTCGATCACACCGACGCTGCCGATGGCCCCGGCGCTGCCCAGCGTCAGCGTGCCCGCTTCCAGGGTCGTGCCACCGCCGTACGAGTTGTTGCCGGTCAGCGTCAGGGTGGCGCTGCCCTGCTTGACCAGGCTGCCGCTGCCGCTCATTGCGCCGGCATAGGTGCCCGCAATGGCCTGGTCGAACAC
>JAEUOY010000002.1 GCA_016790515.1 Burkholderiaceae bacterium | reverse complement strand
GCGGATGGATGACCCCTCCCGACTTCACCGTGGTTCCTGGAGAGCCGGATGCATAGCGAAAGGTGCACGTCCGGTTCGGCGAGGGGGCACGCGAAACTGCCGGTCGCAAGATCGGCGCGGCGCGCGTGCTCTACTCAACCCACCGCCGGGTCGCGGTGCTCGCGCCACATGCTCTCGAGCAGGATCGTCGCGCCGGGCTTCAGCTCGCCGGCCTGCACGCGGCCGATCAGCACCTGCTCGTTGAACGCGACGACCAGGTCGGTCTGGTCGCCGCCGTTGGTCACGCGCTGCGAGCCGATGCGGATGCGGATGCCGCTGGCGCCGGCGACGCTGCGCGCCGGCGGCTGGATCTCGGCCGGGATGATCTCGGTGGTCCAGATGCCGTTGCCCATGCGCGCGGCGATCGCCGCCAGCGACTGGCCGCAGCGCTGCGCGCCTTCGCCCGAATCGCTGATGACCTCGACGATGTGCTCGGGGATGGCCTCCGCGGGCCGGGCCGTGCAGGCGGCTTCAGGGCGGGTGGACGTGGCGATGTCGTTCATGGCGACCCTTCAGGCCAGATGCACGCGCGCGAAGTTGCGCTCGCTCCGGGCGATGCCGAACAGCCGCTGTGCCGGATCGACCGGCCCGGATTCGTAGACGACCGCGGTGTCGCGCAACCCGAGGTAGGCCTTCATCGCACGCGCCGCCTTGCGCCCGGCGCCCATCGCCTGGATCACGGTGGCCGCGCCGGTGACGATGTCGCCGCCGGCGTAGACCCCGGCGATCGAGGTCGCGAGGTGTTCGTCGGTGGCGATGTAGCCGCGTGCATCGAGCTTCAAGCCCGAGGTCTGGCCCAGGATCGGGTTCGCATTGGTCCCGATCGCGAACACCACCATGTCGGTCTCGATCTCGAACTCGCTGCCCGGCACCGGCACCGGGCGACGCCGGCCCGAGGCGTCCGGTTCGCCGAGCGCCATGCGTTCGCAGCGCATCGCCCGCACCCGGTTCTGCTCGTCGCCCAACAGCGCCAGCGGGCTGGTCAGCCATTCGAACGCGATGCCCTCCTGCTGCGCGTGGTGGATCTCCTCCGCGCGCGCCGGCGCCTCGGCGGCGCTGCGGCGGTAGACGCAGCTGACCTGCTCGGCGCCGACGCGCAGCGACACCCGCATCGCGTCCATCGCGGTGTTGCCGGCGCCGATCACGGTCACCCGCCGGCCCGGCTGCAGCGGCGTGTCGAAGTTCGGGAAGTCGCGCCCGCGCATCAGGTTGCAGCGCGTCAGCCATTCGTTGGCCGACAGCACGCCGCCCAGCGATTCACCCGGGATGCCCATGAAGCTCGGGTAGCCGGCACCGGTGCCGACGAAGACCGCGTCGAAGCCCATATCGGTCAGCATCTGCTCGAGCGTGAACAGCCGGCCGACCAGCGTGTTGCACTCGAAGCGGATGCCCAGGCGCTCGAGCTTCTCGATCTCGACGTCGACCACGCTGTTGGGCAGGCGGAAATCGGGGATGCCGTACTTCAGCACGCCGCCCGGCTCGTGGAAGGCCTCGTAGACGACGACCTCGCAGCCGGCCTTGGCCATGTCGGCCGCGCAGGCCATGCCCGCCGGGCCCGAGCCGACGATGCCGACGCGGAACTTGTTGCGCTCGATGTAGGGCACGTTGGCCCAGCCTTCGGCGATCGCCATGTCGCCGACGAAGCGCTCGAGCCGGCCGATCGCTACCGGTTCCAGCGATTCACCGACGGTGCAGACGCCCTCGCACTGATTCTCCTGCGGGCAGACACGGCCGCAGACCGACGGCAGCAGGTTGGTGTCGGTGATGACGTCGTAGGCGCCGTGGAAGTTCTTCCCGGCGATCTTCAGGATGAAGCCGGGAATGTCGATGCCCACCGGGCAGCCGCGCACGCAGGGCTGGTCGGCGCAGTCCAGGCAGCGTTCGGCCTCGACCAGCGCGTCCTCGAGCCGGTAGCCGCAGGCCACCTCGTCGAAGTTCTTCACCCGCACCTCGGGCGGCTGCTCCGGCATCGCGGTGCGGGCCTGCGGGATCGTGCGGATCGTCTTCTTCTTCGCCATGCTCGGCTCCTGCGCGGGCTGCGCGGTGGCGGCGCCGGGTCAGGGCCGGGCCGCGTGCGGCGTGCTCGCCGCGGCGTCGGCGGCGCCGCGCAGCCGGCAACTGGCCTCCCAGTTCAGCAGCGCGGCCTGCTCGGCCGGCTTGTAGCGGCCCAGCCGCACCATCAGGTCGTCGAAGTCGACCTGGTGGCCGTCGAAGTCGGGCCCGTCGACGCAGGCGAACCTGATCCGGTCGCCGACCTTGACCCGGCAGCCGCCGCACATGCCGGTGCCGTCGACCATCACCGGGTTCAGGCTGACCATCGTCCTGATGCCGGCCGCGCGGGTGGCTTCGGCGCAGCCTTTCATCATGATCGGCGGGCCGATCGCGACCACCTCGTCGATGTCGGCATGCCGGGCCATCGCCTGCCGGATGCCCTCGGTCACCAGGCCCTTCAGGCCGGCCGAGCCGTCGTCGGTGCAGACGATCAGTTCATCGCAGCAGGCGCGGAACTTGTCCTCCCAGAACATCAGCGCCTGGTTGCGGAAGCCGAGCACGCCGATGACATGGGCGCCGCTCTGCTTGTGGGCGCGCGCCTGCGGGTAGATCGGTGCGACACCGAGGCCGCCGCCGACGCAGACCACCTTCTTCGCGTCGCCGATCCGGCTGGGGATGCCCATCGGCCCGACCACGGCGTGCAGTTGCGTGCCGACGCGGCAGGCCTGCTGCATCTCGCGGGTGGTCTTGCCGACCGCCTGGATCACCAGCGTGATCGTGCCCTTGTCGCGATCGAAGTCGGCGATCGTCAGCGGGATGCGCTCGCCGTGTTCGTGCGCCATCACGATCACGAACTGGCCCGGCCGGGCGGCCTTGGCCATCAGCGGATGGCGGAACTCCAGCAGGTAGGTGACCGCTGAGAAATCCTCGCGCGAGACGATCTCGAACCCGGACATGCTGACCCCGCAGACGGCCCGGGTTCATCCGCGCGCTGGCCCGTCGTCGGGCTTCGCGCCCTCGAATCGACCGCCCGGAAGACCTGGACTGCAGGCAGGTTAACCAGCTGTCGAAGGCGCGCCCTTGAGGCAGCTCAAGCGGGAACGACGGCCGCCTCGCCGCGTCTACCGCAGCGAATCGTTGAGCCTGGCCAGCGCCGCTTCGCCCGGGCACAGGTCGGCGGCGGTCAGCGTGTTCAGCGGCTGGCGCGTCGTGTTCAGCCGCGCATGCAGGTCCTGGCCCTGCGGGTCGACGAACAGCAGGCCGGTGGCGATCTCGCCGCGCTCCAGGTGCGCGTGCACATGGGCCATCGCCTCGTTGCGGTCGGTCGGGTCGTAGTCGGCGTGCAGCTTGCGCAGCCGCATCAGGCTGCCGTCGGGCTGCGGCAGCGTGATCACCTCGCCCGGCGCCGGCGAGGCCTCGATCTCGGGGGCCAGGTCGATGAAGTCGATCCGGCTGACGGCCTCGTTGTGCTCGCGCACGTAGTCGTAGCTGCGGGTGCTGCCGGCGTGGTTGTTGAAGGTCACGCAGGGGCTGATGATGTCGAGGAAGGCCGCGCCGCCATGGGCGATCGCGCCCTTGATCAGCGGCACCAGCTGCGCCTTGTCGCCCGAGAAGCCGCGTCCGACATAGGTCGCGCCGAGCTGCAGCGCGATGCCGACCAGGTCGACCGCCGAATCGGGGTTGACCGCACCCTTCTTGCTCTTGCTGCCGCGGTCGGCAGTGGCCGAGAACTGGCCCTTGGTCAGGCCGTAGACGCCGTTGTTCTCGACGATGTAGACCATTCGCACCGCGCGCCGCATCGCATGCGCGAACTGGCCGAAGCCGATCGAGGCCGAATCGCCGTCGCCCGAGATGCCCAGGTACAGCAGGTCGCGGTTGGCCAGGTTGGCGCCAGTCAGCACGCTGGGCATGCGTCCGTGCACGGTGTTGAAGCCGTGGCTGGCGCCGAGGAAGTAGTCCGGCGTCTTGCTCGAGCAGCCGATGCCCGACAGCTTGGCGACGCGGTGCGGCGCTATGTCGAGTTCCCAGGCCGCCTGCACGATGGCCGCCGAGATCGAGTCGTGGCCGCAGCCGGCGCACAGCGTCGAGACGCGGCCCTCGTAGTCGCGCCGGGTGTAGCCGACCCGGTTGGGCGTCAGGCTCGGGTGGTGCAGCCTGGGCTTGGCGATGTAGGTCATGCGGTTCTTTCCCGGCGCGGCGCGACGGCCAGCGCATGGACATGGGTGGTGATGTCGCGGGTGATGAAGCGGGCGGTGATCGGCGTGCCGTCGTAGTGCAGCACCTCGATCAGCCGCTGCGGATCGAATGCCAGCTCGTTGACCAGCAGCGAGCGCATCTGCGCGTCGCGGTTCTGCTCGACGACGAAGACATGGTCGTGCGACTCGATGAACTCGCTCACGCTGTGCGGGAACGGGAACGCGCGCAGCCGCATCGCGTCGAGGTGGATGCCCGACGCGGCCAGCGCCTCCAGCGCCTCTTCCATCGCCGGCGCGGTCGAGCCGAAATACAGCACGCCCAGCCGCGACTTGCGCGCCGCCGCGCGCACCAGCGGCTGCGGCACCAGGTTGGCCGCGGTGGCGAACTTGTCCAGCAGCCGCTGCACGTTGTAGACGTAGTCGGGCCCGGCCTCGGAGTAGCGCGCCTGCGGGTCTCGGGTGGTGCCGCGGGTGAAGTAGGCACCCTTGCTGGGGTGCGTGCCGGGCAGCGTGCGCCAGGGGATGCCGTCGCCGTCGACATCCTTGTAGCGGGCGAACTCGCTGCCGGCCTCGAGCTGTTCGGCGCTCATCACCTTGCCGCGGTCGTACTCGCGGCCGGGCTGCCAGACGAAGGGATCGCACAGCCGCTGGTTCATGCCGATGTCCAGGTCGCTCATCACGAACACCGGGGTCTGCAGCCGGTCGGCCAGGTCGAGCGCGTCGGCGGCCATCTGGAAGCATTCGCCCGGGTCCTGCGGGAACAGCATCACGTGCTTGGTGTCGCCGTGCGAGGCATAGCCGCAGCTCAGCAGGTCGGCCTGCTGCGTGCGGGTGGGCATGCCGGTGGACGGCCCGCCGCGCTGCACGTTGATGATCGTGACCGGGATCTCGGCAAAATAGGCCAGGCCGATGAACTCGGTCATCAGCGAGACGCCCGGCCCCGAGGTCGCGGTGAAGGCGCGCGCGCCGTTCCACCCGGCGCCGGTGACGATGCCGATCGAGGCGATCTCGTCCTCGGCCTGGACGATCGCAAACTTGTGTTCGCCGGTCGCCGCGTCGACGCGGTACTTGTGGCAGTACTTCTCGAAGGCCTCGGCCACCGACGAGCTGGGCGTGATCGGGTACCAGGCGCAGACCGTCGCGCCGCCGTACACGGCGCCCAGCGCCGCGGCGGCATTGCCCTCGACGAAGATGCGGTTGCCGACCTTGTCGGCGCGCCGCACCTTCAGGCCGATGGGTTTGAGGTGGTCCTTGCCGAAGCTGCGGCCGCTGTGCAGCGCGCGGATGTTCGATTCGAGCAGCCGCTCCTTGCCGCGGTACTGCTCGGTGAACAGCTGCTCGATCACCGCCGGGTCGACGTCCATCAGCACCGACAGCGCGCCCAGCACCATGATGTTCTTGAACAGCGTGCGCTGGCGCGGGTCCTCGTAGGTGGCGTTGCAGATCGCGGTGACCGGCATGCCGATCACGTTGATGTCGCTGCGGAACATCTCCGGCGGCAGCGACCGCGTGCTGTCGTGGAACAGGTAGCCGCCGGGCTCGACCTCGGCGACGTCCTGGTCCCAGGTCTGCGGGTTCATCGCCACCATCATGTCGATGCCGCCGCGCCGGCCCAGCCAGCCGCGCTCGCTGACGCGCACCTCGTACCAGGTCGGCAGGCCCTGGATGTTGCTCGGGAAGATGTTGCGCGGGCTCACCGGCACGCCCATGCGCAGCACCGCCTTGGCGAACAGCTCGTTGGCCGAGGCCGAGCCCGAACCGTTGACGTTGGCGAACTTGACGACGAAGTCGTTGACGGCTTCGAGGCGGTTCATGCGCGGGCCTCCTGCTTCGGTTGCGGCTTCTTGCCGTCACGGCAGGCCGGGCCGGCCTTGGTGGTCAGCAGCAGGAACTTCTGCATGTCCCAGGCGCCGGTCGGGCAGCGCTCGGCGCACAGGCCGCAGTGCAGGCAGACATCCTCGTCCTTGACCATCACCCGGCCGGTCTTCAGCGCGCCGCTGACGTACAGCGCCTGGTCGGCGTGCAGCGCCGGTGCCTTGAGGCGGCCGCGCAGCTCGGCCTCGTCGCCGTTGTCGGTGAAGCTGATGCAGTCCATCGGGCAGATGTCGACGCAGGCATCGCACTCGATGCAGGCCTTGTCGGTGAACACCGTCTGCACGTCGCAGTTCAGGCAGCGCTCGGCTTCCTTGACCGCGGTCTCGAGGTCGAAGCCGAGTTCGACCTCGACCCGGATGCTGGCCAGCGCGCGCTCGGCGTCGGCCCAGGGCACCTTGAAGCGGGTGTCGTCGCTGGGCGCGTTGTGGTAGCTCCACTCGTGGATGCCCATCTTCTGCGACACCAGGTTGACGTGCGGCGGCGGGCGCTGCGCGACCGCCTCGCCGTGCAGGAAGCGGTCGATCGACACCGCGGCCTCGTGGCCATGGGCGACCGCGGTGATGATGTTCTTCGGTCCGAAGGCCGCGTCGCCGCCGAAGAACACCTTCGGCACGGTGGACTGGAAGGTCTTCGCATCGAGCTTCGGAAGCCCCCAGGTGTCGAACTCGACGCCGCAATCGGCCTCGATCCACGGGAAGGCGTTCTCCTGGCCTACGGCCACCAGCACCTCGTCGCAGTCGAACACCACGTCGGGCGCGCCGGTGGGCTTCAGCGTGCGGCGGCCATTCGCGTCGTAGACCGACTCGACCAGCTCGAAGCGCATGCCGACCAGCCTGCCGCCCTCGACGATGAAGGCCTTGGGCACATGGCAGGGATGGATCGGGATGCCTTCGTGCTGGGCGTCTTCCTTCTCCCAGGGCGAGGCCTTCATGTCCTCGAAGGTCGAGCGCACCACCACCTTGACGTCGTCGGCGCCGAGGCGGCGCGCCGAGCGGCAGCAGTCCATCGCGGTGTTGCCGCCACCGAGCACGATCACCCGCTTCTTCACCGAGGTGACATGGCCGAAGGACACCGAGGCCAGCCAGTCGATGCCGATGTGGATGTCGGCCGCTGCCTCCTGGCGGCCAGGGATCTGCAGGTCGCGCCCGCGCGGTGCGCCGCAGCCGACGAAGACCGCGTCCCAGGGCTGGGCCAGCAGGTCCTTCATCGAATCGATGCGCCGGCTGCCGTGGAATTCGGCGCCCTGGCCGAGCACGTAGCCGACCTCCTCGTCGATCACGTGTTCGGGCAGGCGGAAGCGCGGCACCTGGGTGCGCATGAAGCCGCCGGCTTTCGGGTCGCCGTCGAACACGGTGACCGAATAGCCCTGGCTGGCCAGGTCGCGCGCGACGGTCAGCGAGGCCGGACCGCCGCCGACACAGGCCACGCGCTTGCCGTTGCGCGGCTGCGGCCGCGGCATCATCGCGCGCACCTCGCCGCCCTTGTAGTCGGCCGCCACCCGCTTGAGCCTGCAGATCGCCACCGGTTCGGGCTTGGCCGCATTGGCCTCCTCGACCCGACCGCGCCGGCAGGCCGGCTCGCAGGGCCGGTCGCAGGTGCGGCCGAGGATGCCGGGGAAGACGTTGGACACCCAGTTGACCATGTAGGCCTGGTCGTAGCGACCCTGGGCGATCAGGCGGATGTACTCGGGGACGGGGGTGTGGGCGGGGCACGCCCATTGGCAATCGACGACCTTGTGGAAGTAGTCCGGGTCGGCCGCATCGGTGGGGCGCACTCGAGAAGTCTCCTGCTCTGACGTGTCCGCCGTCCCGAGAGCCCAAGCCAGCTGCCCCGGGTGGGCACGCCTTCTGATGGCTTGCAGTCTACGCCGCGCCTCGGGCGCTGGAAACGCCGGGGCAACCCGCCCGTCGCGCAGGTGACAAGGATTCGATGATCGATTGCACGGCCCTTGCGCCAGTGCGTCAGGATGCAGGCCGCTCGCCGACGGTGATGCGGTGCAGCAGCCGGCGGTGGCCGTCGTAGCCGCCGGTGGCGGCATGCACCAGGCAGCGGTTGTCCCACATCAGCAGCGTGCCCTGCGACCAGCGGTGGGCGTAGACGAATTCGGCCTTGGCCTGGTGCTTGAACAGCTCCAGCAGCAGCGGCTGGGCCTCGTCGTCGGGCATGCCGGCGATGGCTATCGTGTAGCCGGGGCTGACGAACAGCGCGGTGCGGCCGGTCTCGGGGTGGCGGCGGGCGATCGGGTGCAGCTGGGTGGCCAGCGCCGAATCGTCGTAGCGGATCGCCATCGAGCGGCCCTTGTCGTTCTCGCCGTAGCGGCCCTGGCGCGAGTAGCCGCGCCGCGCCGAGTGCACGCCCTGCCGGTCGGCCAGCATCGACTTCATCGCCGCCGGCAGCGCGTCCCAGGCCAGGTACTGGTTGGCGAACAGCGTGTCGCCGCCGACCGGCGGAATGATGTCGCCGTACAGCAGCGTGGCCGCCGGCGGGCTGGCCAGGAAGCTCCAGTCGGAATGGAAGTTGTCGGCAAACAGGCTGCTGGTCTCGTCGGCCTCGCGCTTGACCTGCGCGACATGCGGGTGGCCTGGAATCGCCTCGAAGTACGGGTCGGGGCCGAACGGGCCGACGCTGGACGCGAAGCGTTCGAGGTCGTCGACCGACATCGGCTGGTCGGGGAACGCCAGCACCAGGTGCTGCAGCCAGTGGTGGCGGATCTCGCACGCTGTCGAGTCGTCGAGCGGCCGGCGCAGATCGACGCCGCGCACCAGCGCGCCGCAGGGGGCGGGTTGAACGGCCACGTTCAGCGTCATCGGGGCTCCTCGGTGGGGCTGCATCGCGCCCCTGCGGGGCAGTCTAGAGGGCCAGGCGCCGCCGCGCCTACGGGCGCAAACCCGTGATGCACGGCGGAAGCCGGCCTCGCACAATCGACGGGTCCGCAACTCGGGAGGCCTTGCCGATGATCACCGTCCACCACCTCAACGATTCGCGCTCGCAGCGCGTGCTGTGGCTGCTCGAGGAACTGGGCGTGCCCTACGAGATCCGCCACTATCAGCGCAACGCCAGCACCCGGCTGGCGCCACCCGAACTGCTGGCGGTGCACCCGCTGGGCAAGTCGCCGGTGATCGAGGAGAACGGGCTGACGGTGCACGAATCCGGCGCGATCGTCGACTACCTGATCCGCCACCATGGCCATGGCCGGCTGCAGCCGGCGCCGGGCAGCCGCGACCACGAGGTCTACGGCCAGTGGCTGCACTATGCCGAGGGCTCGGCGATGCTGCCGCTGATGCTGCGGCTGTACACCTCTCGGCTGGGCGACGCGGCAGCACCGCTGAAGCCGCGCATCGACAGCGAACTGGCCAACCACCTGGGCTACATCGACCGCTCGCTGCAGGGCCGCGACTGGCTGGTCGGCAACGACCTGACCGGCGCCGACGTCCAGATGAGCTTCGTCGGCGAAGCCTCACGCGACCTGCGCGCGCAGTACCCGGCGATGGATGCCTGGGTCCGGCGCTGCCAGGCGCGGCCGGCCTACCAGCGCTCGCTGCAACGCGGCGGGCCCTATGCGCTGGCCAGCTGAGCCGGCGGCAGCGATCAGGCCAGGCGCAGCACCTTCAGCAAGCCCTCGACCTTGCGGCCCTTGCGGGCGCGCCTGCCCTGGTGGCTGGCCAGCGTGGCCCCCTTGACCACTTCATCCTTCGGCTTGCCGCCGCGGCCGCTGCCGAGCACAGTGACCGTGTCGGCAAACGGCGCGACCGACAGCAGCGGCACCGCGGCGTCGACGTCCATCAGCGTCAGCCCGCGGCCGCCGTTCGGCTGCAGCTTCAGCTCGTCGAGCGGGAACACCAGCAGCCGGCCGTCGGCGGCCAGGCAGCCGACCTGGCTGTGGGCCGGCAGCACGACCCGTGGCGGCAACAACTTCTCGGCATCGTCCAGCGTCAGGAAGGCCTTGCCGCCGCGGTTGCGGCCATGCATGTCGCCGGCCTGGGCGAGCAGCCCGTAGCCGCCCGAGTTGGCCAGCAGCAAGGTGGTGTCGGCCGGGCCGGCGAAGTACTGCGCCGGCTGGGTGCCGGGCTCGAGGTCGATCAGGCTGGTCACCGGCACGCCGTCGCCGCGGCCGCCCGGCAGGCTGCTGCAGGCGACCGAATAGACCCGCCCGCTGCCCTTGGCCGCGCTGCCGAAGACCAGCAGCGTGTCGACGCTGCGGCAGGCGAAGGTGGCCAGCAGCGCGTCGCCGGGCTTGAACTGCAGCGCCGCGGCATCGACCTCGTGCCCCTTCAGCGCACGCACCCAGCCCTTGGCCGAGACCACCACGCTGACCGGCTCGTCGACCACCTTGATCTCGGCGACCGCGCGCTTCTCGGCCTGGATCAGCGTGTGGCGCTCGTCGCCATGGGCCTTGGTGTCGGCCTCGATCTCCTTGATCAGCAAGCGCCGCAGCGCCGCCGGGCTGCCGAGGATCTCCTCGAGCTTGCCCTGCTCCTCGCGCAGCGCCTTCAGTTCCTGCTCGATCTTGATCGCTTCGAGCCGCGCCAGCTGGCGCAGCCGGATCTCGAGGATGTCCTCGGCTTGGGCGGAGCTCAGCGCAAAGCGCTCGATCAGCGCCGGCTTGGGCTCGTCGGCGTTGCGGATGATGCGGATCACCTCGTCGATGTTCAGCAGCACCAGCTGCCGGCCTTCGAGCACGTGGATGCGGCCGAGCACCTTGTCCAGCCGGTGCCGCGAGCGCCGCGCCACCGTGACCTGGCGGAAGTCGAGCCACTCGGCGAGCATCTGGCGCAGGCTCTTCTGCGTCGGCCGGCCGTCGCGGCCGATCATCGTCAGGTTGATCGGTGCGCTGCTCTCCAGGCTGGTGTGCGCCAGCAGCTGGGTGATCAGCTCGGCCTGCTCGACCGTGCGGGTCTTGGGCTCGAACACCAGCCGCACCGCGGCTTCCTTGCCCGATTCGTCGCGCACCGCGTCGAGCACCTGCAGGAGGCTGGCCTTGAGCTGCAGTTGCTCGGCGCTCAAGGTCTTCTTGCCGGCCTTGACCTTCGGGTTGGTCAGCTCCTCGATCTCCTCGAGAACGCGCTGCGAACTGACGCCCGGCGGCAGTTCGGTGACGACCAGCTGCCACTGGCCGCGCGCCAGGTCCTCGATCTTCCAGCGCGCGCGCACCTTCAGGCTGCCGCGGCCGGTCGCATAGGCCTCGCGGATGTCGGCGTCCGAGCTGATGATCTGGCCGCCGCCTGGGTAGTCGGGCCCGGGGATCAGCTGGTACAGCTCGTCGTCGCCCAGGCTTTCGTTGCGGATCAGCGCGATCGCCGCGGCCGAGACCTCGCGCAGGTTGTGGCTGGGGATCTCGGTGGCCAGGCCGACCGCGATGCCCGACGCGCCGTTGAGCAGCGCGAACGGCAGCCGCGCCGGCAGCAGCTTCGGCTCCTCGGTCGAGCCGTCGTAGTTCGGCACGAAGTCGACCGTGCCCTCGTCGATCTCGTCGAGCAGCAGTCGGGCGATCGGCGACAGCCGGGCCTCGGTGTAGCGCATCGCTGCGGCACTGTCGCCGTCGCGGCTGCCGAAGTTGCCCTGGCCGTCGATCAGCGGGTAGCGCAGCGCGAAGTCCTGCGCCATGCGCACCAGCGCGTCGTAGGCAGCCTGGTCGCCATGCGGGTGGAAGCGGCCGAGCACGTCGCCGACGACGCGCGCGCTCTTCACCGGCTTGGGGATGCCGGCCGCGCCCGGGCCGCTGTGGCCCAGGCCCATGCGCTGCATGCTGTACAGGATGCGGCGCTGCACCGGCTTGGCGCCGTCGCAGACATCGGGCAGCGCGCGGCCCTTGACGACCGACAGCGCATATTCGAGGTAGGCGCGCTCGGCGTAATGCGCCAGCGTGATCGCGTCGGGGTTGTCGCCGGGCGGCGGGGTCAGCAGGGAGAGTTGTTCGGGCATCGGATTGGGGAAGCGACGAAACGGCTGAGCGCGTGCGGGCGCTCAGACCAGGATCACGAGATCGGAATACGGCACGAGCGCCGCATCGTGGGTCAGCAAGTGCAGCGGCTCGGACATCGCCTGCGCCACCAGCATGCGGTCGAACGGATCTCCGTGAAGCGCCGGCAGTGAACGGAGCCGGCGCGCATGTGTCCATTCGATCGCCAGCGGCTGTACCGGGCTGGCGGCCAGATGCGCATCCAGCGCATCGGGGTCGAGCCTGAGCTTGCCCAGGTTGCGCTTGATCGCCACCTCCCACAGCGAGACGGTGCTGACATGCAGGGTATCAGCCTCGTCGAGCAGGCGCCTCGCAGCCAGGCTGAGCTGCGGCGCATCCTGCATCACCCACAGCAGGATGTGCGTGTCGAGCAGCAGCTTCACGGCGATCCGGGCGTGGCCGGATCCCGGCCCTCGAACAACGCCAGCAGGTCGTCCGGCAACGGCGCGTCGAAATCGTCGGCGATGTCGATCTCGCCCTTCATCGAGCCGAAGACGATCTTCTTCTTCGGCGCGGCGTCCAGCGCCACCAGCTTGGCCAGCGGCGTCCCGTTCTTGGCGATCACCACGGTCTCGCCCTGGCGCGCCTTCTCGACCAGTTCGGACAGGCGCGTCTTCGCTTCGTAGATGTTGACTTGCACCGCGCTCACCTTGACCAGCCTTGGTCAAGGCATTGTAGGCTGGGCCCATGGCGGCCGAACGGCGACGCAAGACTGGCTTGCAGTGGGCCGGCGTGGCGCCGGATCCAGCGAAGGGTCGCGCCAGGCGAGGAGTTCGGACGTGCCCGGTGGTGTCGCCCGCTCCCACGGCGCCACTGCCGTGCCGGCGGCCGCCGCAGAACTGCCCGTGCTCAGCGCCCTTCGACACGCGCCTTCAGGCACGCCGCGAACTGATCGAATGCCGGTTGCAGGTCGGGAATGGACTTCGTGATCAGCGGCGCCAGCAAGCCCGAATAGTCCTCGCGCATCATGAACTCGACACGGCCTTCGGTGTCTGGACGCAGTTCGAACACCCGCTCACCCCTGAACAGGCCGAGCGGCATGCCGCCACGCCAAACCATGCGCCTGGGCGCGTCCATCACCACGACCTTGACCGGGAAGGCCCGGCCTGGCGCCACCTCGGCGTGCACCGTCACCGTGCTGCCCAAGGCGATGGTGCCCACGACACGTTTCACCGTGGAGTTCCATCGCGGGTAGGCCGGCGCATCGGTGAGCACCTGCCAGATGGCGCCGGGCGCGCCCCGGATCACGATGCTGGTAGCGAACGATCTCATTGCGCCAATGTAACTCTGGCGTTACCAGTCAACAAGCGAAGGCAGCCGCCGAAGTCAGCACGAGATCCCAGGACCGATCGTAGGTGGTGGCATCGCGCCCGAAGACAGCGTCGTCGACGGCACCGCGGTCGTGGCGCACGGTGACCTTCGTGCCGCCGTCGACGGGTTCGAACGTGATCTCGACCTGGGACGGCGCCTCCGGGCCGGTGCCGGGAAACCAGTCGAGGACCAGGCGCTTGCCGGGTTCGAACTGGCGGACGACCCCGAGTTCGACCTCAGTGCCGTCCCGCGACCGCTCGTAGAAGCGCCCGGCGGCTGCCATGCGGATCGTGCTGTTCGCATCCTTCGTGTGACGCCGGGCGGCAGGCCACCACAGTCCGGCCTGATCGGTGAACAGTTCGAAGGCCCGATCGGGCCGGCAGGCCAGGAACACGCTCTTGACGATCATCGCGTGGCCAGGCGTTCCAGTTGCGACAAGGCCTCGTCCCAGAAACTGTCGATGAACTCCTGAACACTGCGGAACCCCTGGACACGGATGGCGTAGATGTTCTGCGCCCCGCGCTCGACAGGATTGACCAGGCCGGCGTCCTGCAGCACCCGCAGATGACGCGACACGGCGGGGCGGCTGATCGAGAACCTCTCGGCCAGCGCGCCGACCGGCAGAGGTGAGCGCCTCAACTCGACCAGAATCCTGCGGCGGACCGGATTGCCCAGGGCATCGAATGCATTCATGGAACATCTAGGTTACCATGGAGCCCGTCCAACGGGCGCCTGCGCGGGAGGATCTCATGAAGCCAGAGCTGTTCTACCTCCTGTGCTCGGCGTTGCTGACCGGCTCGCTGTGGATTCCGGTGGTCATCGGCTACGTTCTGGCGCGAGGCCTGCCGTCCCCGGCCGACTACCGCAGGGCGCCCACGTCGCCGGTGCCCGACTGGGTCAACCGCGCCAACCGGGCTCACCTCAACTCGGTCGAGAGCTTCGCCCCATTTGCGGCCGCCGTCCTGGTCGCCGACGCCATGGGCCTGTCCAATGCGGTGACCCAGGCTTGCGCCGCCACCTACTTCTTCGCCCGGCTGGCCCATGCAGGCATCCACCTCAGCGGGTTCGGCCTCTTCATGGCCAGGACGGTCGTGTTCACGGTGGCATGGCTGGCCTTCGTGATCTTCGCGGTCGAGGTCCTGCGCAGCGGCGGTCGATAGCGCCGAGCACCCGACGCAGCGAGTGGCGCACCAGGCGACCTCAGCGTGGCGCAGCCGTGCCCAGGTGCCGATTCGACCAGTCGACCGCGAAGCGTACGAACGGCCCCGCGTCGAACGGCTCCGCCTCGCAGTGCCCGACCGGACCGGTCCGAACCGCGCTACTGGACCGGTAGTCCCGGTAGTCCTGCGGGAAGTCGTCCCCTCCTTGCCAGATCGCGATGCCGTCGGTGTCGTCGAGGCTCTCGATCCAGTCCTCGCCACGCTCTGCGTGCAGGTAGCGGCGGCGAACTCGGATCTTGTCCGGAATCTCGGCCGGGTACCCGGCATGGTGGGCGAGCGCCACCGTGTCGAGATCGGCCCCGTGCCGCAGAACCTTGCCTGCTTGCGCCGTGAAGCGTTCGCGCACCGAGCCCGGGCCGTGGTTTCGTGCAGGGGCACTGGTTCGAGCAACTGCCGCGCTGCGCGCCCGATCGCCGCGAAGCGGTCGGCGGGGTGGTCATTGACCGACACGCCCGGGTAGCTGCGGAACACCTCGGCAAGCACGCCCGGGTCGGCGGTGTCCACCGGGTACGAAGCGCGTCGAAGGGTTCGCCGACCTCAGCCCCCAGCACCATCAGGTGCGTGCCGTCGACGCCAACAGCCTCGCGAAGTGCATCGATCGGGCCGACGGCGCCGCTCGCTCATGGCCGTCAGGAAGGCGATGAAGGTGGACCTTCCGCAGCTGCCGACGTTGGTTTCCGATCGGCTCGTCGGCAAGACCCTCCACCCGGGCGATCCGTCCTTCGTCCCAGCCCATCATGGGTGCGATGCGAGGGTTCGCACCCAGGTCGACGGCCTTGCACGATCCCGACAGCGGGCCGAAGACGAGTTCCGCTCGGTCGCTGACGGCGATGCCGATCACCGCCGCCTGAAAACCGCGCGATCCCGATGGCAGCACGACGGGTCGAGGCGGCCAAGACAAGCGTGCCGGCCAGGCGGCAAGGCAATGAATCGGCCCAAGGCATTCGGTAGACGTTCGACGCAAGCTGAGCCAGACTGACGCCTGTCGATTCGCGGGACGGCAGCATCGCAGGAAGGGCGGGTCTCATGCAGTACAAGGCGACGACGGTCGACGGCTACCTCGCCGAACTGCCGCCCGAGCGGCAGGCGGCACTTGGCCGCCTGCGGGCCGAGATCACGAAGAACCTGCCCCCAGGCTTCGTCGAGCAGATGCAGTGGGGAATGGTTGGCTATGTCGTGCCGCACTCGCTTTACCCGGCCGGCTACCACACCGATCGCGCCCAGCCGCTGCCGTTCCTGGCGCTGGCGTCGCAGAAGGCGCACATCGCCGTGTATCACATGGGGATCTATGCCGATCCCAAGCTGCTCGCCTGGTTCAGGTCCGAGCACGCCAAGGCCAGCCCAAGGAAGCTCGACATGGGCAAGAGCTGCATCCGCTACAGGAAGCCCGAGGACATCCCCTTCGACCTGATCGGCAGGCTGGCCGGCAAGGTCACTCCGAATCAGTGGATCGAAGGCTACGAGCGGAGCCTCGGTGGACGCACGGCCTAGAGCAGGCGGCTCGACCGGCGGCTTCACGGCTGCCGCTTCGAGACAACGGATGTTTCGCCAAGGTCGGCATACCCCGTTCACGACGGCGATCCCGGTGCCGGTCAACGGGCGCGCTGCTCGGGCATCGCACCACCGGCCGCCGGCCGGTGGTGGTCCCGGCCGCGTGGCCGGCTGTCGATCGACGAGAACCCCGATGTGCTGCGGCCGCCGTCGGCGCCGCGCCGCCGCCTCGATCCCGGCGCAATCCGCCAACGAGAACAGCACGCCGATCCCGCCACCCCAGGCCTGCCGGCGACCGCCCGGGCGAGGCCGGTCAGGCCGCCGGACCCGACGCCCGGCGCGAACCAGCCCGACCGTCACTTCGGAAACATCTCCCGCAGCTTCAGCTTCCAGAACTTGCCGGTCGAGGTGCGCGGGATCGCGGCGATGAACTCGTAGCGCTCCGGGCATTGCCACCTGGCGAAGCCGCGCTCGAGCATCAGCGCGTTCAGCGCCGCGCCGTCGACCGTCTGGCCGGGCTTCAGCACGATGCAGGCCAGCGGCCGCTCGCTCCACTTCTCGTCGGGGATCGCGATGACCGCGGCCTCGGACACCGCCGGGTGCGACATCAGCATGTTCTCGACGTCGACGCTGCTGATCCACTCGCCGCCGCTCTTGATCAGGTCCTTGGTGCGGTCGGTGATGCGCAGGAAGCCCAGTTCGTCCATCGTCGCGACGTCGCCGGTGCGCAGCCAGGTGTTGCCCAGTTCATCCGCGGTGAACTTGTCCTCGCTGACCGGCACCTCGTGGTAGCGGCCGGTGATGAAGGGCCCGCGCACCTGGATCTCGCCCATCGTCCTGCCGTCCCAGGGCGCGATGCTGCCGTCGTCGGTCTTCAGCCGCAGCTGCACCAGCGGCGCCACGGTGCCGGCCATCGCGGCGCGGCGGTAGCGCTCGTCGGCCGAGGCGTCCTTCAACTCGGCGCGCGGGTAGCTGACGGTGGCGATCGGCGAGGTCTCGGTCATGCCCCAGCCCTGCATGATCCAGATGCCGTGCTTGTCGAAGGCGCGGATCAGCACCTCGGGCACCGCCGCGCCGCCGACCAGCGAGCGCATGCCCTTCGGCAGCGTCCAGCGCCCCGGCGTCTCGACCTGGGCGCGGTCGTAGGTCTGGATCAGGCTCATCCAGATCGTCGGCACGCCCAGCGACAAGGTTGGCGGCTCGAGCTGCATCAGGTCGAGCAGGTCGTCGGGGTGCAGGTGCGGGCCGGGGAACACCAGCCTGGCGCCCATCATCACCGCGCCGTACGGCATGCCCCAGCTGTTGGCGTGGAACATCGGCGTCACCGGCATCACCACGTCGTTGCCGCGCAGCCCCCAGTGGTCGCCCAGGCAGCCGACCAACGTGTGCAGCACGGTCGAGCGGTGCGACTAGGCCACGCCCTTGGGCCGGCCGGTGGTGCCGCTGGTGTAGCAGATCGCTACGGGATCGTTCTCGTCGTGCTCCGCCGGCGCGAAGCCCTCCGCATCGCCGCCGGCGATGAAGATCTCGTAGTCGGCCAAGTCGGCCGGCACCGCGGCGCCGGAGAACGGGAACACCAGCACCTTCTCGAAGGCATGCAGGTGGGCCATTTGCCGGTACAGCGGCAGCAGCACGTCGTCGACGATCAGGAAGCGGTCCTTCGCATCGGCGGCGATCCAGCCGATCTCGTCGGGCGACAGCCGCAGGTTCAGCGTGTGCATCACGCCGCCGGCCGCCGGGATGCCGAAGTACGCCTCCAGGTGGGCATGGTGGTTCCAGCACAGCGTGGCGACGCGGTCGCCCTTGTTCAGCCCGGCGCGCTGCAGCGCCGATGCCAACTGCAAGGTGCGCCGGTGCCATTGGCCGTAGGTATGGCGGCGCAGGCTCTTGTCGGGCAGCCGCGAGACGATCGTGTTGCGTTCGAAGATCGTGCCGGCGCGTTCGAGGAAATGATGGATCGACAGCGGCACGTTCATCATCGTGGATTGCATGGCGGGCGTCTCCGGTGGCCTGGGAAAACCGGCGATGATGCGTGAAAACACCCGGTCGGCCCCGTCGCTTGCGCGTCAGCGGCGCGGCGCCGGCCGACCTACCCTGCGGCGATGGACTTCCAGCTCAGCGACGACCAGCAGCAGATCGTGGCCGCGATCGAGCGGCTGTGCGCGCCCTTCGACGCCGACTACTGGCTACAGCGCGACACCGAAGGCGGCTTCCCGCACGATTTCCACCAGGCGCTGGCGCAGGCCGGCTGGCTGGGCATCGCGATGCCGCCGGCCTACGGTGGTGCCGGTCTCGGCATCACCGAGGCGGCGCTGATGATGCACACGATCGCCGCCACCGGCGCCGGGCTGTCGGGTGCGTCTGCCGTGCACATGAACATCTTCGGGCTGCACCCGGCGGTGGTCTTCGGCAGCGACGCGCAGAAGGCGCGCTGGCTGCCGCCGCTGATCGCCGGCCATGACAAGGCCTGCTTCGGCGTCACCGAGCCCGACAGCGGGCTGAACACGCTGGGCTTGAAGACCAGGGCCGTGCGGGGTGTCGACAAGATGGGCGACCACTACCGCGTCTCGGGCCAGAAGCTGTGGATCAGCACCGCGCAGGTGGCCAACCGCATCCTGCTGCTGGCGCGCACCACGCCGCAGGACCAGTGCACCGGCACCGAGGGGCTGAGCCTGTTCTATACGGCGCTGGACCGCACGGCGATCGCGGTGCACGAGATCCCGAAGATGGGCCGCAAGGCGGTCGACAGCAACCAGTTGTTCATCGACGACCTGCGCGTCCCGGTCGAGGACCGCATCGGCGAGGAAGGCCAGGGCTTCGCCTACATCCTGCACGGGCTGAACCCCGAGCGCATCCTGATCGGCGCCGAGGCGATCGGGCTGGGCCGCGCGGCGCTCGCGCGGGCGGCGGCCTATGCGAAGGAACGCATCGTGTTCGACCGGCCGATCGGCCAGAACCAGGGCATCGCCCACCCGCTGGCGAGGAACTGGATGGAGCTCGAGGCCGCGCACCTGATGGTGCACAAGGCGGCGGCGCTGTACGACAGCCACCGGCCCTGCGCCGCCGAGGCCAACGCCGCGAAATACCTCGGCGCCGAAGCCTGCTGGCGGGCCTGCGAGAACGCGATGTTCACCCACGGCGGCATGGGCTACGCGAAGGAATACCACATCGAGCGCTACCTGCGCGAGGCCTGGATCCCGCGGCTGGCGCCGGTCAGCCCGCAGCTGATCCTGTGCTTCATCGCCGAGAAGGTGCTGGGGCTGCCGAAGTCGTACTGACCCGCCGCTGCCGAGACCCGCCGATGACCTACGCCGCGCTGAAGACCGTTCACCTGCTGGCGATCATCGTCTGGGTCGGCGGCATGGTCTTCGCCCAATTCTTCCTGCGGCCGGCCGTGGCGACGCTCGAGCCGCCGCTGCGGCTGCGCCTGATGCACCAGGTGCTGGGCCGGTTCTTCGGCGCGGTGCTGGCGGCGTCGCTGCTGGCGCTGCTCAGCGGCCTGGGGATGCTGGGGCACGCCGCAAGGCAGGCGGCCGTGTCCGGCGGCACCTCGGCGCTGCCCTGGCCGTGGACGGTGATGGCGGTGCTGGGCACGCTGATGGTGGCGATCTTCCTGCACATCCGCTTCGTGCTGTACAAGCGGCTGACCCGGGCGCTGGGTGCCGGCGACGCGCCTGCCGGCGGCGCCGCGCTCGGCCGGATCCGGCAGTGGGTCGGCGTCAACCTGGCGCTGGGCACGCTGATCGTCGTGGTCACGCTGCTCGGGCGGCCGCTGTGAGCCGCAGCACTCGAACGCTCAGCGCGGCGGCGGCAGCGGCTCGCCGAGCATGCGACGCCACAGCCAGGGCAGCCCGCGCGCGATGTCGATGCGGGCGCCGATGGGCTCGGGCATCGCCAGCGGCACCGCCGCGCTGTGCCGGTCGGCCACCGCGAAGCTGAAGACGTAGGCCGGCTCCTGGCCCATGCGCAGGTCGGTGATCACGACCCGGGCGCCGACCTGCCGCAGCCGGTAGAAGCCCTTGCTGAACGCGGCGATGCGCTGCACGCCGTCTATGCCGCGAACCTCGGGCATCAGCGCCGCGCCGCGGTCGAAGCGGTCGAAGGGCATCCGGGGCTGGGCATCGAGCAGCGAGTGGAAACCCTCGTGGTAGGCGTCGCCTGCCACCGCGACCACCCGCCACAACAGCGTGTTGAACGGCGCCGGCGTGACCAGCACGCGTTCGGCGGCAATGCCCTGGGCGGCCAGCGAGGCGCGGGCGATGCGCTCGACCTGCTGCTGCGCGACCACGCCCCAGCCCAGGTAGGCGGTGCTGAGCAGCAGCCCGGCCGCGTTGGCCGCCAGGCCGCGGCCGAGCCCGCGACGCGCCAGCGCCCAGCCGGTGCCGGCCAGCAGCGGCAGCGTGTACAGCGGGTCGATGATGAAGACGCTGCCGACGCCGAACGGGTGGTTCGAGAACGGCAGCGCGAGCTGGGTGCCGTAGACCGTCATCGCGTCGAGCAGCGGGTGCGTCACCAGCGCCAGCCAGATCGCCAGCCACCAGCGCCGCCACTGCGCCAGATCGGCATGCAGCCGCGCCACCGCCAGCGCCATCGGCAGCGAGAACAGCGTCAGCCAGAACGGCGCATGGGTCTCGGCGCGGTGCAGCACCATGTTGCGGATCGGGTCGCCGTGGTCGATCAGCACGTCCAGGTCGGGCAGCGTGCCGGCGACCGCGCCCCACAAGGCCGCTTTCCAGACCGCCGTGCGCCGGCCCATCGCCGCGACGCCGACCGCCGCGCCCAGCGCGATCTGTGACAGGGAATCCATGGCCGGCGATTCTGCGCGGTCAGCGCCCCGGCGGCAGCGCCTGCCAGTCGGCCACGTTCAGCCGGGCCACGACGGTCCAGCCGGTGACCTCCGGCCGGATCACCACGGCCTCGCCTTCGGCCAGGTGCGGCGGCCCGGCCACCGCGCGAAACGGCGTGCCGTGGCCGACGATCCAGCGGTTGCCGCCGGCCGCCACCGGGCTGGCCAGCAGGCGCTTCAGGCCGGCGTAGTCACCGCCCTCGGCCTCGCGGATCTCGTGGCGAGGCACCACGCCGGGCAGCATCAGCCGGGCATGCTCCAGCGTGCGGCAGAACGGGCTGGCCAGCGCCTCGCCGACCGGCAGGCCCATCCCGCGGATGTGCTGGCCGATCTCGGCCGCGTCGCGCCGGCCCTGCGGCGACAGCAGGCGCTGGTTGGCGCAGTCGTCGTAGCCACGCATCGCGGCATCGTTCCTGGAGAAATCGGTGGCCGTGTGGCGGAAATACACGACCCAGCCGCCGCGCCGGAGTGCCTCGACCAGCGGCTGGCCCTGCAGCGCCGCCGCCGCGGCCGGTGCCGACGACTGGGCATTGGCGATCGCCGGCGGCTCGTTCGCCGATGCCGGCTGGCCGCAGCCGAGCAGCACCAGCGAGACGACGACACCGAAGCGCCGCGCCGTCGACGCAGTCCTTGCCGGCAAGCCGACCAACCCAGACCGGATCCTCATCACCAGATCCCCTGTCATGCCGTTTGCCCGGCGGGCGAACTTCCCGTGCCGGCGAACGCCAGCAACGCCGCAGCCAGGTCCTCCAGCCCGGTGCCGACCGACTTGAACACCGTGCGCTCGGTCTCGTCGCGCCGCCCGGGGTGCGCGCCGCGGCACAGTTCGTCGAGCCGGGCCCGGACATCGCCGGCCGCGAACACCCCGCGCGCGATCGGCCCGAGCAGGTCGCCACTCTTGGCCAGCGCCTCGTCGGTGTCGACGAAGACAGCCGCGCCGCGAAAGCAGTCGTCGTCGGCTTCGCGCATCGCCGGCGTGAAGCCGCCGATCAGGTCTAGGTGGCTGCCCGGCCGCAGCCAGCGGCCCTGCACCAGCGGCGCGGTGGCCAGCGTCGCGCAGCTGACGATGTCGGCCTCGCGCACCGCGCCGGCCAGGTCGGCAGCGGCCTCGGCGACCAGCCCCTGGTCGCGCCAGGCCCGTGCCAGCGCCTCGGCGGCGGCCGGCCGGCGGGCCCAGACGGCGACGCGATCGATGCCGCGCACCACCCGGTAGGCCTCGGGCAGCAGCGCGGCGACTCGTCCGGCGCCGACCACCAGCAACTGCCGCGCGTCGTCGCGGGCCAGGGTCGACGCCGCCAGCGCCGACGCGGCGGCGGTGCGGCGCGCGGTGATCTGGTCGCCATCGATCAGCGCCAGCGGCACGCCGGTGCGCGCGTCGTGCAGCAGGTAGCTCGCATGCAGGCCGGCCAGGCCCCGGGCGGCGTTGCCGGGCGCGATGTTGACGATCTTCACGCCGTAGCCGCCATCCGGCTGCCAGGCCGGCATCAGCAGCGAGGTGACGCCCTGCGGATCGCCCGGCTGAAGCTCGTGCACATGGCGGCGCGGCACCTCACAGCCGGCGACGAACATCGCGCGCAGCGCAGGGATCAGCCGATCGAACGGCAACGCGGCGCGTGTCGACGCCTCATCGAAAACCCGCATCACCACCTCCCGAACACCCATCGGCGACGCCAGCCGGACCGCCTCGGCGCGGCCAGGCCCACCGCGACCCTTGCCTATCATCGGGCATGGCAGCGACGAACCCGGCCTCGAAGCGCATCGGCCCGATCGGCGCGCTGCGGCAGGCCCTCGTCTCGTGGTGGCAGATCGTCCACCTCGGCGCGGTGATGCTGGTGCTCGCCGTCTCGCCGAGCAGCCACCGCGCGGCACGCCGCCGGCAGCTGGCCTGGCATCTGGTGGCCGTCTGCGCCCCGATGCTGCCCGGCTTCACCGTCGTCGGCGCGCTGATCAGCCTGGTCATCATCCGCATCGTCACCGTCACGGCGCTGAGCTATGGGCTGTCGCAGTACGCGCTCGAGATGGTCGTGCGGGTGCTGATGCTCGAGCTGATCCCGCTGGCCGCCGCGCTGTTCGCCGCGCTGCGCGCCACGCTGCCGATGGCCGCCGAGATCGCCGCGCTGCGCAGCGCGGGCCATTTCGACGCGCTGGCGCGGCAGGGCTGCGACCCGCGCGCCGACGAGGTGCTGCCGCGGGTGCTGGCCGGCATGTTCGCGGTGCTGCTGCTGGCCGCGGTCAGCTGCGCGCTGACCCTGCTGCTGGCCTACCTGTCGGTGCACGGCGTCACGCTGGGCGGCTTCGAGCGCTACACCCGCACCGTCGGCCGCATCTTCGACCCGGCGGTGTCGCTGATCTTCGCGCTGAAGGTGCTGCTGCTCGCCGGCGCGGTCGCGCTGATCCCGATCGCCTCGGCGCTGCAGGCCGAGCGTCGGCCGGGCGGCTGGTCCAGCGCCGAACTGCAGAGCCTGGTGCGGATGTTCCTGGTCATCCTGCTGATCGAGGCCGCCTCGCTGGTCGGCAACTACTATTGAACCCTCAGCCAGCACCGCCCCGATGACCGACCCCGTCCCCCCGGCCGCACCTGGCGCGCCAACGCTGCCGGCCGTTGCCCACCTCGAAGCCAAGGCGGCCGGCCTGCTGCTGCTGATGGCCGCGCTGGTGTGCGGCGCGATCGGCTACCTGCTCTATGCCCGGGGTGCGTTCGAGCCGACGCAGCGGCTGGTGCTGGTGGCCGACGATTCCGAAGGCGTGGTCGTCGGCATGGACCTGACCTTCTCGGGCTTCCCGGTCGGCCGGGTCAAGCGCATCGAGCTCGGCGCCGACGGCAGCGCCCGCATCGTGATCGACGTGCCGCGCAAGGACGCGCACTGGCTGCGCACGTCCAGCGTGTTCACGCTGGTGCGTGGCCTGGTCGGCAACACCAACCTGCGCGCCTACAGCGGCGTGCTGGGCGACCCGCCGCTGCCCGACAACGCCGAGCGGCGGGTGCTGGCCGGCGACGCCAGCGCCGAGATCCCGAAGCTGATGGCCGCCGCGCGCGAGCTGACGCAGAACCTGAACCGGATGGTCGCGCCCGACGCCGCACTGGCCGGCAGCCTGGCCAACCTGCAGACCGCCACCGGGCGGCTGAGCGGCCCGCGCGGCGCGCTGGGGCTGCTGCTGGGCAACGAGGCCGATGCGCAGCGGCTGCTCGCCACGCTGGACCGCACGAACGCGCTGCTGGCGCGCATCGATGCGCTGGCGCAGCATGCCGACACGCTGGTCGTCAAGGCCGACAGCCAGGTCTTCGGTCCGCAGGGGCTGATGCCCGAGACGCGCCAGGCGGTGGAGCAGCTCGGCGCCCTGCTCGGCGAAGCCCGCGCCTCGCTGACCCGCGTCGACAAGGTGCTGGCCGATGCCCAGGCGATCGCCAGCGACGCCCGCAGCGCCAGCACCGACCTGGGCGCGCTGCGCGCCGAGGTCGAGGCCAGCCTGCGCAAGGTGCAGCAGCTGGTCGACGAGGTCAACCGCAAATGGCCGTTCGCGCGCGATGCCGAACTGAAGCTGCCATGAAGCGGCCGTCCGCGCGCCGCCTTGCCCGCCGCTGCGGGCCGGGCGCCATCGTCTTGTTGCTGGCCGCCTGCAGCAGCGCCCCGCCGCCACCCGACTGGCAGCTCGCCGCACATGCCTCGCTGGACCAGGCAGTGGCTGCCTACCTGCGCGGCGACGGCCGCGCGTTCCGGCAGGAATTCGACCGTGCGCGCAGCGAGATCGCCCGCACCGGCCGTGCCGACCTGCTGGCCCGGGCCGAGCTGACCGGCTGCGCGGTGCGCGTCGCCAGCCTGGAGTTCGGCCCCTGCGACGGCTTCGAAACGCTGCGGCTCGATGCCGCGGCACCCGAGCTGGCCTACGCCGACTACCTGGCCGGCCGTCTGCCGGCGGCCCAGGCGGCGCAGACCGCGCAGTTGCCGGCGGCACAACGCGGCGTGGCTGCGGCGGTGGATGCCGACGCGGCCGCCGCGGCGCTGGCGCAGGTGGCCGATCCGGTCTCGCGCCTGGTCGCCGCCGGCGTGCTGCTGCAGACCGGCCGGGCCAACCCGGCCGTGATCGCCCAGGCGGCGGACACCGCATCGGCCCAGGGCTGGCGCCGACCGCTGCTGGCCTGGCTGGGGGTTCAGTTGCAGCGCGCCGAGCAGGCCGGCGAAGCGGACGCAGCGCAGCGCCTGCGCCGGCGCATCGCGCTGATCGCCGGGCCCGGCTGAACCCGACGCCCGGCGGCCCCGGCTATGCCGCGTCGTCGCCCAGCAACGGCGGCTGCAGCAGGTCGGCGTCGAGGTTCATCAGCACGCTGGCCAGCGACAAGGCGCGCCACAGGTCGGCCGGCATCGCCAGGATCGCCTCGGGGGTGCGCACCCGCGACACCCAGGCGTGGATGCGCGCATGCTGCTCGGCCGTCAGCAGATGCCGCTGCCGCATCTCGTCCAGGGTCTGCATCGCTGGCCTCTCGATCCGATCGCGATCCCATCGGCGCTCCTTCGCGCCGGTCCCATCATCGCATCCCCGCCCGATCGGCCCTGGGCCACCGCAGCAGGCATCCGGTCCGATGTCCGAGATCCGGTCAGGGCGGATCGGTCCATGTTCGCTGATGAACCAATTGCAAAATTTCGTCCGTAGGCGTATAAACCGATCGACCGAGAGGCCGACATGAGCGCTGTTCTGAAACCCGAGCCCCGGCCGGTCGACCTGCATTCGACAGCGGCTGCCGAAGCGGCCCTGCGCAGCTTCTGGCGCCTGGCCGAAGCCTGGCAGCTGACGGCGGCCGAGCAGCAGACGCTGCTCGGCGTCGGCCGCACCACGCTCTACCAGTGGCGGCAAGGCAAGGTCGGCCCGCTCGACCGCCATGTGCTCGAGCGGCTGTCGTACCTGTTCGGCATCTTCGCCGCGCTGCAGGTGCTGCTGCCGGTGCCCGAGCGGGCGCACCAGTGGATCCGCAGGCCGAACGCAGCGCCGTTCCTGGGCGGGCGCTCGGCGCTCGAGCGCATGCTGGGCGGCCAGGTGGCCGATCTCTACGTCGTGCGCCAGTACCTCGACGCCCAGCGCGGCGGCAAGGCCTGATGTCGCCGGACCAGGTGCCGGTCACCACGCAGGCGTGGACCCCGTGCCATCGGCTGATCGCCAGCCGCTACCCGACCGTCGGCCTCTACGACGGGATCGCAAGGCCCGAAGACCTCGATGTCGTGTTCGCGATCGAGTCGCTGACCAACCCGCGCATCCGCCAGGAGCTCGGCGAGCTGTCGCTGGTGGCGCCGGCCGACCGGGTCAGCGGCCCCGGCGCGACGCTGATCATGGCTGCCTTCACCCACCTGAACCCCGACGGCTCGCGCTTCAGCGACGGCCACTACGGCGTCTACTACGCCGCGGCCTCGCTGGCGACGGCAATCGCCGAGGTCAGCCACCACCGCGCGCGCTTCCTGGCGCGCACGGCCGAGCCCGAGATCGACGTCGACCTGCGCTGGATCCAGGCCGACCTGCTGCCGCCGCTGCACGACCTGCGCGCCACCGCGCGGCCCGGTGCCGACCTGGGCACGGTCTACGACCCCGACCACTACGGCGTCAGCCAGGCGCTGGGCCGGGCGCTGCGCGAAGCCGGCAGCCCGGCGCTGGTCTACGACAGCGTGCGCGACGCCGGCGGCGAATGTGTCGCGGTGTTCGTGCCGCGGGCGCTGGCCAACGCCCGGTCGGCCGGCCACCTGGGCCTGCACTGGGACGGCCGGCGCATCACCCACTGGTACGAGAAGGGCGAGCCGCACGCGGTCGGGCCGGCGGCGCGCCCAGGCTTCCTACAATGACCATCGATGACCTTGCCGACGCTCCTGCCGACGAAGAAACCGATGCCGCAGCCGGCCGACGAGGCAGGCCGCCCATGAAGCTCGCCCACCGCCTGAGCCATGTCGAGCCGTTCTACGTGATGGAGTGCGCCAAGGCGGCGCAGCGCATCGCCGCCAGCCCTGCCTGCGACCCGGCGCAGGGCGGCGAGCGGATGATCTTCCTGAACATCGGCGAACCCGACTTCACCGCGCCGCCGCTGGTGCAGGAGGCGGCCGAACGCGCGATCCGCGCCGGCCGCACCCAGTACACCGAGGCGATGGGCCTGCCGGCGCTGCGCGAGGCGCTGAGCGGCTGGTATGCGCAGCGCTTCGGGCTCGACATCCCGGCGCGCCGCATCATGGTCACCGCCGGCGCGTCGGCGGCGCTGCAGCTGGCCTGCCTGGCGCTCTTCGAGGCCGGCGACGAGGTGCTGATGCCCGACCCCAGCTACCCCTGCAACCGCCACTTCGTCGCCGCGGTCGATGCAGTGGCGCGGCTGCTGCCGACCAGCGCCGGGCAGCGCTTCCAGCTCGACGCGGCCGCGGTCGGGCAGGCCTGGGGCCCGGCGACGCGCGGCGTGCTGCTGGCCTCGCCGTCGAACCCCACCGGCACCTCGATCCACCCCGACGAGCTGCAGCGCATCGACGCCCTCGTGACAGCGCACAGCGGCGTCACGGTGGTCGACGAGATCTACCTCGGCCTCAGCTACGACGACACCTTCGGCCACAGCGCGTTGCAGCTGGGCGAGCACATCGTCTCGGTCAACAGCTTCAGCAAGTACTTCAGCATGACCGGCTGGCGCCTGGGCTGGCTGGTGCTGCCCGACGAACTGGTCGCGCCGGTCGAGCGGCTGGCGCAGAACCTGTTCATCTGCGCCTCGACCGTCGCGCAGCATGCCGCGCTGGCCTGCTTCGACCCCGCTTCGATCGCCGAGTACGAGCGCCGCCGTGCCGAGTTCCGCGCCCGGCGCGACCTGGTCGTTCCGGCGCTCGGCAAGCTCGGCCTGCCGGTGCCGGTACTGCCCGACGGCGCGTTCTACGCCTATGCCGACTGCAGCGCGCACAGCGCGGACAGCTGGGACTTCGCCTTCGCGCTGATGGAGCGCGCCCATGTCGCGCTGACGCCCGGCCGCGACTTCGGCCGCCACCAGCCCGAGCGCTGGCTGCGGCTGTCGTTCGCCAGCCGCCGCGACAAGCTCGAGGAAGCGCTGCACCGCCTGCAGCGAACGCTGGCATGACCGAGGCCGGCGGCGAGGCCGATCCTCCCTTCAGCCACCGCCTGCGGGTGTACTGGGAGGACACCGACGCCGGCGGGGTGGTCTTCTACGCCAACTACCTGAAGTTCTTCGAGCGGGCCCGCACCGAGTGGCTGCGCGCGCTGGGCGTCGGCCAGCAGCGGCTGCGCGACGACACCGGCGTGATCTTCATCGTCACCGACACCGCACTGCGCTACCTCGCGCCGGCGCGGCTCGACGACGAGCTCGACATCACCGTGCGGCCCGCCGAGGCCGGCCGCGCCTCGTTGACATTGCAGCAACAGGCCTGGCGCCACAATGGCGGGGCGGCGGCCACGCTGCTGTGCGAAGGCACGATCCGCATCGGCTGCGTCGCCGCCGGCAGCTTCCGCCCGGTGCGATTCCCCACCCAGATCTCTCGAGCGCTCTCCCGATGAACCAGGATTTCTCGATCATCACCCTGGTGCTGCACGCCAGCTTCGTCGTGCAGCTGGTGATGGCCGGGCTGCTGATCACCTCGCTGGCGAGCTGGACGGTGATCTTCGGCAAGGTCTTCAGCCTGCGCGGGCTGCGCCAGGGCAACGAGGACTTCGAGCGCGACTTCTGGTCGGGCAAGAACCTGAACGAGCTGTACGCCGGCGCGACGGCCCGGACCGACAGCTCGCCGATGGAGCGCATCTTCGCCAGCGGCATGCGCGAGTTCCTGAAGCTGCGCGAGCGCCGCCAGGAGGCCAGCGCCCAGCTCGACGGTGCCCGCCGCGCGATGCGCGCCAGCCTGCAGCGCGAGCTCGACGTGATCGAGGGCAACGTCGGCTTCCTGGCCAGCGTCGGCTCGGTCAGCCCCTATGTCGGCCTGTTCGGCACCGTCTGGGGGATCATGCATGCCTTCGTCGGCCTGGCCAACGTGCAGCAGGTGACGCTGGCCACCGTCGCCCCGGGCATCGCCGAGGCCCTGGTGGCCACCGCGATCGGGCTGTTCGCGGCGATCCCGGCGGTGGTCGCCTACAACCGCTTCGCCCGCGACATCGACCGCATCGCGATCCAGCTCGAGAGCTTCATCGAGGAGTTCTCCAACATCCTGCAGCGCAACGCCGGGCAACCGGCCGCGGCGCCCGCCCAGAGGTAAGGCGCGATGCCCGCCGTGGCTTCCCGGGGCGGCCGCCGCGGCCGCCGTGCGATGGCCGAGATGAACATGGTGCCGTTCATCGACGTGATGCTGGTGCTGCTGATCATCTTCATGGTCAGCGCGCCGCTGATCACGATCGGCGTCGTCGACCTGCCCAGCGTCGGCAAGGCCGCGCAGCGGCCGCCGCATGTCGTCGAGGTGATCGTCGGGCTCGACGAGAAGCTGCGGCTGCGGCTGGACGGCGGCGAGCCGCAGCCGACCACGCTGGGCCGGCTGGGTCCGGCGGTCAAGGGGCTGCAGGCCGGCAACCCGCAGGTGCCGGTGGTGATCTCGGCCGAGAAGACGGTGAAGTACGACGCCGTCGTGCGGGCGATGGATGCGCTGCAGAAGGCCGGCGTCCAGCGCGTGGGCCTGTCGGTCAAGCAGGGCGGCTGAGTCCCGATGGCCGCGGCGCTGCCCCACGACACGCTGCTGCCGCGCGACGACAGCCGGCTCGGCGTGGGCGCCGCGCTGGCGCTGCTGGCGCATGCCGGGCTGATCGGCGCGCTGGCGCTGGGCCTGAACTGGCGCCTGCCCGCCCCACAGGCGGCGATGAGCGCCGAGCTTTGGTCGGCCGTGCCGCAGATGGCGGCGCCGGCCGCAGCGCCGCCCCCGCCGCCGGCCCCCACCCCGGCGCCCTCCCCGGCACCCGCTCCGGCGCCTGCGCCCGCCCCTCCGCCGGCCCCGACCGCCGCCGAGGTCGCCGCCGCCCGCGACGCCGAGATCGCGATCGAGAAGGCCGCCCAGCGCAAGAGGGAACAGCAGGCGCAGGAGGCGAAGGCAGCCGCCGAGCGCGAGCAGGCCCGCCTGCGCAAGGAGGAGGAAGAGGCGCAGCGGCTGAAGCAGAAGCTCGAAGCCAGGCGCCTGGCCGAGGAGCAGGCGGCGCAGCGCCGCAAGGAGCAGCAGGCCAAGGACGAGAAGGCCCGCGAGGACAAGCGGCAGAAGGACCTGGCGGCGCAGCGTCAACAGCAGGAGCAGGCCGCGCGCGAGAAGGCCCAGGAGGCCCTGATCGCGAAGCAGCGCGAGGAGAACCTCAAGCGCATGCTGGGCCAGGCCGGCGCGGCCGGCACCGGCGCGGCCACCGCCACCGGCAGCACCGCACGCGACGCCGGCCCGTCGGCGGCCTATGCCGGCCGCATCAAGGCGGCGATCAAGCCCAACATCGTGCTGCCGGCCGAAGTCGCCGGCAATCCGGTCGCCGAGGTCGAGGTGCGCTGCGCGCCCGACGGCAGCGTCACCAGCCGCCGCATCACCCGCAGCAGCGGCAACCCGGTGTGGGACGAGACCGTGCTGCGCGCGATCGACCGCACCGCGGTGCTGCCGCGCGACACCGACGGACGCGTTCCGGCGACGATGATCCTGGTGTTCCCGCGGCGCGAGTGACCGCTGCGCCGCCGGCGCGCTCGTGGCGCGCTCGATCACCCGCTCGACCCGGGCCCCAGGTCGCCGCCAGCCCGGCAGGAAGCCGCCTCGACGAAAGTCCTTGACGCGGCCGAAACCGCTTTGGATAATCTCCAAAGCGGTTTGGATATCGACGCGGCCGATGCGCTCGGCCTGCGTGAACCAGCAGCCAGAACGCCGCCGGTCGGCTCCGCCAGCGCGCCGGCGCGCAGCCTGATCCGCACCGCTTCGTTCCACTGACCCACGCCCGAAGGGCCCCCCCCCATGCATCGTCAACGCCGCGCCAAGATCGTCGCCACGCTCGGGCCCGCCAGCGCCGACCACGACACCATCCGCCGGCTGTTCGAAGCCGGCGCCGACGTCTTCCGCCTCAACTTCAGCCACGGTGACCACGCCCAGCACCAGGAACGCCTGGCCATCATCCGGCGCATCGAACGCGAGACCGGGCGGCCGATCGCGGTGCTGCTCGACCTGCAGGGGCCCAAGCTGCGCATCGGCCGCTTCGCCGACGGCCCGATCGACTTGGAGGCCGGCGCCGGCTTCCGCCTCGACCTCGACCCCACGCCGGGCAGCGCCGCACGCGCGCCGATGCCGCACCCGGAGATCTTCGCCGCGCTGAAGCCCGGAACCGACCTGCTGCTCGACGACGGCAAGCTGCGCCTGCGCGTGACTGCCTGCGGCCCCGATTTCGCCGAGACGCAGGTCATCGCCGGCGGCCGGCTGTCGGAGCGCAAGGGCGTCAACGTGCCGGGCGTGCTGCTGCCGATCTCGGCGCTGACGGCCAAGGACCGCGAGGATCTGCGCTTCGGTCTCGAACTGGGCGTCGACTGGATCGCGCTGTCGTTCGTGCAGCGCCCCGAGGACCTGCTGGAACTGCGCGCGATCGTCCAGGGGCGCGCCGGCGTGCTGTCGAAGCTGGAGAAGCCGGCCGCGATCGAGCGCCTCGACGCGATCGTCGAACTGTCGGACGCGGTGATGGTCGCGCGTGGCGACCTCGGCGTCGAGATGCCTGCGCAGCAGGTGCCACCGATCCAGAAGCGCATCGTGCGCAGCGCGCGCCAGGCCGGCAAGCCGGTGATCGTCGCCACGCAGATGCTGGAATCGATGGTCGGCGCGCCGGTGCCCACCCGAGCCGAAGCGTCCGACGTCGCCACCGCGATCTACGACGGCGCCGACGCGGTGATGCTGTCGGCCGAATCGGCGTCGGGCCGGTTCCCGCTGCAGGCGGTGGCGATGATGGACAGCATCATCGCCGAAGTCGAGGCCGACCCGCATTGCCGCGAGGCGATCGACGCCTCGCACAGCACGCCGCAGCGCACCGTGTCCGACGCGATCTGCACCTCGCTGCGCCAGGTCGCCAGCCTGCTGCCGGTGGCGACGATGGTGACCTACACCCGCTCGGGCTACACCTGCCTGCGCGCCGCGCGCGAGCGGCCCTCGGCGCCGGTGCTGAGCATCACGCCCGAGATCGAGACCGCACGCCGGCTGGCGCTGGCCTGGGGCGTGCACTCGGTGCACGCCGAAGGCGGCGTGGCCGACGTGCCCGACATGGTGGCCAAGGCCAGTGCGCTGGCCTGCCGCGAAGGCCTGGCGCAGCCGGGCGACTTCGTCGTCATCGCTGCCGGCATGCCCTTCGGCACCGCCGGCACGACCAACCTGCTGCACATCACCAGGGCCTGACGCGGGCGAACCGCATCGACATCGGACAGCACATGACGACAGCAACGAAGTGGTGGCAATCGGCGGTCTTCTACCAGATCTATCCGCGCAGCTTCGCCGATGGCAACGGTGACGGCATCGGCGACTTTCCCGGCATCACGGCCAGGCTCGACCACCTGCGCGATCTCGGCATCGGCGCGATCTGGCTGTCGCCGCACTTCCCCTCGCCCTTCGTCGACTGCGGCTACGACATCAGCGACTTCGACGGTGTCGCGCCCGAATACGGCACGATGGCCGACTTCCACCACTTCCTGCGCGAGGCCCATGCACGCGGCATCCGCGTCGTGCTCGACCTGGTGCTGAACCACTCGTCGGACCAGCACCCCTGGTTCGGCGAATCGCGCGCCAGCCGCGACAACCCGAAGCGCGACTGGTACGTCTGGCGCGACGGCCAGGGCGGCGGACCGCCGAACAACTGGATCTCGGTCTTCGGCGGCCCGGCCTGGACGCTGGACCCGCGCACCGGCCAGTACTACTACCACGCCTTCCTGAAGGAGCAGCCCGACCTGAACTGGCGCCACCCGGCGCTGAAGCAGGCGATGTTCGAGATGGTGCGCTTCTGGCTGGGCCTGGGCGTCGACGGCTTCCGCCTCGACGCGATCGGCGCCGCCTTCGAGCACCCTGACCTGCCGCCGCACCGCGCCCGGCTGACGCCGCTGCAGCAGCTGAATCCGCTGGCCCTGTCGCCGGACGAGTGGCGGTCCTTGATGGAGTACCAGCAGCACCAGAGCGGCGTGCACGAGCTGATGAAGGAACTGCGCCGCCTGGTCGACGTATACCCCGGCGACCGCGTGCTGATCGGCGAGGACGACGATGTCGCCTTCCACGGCAACGGCGACGACGAACTGCACCTGGTCTTCAACTTCCCGCTGATGCGCGCCGAGCGGCTGACCCCGGCCCACATCCGCGCCAACCAGGCCGCGCGGCTGGCGGCGCTGGGTCCGAACTGGCCCTGCAACACGCTGGGCAACCACGACGGCCGGCGCCTCTGGTCGCGCTTTGGCGACGGTCTGCACGATGCCGCGCTGTCCCGGCTGCATCTGGCGCTGATGGCCACGCTGCGCGGCACGCCGGTGCTCTACAACGGCGAGGAGATCGGGATGACCGACCTCGAGCTGACCGACCTGGCGCAGTTCCGCGACACCGCCGCGCTGGCCCGTTACCGGCTGCTGACCACGCTGGAGGGCCTGCCGCCGGCGCAGGCGCTGGCCTCGGTCGCGGCCACCACCCGCGACCGATGCCGCGGCCCGCTGCAGTGGAGCGACGAGGCCAACGGCGGCTTCTGCCCGCCCGGCGTGGCGCCGTGGCTGCCGGTCAACGCCGACCATGCCGGCGGCGTCAACGTCGCCGACCAGGACCGCGATCCCGGCTCGCTGCTGAACTTCTACCGCCGCGTGCTGGCGCTGCGAAAGGCCACGCCGGCCCTGCTGGCGGGCGACTATCGAGCGCTCGACGAAGACAACGAGGACGTGCTGGCCTTCCTGCGGCACGACGCCGCGAGCGGCCAGACCTGCCTGGTGGCGCTGAACTTCGCGGCCGCGCCGCGGCGCGCTGCGGTCGGCCTGGCCGGCAGCGCGCGCGTGCTGCTGGCCAGCGCCGGCGGACGCGCGGAGCTCGGTTCGCTCGATGCGCTGGCGCTGGCGCCGCACGAGGTCCTGATCGCGGAACTGGCGGCGTGAGCCCGTGCGCCGCGCGGCAGGCGATGCCGGTCCGGCCGCGGCGGTCAGTGGTTCTCGCGCGCGTGGTTGATCGTGTACTTGGGAATCTCGATCAGCAGGTCGGCATCGGCGACGATCGCCTGGCAGCTCAGCCGCGAGTTCGGCTCCAGGCCCCAGGCGCGGTCGAGCAGGTCTTCCTCGCCCTCCTCCATCTCGCTGAGCGAGCGGAAGCCCTCGCGCACGATCACATGGCAGGTGGTGCAGGCGCAGCTCATGTCGCAGGCGTGCTCGATCGCGATGCCGTTGTCGAGCAGGGCCTCGCAGATCGTGGTGCCGCGCGGCGCGCTGATCTCGCCGCCCTGCGGGCAGAGCTCGGCGTGCGGCAGGATCTTGATGACGGGCATGGGTCGCTTCGGTGCAGTGAACGGGTTCAGAGGTCGTCGAGCCTGCGGCCGGTCAGCGCGGCCTGGATGCCGCGGTTCATCCGTGCGGCGGCAAAGGCTTCGGTGCCTTCGGCCAGGCGCTCGACGGCGCTGTCGATCGCCGCGTGGTCGCTGCCGGCGGCGATGACCGCCAGTTCGGCCAGCAGGCGCTCGATGTCGATGCGCTCGGTCTCGCCCAGCAGGCCGCCGTCGGCGGCCAGCGCGGCGCGGGTGGCCAGCGTCATGCGCTCGGCCTCGACGCGGCTCTCGCGCAGCGAGCGTGCGGCCATGTCGGCCTCGGCGCTGGCAAAACCCTCCTGCAGCATCTTTGCAATCTGCTCGTCGCCCAGCCCGTAGCTGGGCTTCACGACCACCGAGGCCTCGACGCCCGAGCCCAGCTCCTTCGCCGAGACGCTCAGCAGCCCGTCGGCGTCGACCTGGAAGCTCACGCGGATGCGCGCCGCGCCGGCCACCAGCGGCGGGATGCCGCGCAGCTCGAAGCGCGCCAGGCTGCGGTTGTCGGCCACCAGTTCGCGCTCGCCCTGCACGACGTGGATCGCCATCGCGGTCTGGCCGTCCTTGAAGGTGGTGAAGTCCTGCGCCTTGGCCACCGGGATCGTCGTGTTGCGCTCGATCACCCGCTCGACCAGCCCGCCCATCGTCTCGAGCCCCAGCGACAGCGGGATCACGTCGAGCAGCAGCAAGTCGCCATCACGGCTGTTGCCGGCCAGCGCGTTGGCCTGGATCGCGGCACCGACCGCGACCACCTCGTCGGGGTTCAGGTTGGTCAGCGGCGCGCGGCCGAACAGCTCGCCGACCGCCGAACGCACCATCGGCATGCGGGTCGAGCCGCCGACCATCACGACGCCGGCGACCTCGTCGCGCCGGACCCTGGCGTCGCGCAGCACCTTGCGCACCGCCGCCAGCGTGCGGTCGACCAGCGGCTCGACGGCAGCCTCGAAGGCCGCGCGGGAGATCGTGACGGCGACCGCGCCGGCCGAATCGAGCGTGAGATCCGCCTTCGCCTCGGCCGCATCGCTCAGCCGGTGCTTGAGCGCGCGGGCCTCGGTCAGCACCCGGCGCTTGTCGCAGGCAGCGAGCTTCTCCAGCGCCGGCAGCCCCGAGTCCTGCAGCATCAGCTGCGCCAGCACCTCGTCGAAATCGTCGCCGCCCAGCGCCGCGTCGCCGCCGGTGGCCACCACCTCGAACACGCCGCGCTGCAGCCGCAGCAGCGAGATGTCGAAGGTGCCGCCGCCCAGGTCGTAGACCGCGTAGAGGCCCTCGCTGGCGTTGTCCAGGCCGTAGGCCACCGCCGCCGCCGTGGGCTCGTTGATCAGCCGCAGCACGTTCAGGCCGGCCAGCTGCGCGGCATCCTTGGTCGCCTGGCGCTGGGCGTCGTCGAAGTACGCCGGCACGGTGATCACGGCGCCGAACAGGTCGTCGCCGAAGGTGTCCTCGGCGCGGTAGCGCAGCGTCGCCAGGATCTCGGCCGAGACCTCGACCGGCGTCTTGGTGCCGGCCCGGGTGGCGATCGCCACCATGCCGGGCTGGTCGACGAAGCGGTAGGGCAGCCGCTCGCGGCCGAAGAGGTCGGCCAGCCGCCGGCCCATGAGGCGCTTGGCGCTGACCACGGTGTTCTCCGGGTCCTCGGCCTGCGCCGCCAGCGCGTCGTGGCCGATCTGGCGGCGCTTGTCGTCGAGGTAGCGCACGGCCGACGGCAGGATCACCCGGCCCTGGGCATCGGGCAGGCACTCGGCCACGCCGTGGCGCACCGCGGCGACCAGCGAATGGGTGGTGCCCAGGTCGATGCCGACCGCGATGCGGCGCGCATGCGGGTCGGGCGCCTGGCCGGGTTCGGAGATCTGCAGCAGGGCCATGTCGGGCGTCTTGTTCTTCGGGGGAAGGGGTTCAGGCGTCCAGCGCCTCGAGGCGGCGGGCGATGTCGCCGCGGAAGCGCGCGACGAACATCAGCGCGCGCACCTGCTGCGCCGCGGCGGCGGCATCGTCCCGCTCGTCGAGCGTGCGGCCCAGTTCGGCCTGCAGCGCCCGCTCGTGCCCGGCGACCTGGTCGTCCAGTGCCTCGACCGCGGCGGCGCCGGCGGCATCGGCCAGCGCCTCGCGCCAGGCCATCTGCTGCATCAGGAAGGCCGCCGGCATCGCGGTGTTGTTCTCGGCGTCGATCGGCACGCCGCGCAGCTCGCACAGGTAGGCGCCGCGCTTCAGCGGATCCTTCAGCCGCTGGTAGGCCTCGTTGACCCGCACCGCCCACTGCATCGCGATGCGCTGCGCCGCGGCGCCCTCGCCGACGAAGCGGTCGGGGTGCACCCGGGCCTGCAGCGCACGCCAGCGCTCGTCGAGCTCGGCACGGTCGAGCGCAAAGCGCCGCGGCAGCCCGAACAGCGTGAAATCGTCGTCGCCGAGCGTCATGCCGGGCTCGCGGCGGTCAGGTTGGGAGCATTCATCTCGAGAGGGCACAAAGCAAAGGCGCGGTCGGAACACACCGCGCCTTGCAGCAAGCCGGGTGCCAGGCAGGTGTCAGACGCGGAAGGACTCCCCGCAGCCGCAGCGGTCCTTCTCGCGCGGGTTGTGGAACTTGAAGCCTTCGTTCAGGCCCTCGCGCACGAAGTCGAGCTCGGTGCCGTCGAGGTAGGGCAGGCTCTTCGGGTCGACCAGCACCTTGACGCCATGGGCCTCGAAGACATGGTCCTCGGGCGCCACCTCGTCGGCGTACTCGAGCTTGTAGGCCAGGCCCGAGCAGCCGGTGGTCTTGACGCCCAGGCGCACGCCGACGCCCTTGCCGCGCTTGCCGATGTAGCGCGACACATGGCGTGCCGCGGCTTCCGACAGGGTGACCGCCATGGTCTCAGTGCGCGGCCTGCGTCTGGGCCGGCGCGGCCTCGCCGTGGCGGGTCTTGTAGTCCTGCACCGCGGCCTTGATCGCGTCCTCGGCGAGGATCGAGCAGTGGATCTTCACCGGCGGCAGCGCCAGTTCCTCGGCGATGTTGGTGTTCTTGATCTCCAGCGCCTGGTCCAGCGTCTTGCCCTTGACCCATTCGGTCACCAGCGAGCTCGAGGCGATCGCCGAGCCGCAGCCGTAGGTCTTGAAGCGCGCGTCCTCGATCAGCCCGGTGGCCGGGTTGACCTTGATCTGCAGCTTCATCACGTCGCCGCAGGCCGGCGCACCGACCATGCCGGTGCCGACGTCCTCGTCGCCCTTGTCGAAGGCGCCGACGTTGCGCGGGTTCTCGTAGTGGTCGATGACCTTGTCGCTGTATGCCATGTTCGTACTCCGGGATTCAGTGGGCGGCCCACTGGATGGTGCTGATGTCGATGCCGTCGCGGTACATGTCCCACAGCGGTGACAGCTCGCGCAGTTTCGCCACCCGGTCCTTCAAGGTGCTGACGGCGTAGTCGATCTCGGCCTCGGTCGTGAAGCGGCCGATCGTCATGCGCAGGCTCGAATGCGCCAGCTCGTCGCTGCGGCCGAGCGCGCGCAGCACGTAGCTGGGCTCCAGGCTGGCCGAGGTGCAGGCCGACCCGGAGGACACCGCGATACCCTTGACGCCCATGATCAGCGACTCGCCCTCGACGTAGTTGAACGACATGTTCAGGTTGTGCGGCACGCGCTTCTCGAGGTGGCCGTTGATGAACACCTGCTCGATGTCGCTCAGGCCGCGCAGCAGCTTGTCGTGCAGCATGCGGATGCGCTCGATCTCGGTGCCCATCTCCTGGCGCGCGATGTCGAAGGCCACGCCCATGCCGACGATCTGGTGCGTCGGCAAGGTGCCCGAGCGCATGCCGCGCTCATGGCCGCCGCCGTGCATCTGCGCCTCGAGCCGCACCCGCGGCTTGCGCCGCACGTAGAGCGCGCCGATGCCCTTGGGCCCGTAGGTCTTGTGCGAGGCCAAGCTCATCAGGTCGACCGGCAGCGTGGCCAGATCGATCGCCACCTTGCCGGTGGCCTGCGCGGCGTCGACGTGCAGCAGGATGCCGCGCTCGCGGCAGATCGCGCCGATCGCCGCGATGTCCTGGATCACGCCGATCTCGTTGTTGACGAGCATCACCGAGGCCAGGATCGTGTCGGGCCGCAGAGCCTCCTTGAAGCGGTCGAGGTCGAGCAGGCCGTCGCTCTGCACGTCGAGGTAGCTGGCCTCGAAGCCCTGGCGCTCGAGCTCGCGCACCGTGTCGAGCACCGCCTTGTGCTCGGTCTTCACGGTGACGATGTGCTTGCCGCGGCTCTGGTAGAAATGCGCCGCGCCCTTCAGTGCCAGGTTGTTCGATTCGGTCGCGCCGCTGGTCCAGACGATCTCGCGCGGGTCGGCGTTGATCAACCGGGCGACCTGCTCGCGCGAGGTCTCGACGATCGCCTCGGCCTCCCAGCCCCAGGCATGGCTGCGCGAGGCCGGGTTGCCGAAATGCTCGCGCAGCCAGGGGATCATCGCGTCGACGACGCGCGGGTCCACCGGCGTCGTCGCGCCGTAGTCGAGGTAGATCGGGAAATGCGGGGTCATGGTCACGGCGGTTGGGACGGATTACTTGGACAGCGCGTTGCCCAGCGCGAACACCGAATTCGGCGCGGTGATCTTGATCGGCTTGACGACCGGCACGCTGGAGATCGCCCGCTTGATCGGCGCCTCGTCGATCGACACGCCCTTGGCGAGCTGGTCCTCGACCAGCTTCTTCAGCGAGATCGAATCGAGGTACTCGATCATCTTCTGGTTCAGGCTGGCCCACAGGTCGTGGGTCATGCAGCGGCCGACGTCGTCGCCCATGCAGTTCTCCTTGCCGGCGCAGCCGGTGGCGTCGATCGGTTCGTCGACCGCGACGATGATGTCGGCGACGGTGATCTCGTCGCTCTTGCGGCCCAGCGAATAGCCGCCGCCGGGGCCGCGGGTCGATTCGACCAGCTCATGCCGGCGCAGCTTGCCGAACAGCTGCTCGAGGTAGGACAGCGAGATCTGCTGCCGCTGGCTGATCGCTGCCAGCGCCACCGGCCCGTTGTTCGAGCGCAGCGCCAGATCGATCATCGCCGTGACGGCAAAACGGCCCTTGGTGGTCAATCGCATCGACATTCTCCTGATGGCGCCCCTGCGATCCGGCGCGACAGCCGGACTTTCGGGAGGCAGTCAGCCGGTACCCGACTGACGCAGTCAAGTATAACAGAGGCCTACTGTTTTTGTCGGCATTGGCCGACCCGGGAATACAGCGGGGACATCCCGCCTCAACCCTGCGACAGCGGGGCAGATCGGGCCGCCGTCAGGGCGACTCGGCCAGGCGGCGCTGCAGGTCGCGCAGCAGCCCGTCGCAGGCGGGCTCGATCAGGTCCAGCGCATGGTCGAAGCCGGCGATGCTGCCGTAGTACGGGTCGGGCACCTCGTCGGTGGCCCCGGCCGGCGCGAACGACAGCAGCAGCCGCAGCCGATCCCGCGCCGGCGGCGGGCAGCGCTCGTGCAGGGTGTCGAGGTTGTCGCGGTCCATCGCCAGCAGCAGGTCGAAGCGCTCGAAGTCGTCGGCCACCAGCGGCCGCGCCTTCTGGCCCTGCAGCGAGTAGCCGCGGCGCTGGGCCTGGGCGACCGCGCGCGGGTCGGGTTGCGCGCCCTTGTGGAAGCCGTGGGTGCCGGCCGAGTCGACCGCCACCTCCGCCGCCAGGCCGGCGCGCACCAGCTTGGCGCGCAGCACCGCCTCGGCCATCGGCGAGCGGCAGATGTTGCCCATGCAGACCATCAGCACCCGCACGCGGGCGGGATCCTCGCGGCGAAACCAGCGCTTGATCATGGCCGGGAAGGATAGCGGAGGCCGGCCCCGGCCCGCAGGTCCAGGCGCCGCCTAAGGCCGTCCGGCCGCCAAGGGGATCACGTTGCCGTCGTGCCCGCCGCCGGCGCCGAAAGCCTGCTCGCGCAGCAGCGCCAGCTGGTCGCGCACCCGCGCGGCCTTCTCGAATTCGAGGTTCTTGGCATGGTCGAGCATCTGCTTTTCGAGCAGCTTGATCCGCTTGGCCAGGTCCTTCTCGCTCAGCGCCTCGACTTCGGCCGCCTCGACCAGCCCGCGCAGCTTGGCTCTGTCGTCCTGCGCGCTGATCACGCCGTCGATCAGCTCCTTGACCTGCTTGGTCACGCTGCGCGGCGTGATGCCCAGCGCCAGGTTGTGGGCAACCTGCTTCTCGCGCCGGCGCTCGGTCTCGCCGATCGCCCGGGCCATCGAGTCGGTCATCTTGTCGGCGTAGAGGATCGCGCGGCCGTTGAGGTTGCGCGCGGCGCGGCCGATGGTCTGGATCAGGCTGCGCTCGGCGCGCAGGAAGCCTTCCTTGTCGGCGTCGAGGATCGCCACCAGGCTGACCTCGGGGATGTCCAGGCCTTCGCGCAGCAGGTTGATGCCGACCAGCACGTCGAACACCCCCAGCCGCAGGTCGCGCAGGATCTCGACCCGCTCGACCGTGTCGACGTCCGAGTGCAGGTAGCGCACCTTGACGCCGTTGTCGGTCAGGTAGTCGGTCAGCTGCTCGGCCATGCGCTTGGTCAGCGTGGTGATCAGCACCCGCTCGTGCGCCTCGACGCGGATGCGGATCTCCTGCAGCACGTCGTCGACCTGGGTCGAGGCCGGCCGCACCTCGACCCTCGGGTCGACCAACCCGGTGGGCCGCACCACCTGCTCGACCACCGCGCCCGCATGCTGCTGCTCGTAGGCCGCCGGCGTCGCCGAGACGAAGATCGCCTGGCGCATCTTGCGTTCGAACTCCTCGAACTTCAGCGGCCGGTTGTCCATCGCGCTGGGCAGGCGGAAGCCGTATTCGACCAGCGTGGTCTTGCGCGCCCGGTCGCCGTTGTACATGCCGCCGAGCTGGCCGATCAGCACGTGGCTCTCGTCCAGGAACATCAGCGCATCGGGCGGCAGGTAGTCCACCAGCGTGGGCGGCGGGTCGCCCGGTCGGGCCCCCGAGAGGTGCCGCGTGTAGTTCTCGATGCCCTTGCAGTGGCCCACCTCCTGCAGCATCTCCAGGTCGAAGCGCGTGCGCTGTTCCAGGCGCTGGGCCTCGACCAGCTTGCCGGCCTTGACGAACTCGTCGAGCCGCTCGCGCAGCTCCTGCTTGATGGTCTCGATGGCCGCCAGCACGCGCTCGCGCGGCGTCACGTAGTGGCTGCTGGGGTAGACGGTGAAGCGCGGGATCTTCTGCCGCACGCGGCCGGTCAGCGGGTCCAGCAGCTGCAGGCTCTCGACCTCGTCGTCGAAGAGCTCG
>JAEUOY010000172.1 GCA_016790515.1 Burkholderiaceae bacterium | reverse complement strand
CCCACTGGCCCTCGGCGCGCAGCGTGGCCAGGTTCTGCGTGCTGCCGGCCAGCGGCGGCGGCAGCAGGCCGTTCTCGGAGAAGCGCTCGCGCGTCGGCTCGGCCCGCAGCCCGAGCTGCGGGCCCTGCGAGGCGGTCAGCGCCCGGGCGTCGGCCGCCGCCGCGGCCAGCCGTGCCGCAGCCACCTGCAGCCCGGGCTGGCCGGCCAGGCCCTGGGCGATCAGCGCGTCGAGCGCCGGGTCGCCGAACAGGCGCCACCAGGCGGTGTCGGGGAAGACCGCCGCCGCGGTGTCGCCAGCCGTCAGACCGGCTGCCGCCGCGGCAATCGGCAGGGCCGGCGGGCTCTGCTCGCCGGGCGTCGCGCAACCGGCCAGCGTGGCCAGCGCCGCCAGCAGCAGCCGGGGCGCCGGCGCCCGAGCCGGGCGGCGCTCGGGTCGAGGCGGTGTCATTCGACGTCCTTTGCCGCGTCGCGCAGCGCGTCGCCGTTGGCCGCCATGCGCTCGAGCAGTGACACCAGCTGGCGGAATTCGGCCTCCGAGAAGCCGGCCAGGTGGGCATTCAGCACGTCGGCCAGCACCGGCGGCACATGCTGGGCCGCGGCGCGGCCGGCGTCGGTCAGCGCCAGCCTGACGACGCGCCGGTCCTGTCGCGAGCGCTCGCGGCGCAGCAGGCCCTTGGCCTCCAGCCGGTCGAGCGCGCGGGTCATCGCGCCGGGGTCCAGCGCCTGGTCGCGGGCCAGCGCGGCCATCGTGTGGCATTCGCCGCGGGCGATGCGGTACAGCGGCAGCCACTGCGCATGGGTCAGGTCGTGCGGCGCCAGGCGGCGGTCGATCTGCTGCGCCAGCGACTGCGTCACCCGTTTCATCAACAGCCCGACGCTGTGGCCGGGGCGCAGCGTGCGGGCGTCGTAGAAGGCCACCGGCGTCTGGGGTTCGGGCATGCCCCGCAATATACTTGCACAAGCAAATATTGCCGCGGCAGTGGTCCTGCAATGCCGCCGAACCGGCCTGCGCAGGACCGCACCTACACTGCCGGCATGGCCAAATCCGATCCCGATCGCCCCGCCGCGGCCACGCCCCGTTCACTGTCCGGGCTGCTGCCCTTCCTGCGGCCGTACCGGCTGCAGATCACGCTGGCGATGCTGTTCCTGGTGCTGGCGGCTGCCAGTACGCTGGCCTTTCCGATCGCGCTGAAGGTGCTGATCGACCAGGGCGTGGTCGCCGCCGACCCGGCCGAGCGGCTGATGGCGCTGCGCGGCCATTTCCTCGCGCTGTTCGGCGTCGGCGCGGCGCTGGGCCTGTTCTCGGCGCTGCGCTTCTATGCCGTCACCTGGCTCGGCGAGCGGGTCACCGCCGACCTGCGCAACGCGGTCTATGCCCACGTGGTGCGTCAGAGCCCCGAGTTCTTCGAGTCCACCGCCACCGGCGAGGTGCTCAGCCGCCTGACCACCGACACCACGCTGGTGCAGACGGTGGTTGGCTCGTCGCTGAGCATGGGCCTGCGCAACACCGTGATGGGCATCGGCGCGCTGGTGATGCTGATCGTCACCAACCCCTGGGTGATGACCCAGGTGCTGGGCATCCTGGTGCTGGTGGTGCTGCCCAGCCTGTACTTCGGCCGCCGCGTGCGCAAGCTCAGCCGCGCCAGCCAGGACCGGGTGGCCGATTCGAGCGCGATCGCCGCCGAGGTGCTGAACGCCATTCCGGTGGTGCAGAGCTACGTGCAGGAACAGCGCGAGGCCGCGCGCTTCGACGCCGCCACCGAAAGCGCCTTCGACACCGCGCGCAAGCGCACCCGGGTGCGCGCGGTGCTGGTGGCCTTCATCATCACCGCGACCTTCGGCGCGCTGCTGTGGGGGCTGTACCAGGGCACGCAGGCGGTGATGGCCGGGCGCATCAGCGCCGGCCACCTGGGCCAGACGGTGGTCTACGTGATCATCCTGGTCGGCAGCGTCGCGGTGCTGTCCGAGGTCTACGGCGACCTGCTGCGCGCCGCCGGCGCGACCGAGCGGCTGATGGAACTGCTGGCCGCGAAGTCGCCGGTGGCCGAGCCGGCGGCGCCGCTGCCGCTGCCGGCGATCCCCGCCGGCCGTCCGGCCGGCTCGGCGCTGGTGTTCGAACGGGTCGGCTTCCACTACCCGTCGCGCCCGCTGACCGCCGCGCTGCAGGACTTCAGCCTGTCGGTGGCACCGGGCGAGACGGTGGCCATCGTCGGCCCCAGCGGCGCCGGCAAGAGCACGGTGTTCCAGCTGCTGCTGCGCTACTACGACGTCGACGCCGGCCGCATCGCGGTCGACGGCGTCGACATCCGCCGGGCCGCGCTGGCGGCGCTGCGCCAGCGCGTGGGCATCGTGCCGCAGGATTCGACGATCTTCTCGACCAGCGCGCTCGAGAACATCCGCTACGGCCAGCCCGAGGCCGGCGACGACGAGGTCATCGCCGCCGCCAAGGCGGCCTTCGCGCACGACTTCATCGTGGCGCTGCCCGAGGGCTACCAGACCTACCTCGGCGAGCGCGGCGTGCGGCTGTCGGGCGGCCAGCGCCAGCGCATCAGCATTGCCCGCGCGATGCTGAAGAACCCGCCGCTGCTGCTGCTCGACGAGGCCACCAGCGCGCTGGACGCCGAGAGCGAGCGCATGGTGCAGGCCGCGCTGGAATCGGCGATGAGCGGCCGCACGACGCTGGTGATCGCCCACCGGCTGGCCACCGTGCAGCGCGCCGACCGCATCGTCGTGATGGAGGCCGGGCGCATCGTCGACATCGGCAGGCATGACGAGCTGGTCGCCCGCGACGGGCTGTACGCCAGGCTGGCGGCGATGCAGTTCGGGCTCGACGCCACCGAGCCCGCCTCGGTCTAGCGCATAATTCATGCGCATGATTTCGGGGGATTCGTGATGCGTCGCAAGGACGCCAGCACCAAGCGGCCGGTCAACCTCAGCCTGAACGCGAAGGTGCTGGACCGCGCGCGGGAACTGGGCATGAACCTCTCGGCAACGGTGGACGCGCTGTTGGCCGAGGAGGTGCGCCGCCGTTACTGGGCGCGCTGGAACCAGGACAACCGGGAGGCGATCGCCCACTACAACGCCCGCATCGCCCGTGAGGGCCTCCCGCTGGCGCGCTACCGCACCTTCATGAAGGGCGACGCCCCGGAGGGCGATGCGTGATGGCCCGGTTCGACGTGTTCCGGAACCCCGACGCCGGCGAGCGGCCGCAGACCCCTTACCTGCTGGAGGTGCAGAACGACTACATCGACGGCCTCGACACCCGGGTGGTGATCCCGCTGCGTACCGAGGCGCTGTTCGGGCCGCGCGCGCGCGACCTGAACCCGTTGCTGCAGGTCGCCGGCGATGCGGTGGTGCTGGACACGGCCACGCTGGGCGCGGTGCCGGTCGCGGCGTTGCGAGGGCCGGTGCTGCGCCTGGAGGCCGGCCGCAACGACGTGCTGGCAGCGCTCGACACCCTGTTCGGAGCCTATTGACATGTCGCGCCAGCGCCCCATCCGCTCGCAGTACGAAGACTTCATGCGCCACGTGTTCGAGCACGGCGTGGCCAAGGGCGACCGCACCGGCACCGGCACGCGCAGCGTGTTCGGCCACCAGATGCGCTTCGACCTCAACGAGGGCTTCCCGCTGGTCACGACCAAGAAGGTGTTCCTGAAGGCCATCATCGTCGAGCTGCTGTGGTTCCTGCAGGGCGGGCGCAACGTGAAGTGGCTGCAGGAGCGCGGCTGCACGATCTGGGACGAGTGGGCCCGGCCCGACGGCGACCTGGGGCCGGTCTACGGCGTGCAGTGGCGCAGCTGGCCGGCGCCCCGACCCGACGGCACGAGTGGCCACATCGACCAGATCGCCCAGGTGGTGCAGCAGCTGAAGACCAATCCCGACAGCCGCCGCATCATCGTCAGCGCCTGGAACGTGGCCGAGCTCGACCAGATGGCGCTGATGCCCTGTCACGCGTTCTTCCAGTTCCACGTCGCGCCCGCCACCACGCCCGGCGGCCGCGGCCGGCTGAGCTGCCAGCTCTACCAGCGCAGCGCCGACGTCTTCCTCGGCGTGCCGTTCAACATCGCCAGCTACGCGCTGCTGACCCACATGCTGGCGCAGCAGTGCGAGCTCGAGGTCGGCGATTTCGTCTGGACCGGCGGCGACTGCCATATCTACGACAACCATGTCGAGCAGGTTCAGACCCAACTGGCGCGCGCGCCACACCCCTACCCGCTGCTGAACATCCGGCGCCGGCCGCCGTCGATCTTCGACTATGCCGTCGAGGACTTCGAGGTGCTGGACTACGTTCACCACCCGGCGATCAAGGCGCCGGTGGCGGTATGAGCGGTGGCACGGCGCCGCTGGCGCTGATCGCCTCGGTGGCGCGCAACGGCGTGATCGGCAGCGACAGCGGCCTGGCCTGGCACGAACCGGCCGACCAGCGATGGTTCCGCCAGCAGACGATGGGCTGCCCGGTGATCATGGGCCGCCGCACCTGGGATTCGCTGCCGGCGCGGTTCAGGCCGCTGCCCGGCCGCTGCAACATCGTCGTCACCCGCCAGAGCGGCTGGCAGGCAGCGGGCGCCACGACGGCCCGCACGCTGGCCGAGGCGCTGGCAGCGGCCCGCCAGGCCGCCGCGCGCGATGGAGCGGCCCGGGTCTTCGTGATCGGCGGCGGCCAGCTCTATGCCGAGGCCATGCCGCTGGCCGACGAACTGGTGCTGACCGAGATCGACGCCGACCTGGCCGGCGACACCCACTTCCCGCCCTGGCGGCGGGCCGACTTCATCGAGACCCGGCGCGAACCGCACACCACCGCCGGGACGCCGCCCTGCGGCTACGCCTTCGTCACCTACCAGCGCCTGCGCTGACACTTCACCGGGAGTGCACCCGCGCCATGTCCGGACACGGTTTTCACGTTCACGGCCCGCACGACCACGAGGTCGAAAATGCCGCCCAGCATGGCGACAAGGACCGCTTCGCCGGCTCGATCGCGGTGATGACGGCGATCCTGGCAACCATCGGCGCGCTGTTCTCGTACATGGGCGGCGCCACCCAGGCCAATGCCGGCCTGTACAAGAACAACGCCGCGATCAAGAAGACCGAGGCCGGCAACCAGTGGAACTACTACCAGGCCAAGAGCGGCAAGCAGAACCTGGCCGAGCTGGCACTGGTGCTGGTGGCCGACGAGCGCAAGCCGGCGTTCGAGAAGGAGATCGAGCGCTACAAGGCCGAGAAGGCCGAGATCAAGCTCGCCGCCGAGAAGCTGGAGGCCGAGTCCAGGGCCTGGGACGAGCAGTCGGAGGCGCAACTGCACCTGCACCACCGCTGGGCCCAGGCCACCACCGCGCTGCAGGTCTCGATCGCGCTGGCCGCGATCACGCTGCTGACCCGGCGCAAGGGCATGGCCTACGGCATGTACGGCGTGGCCGCCGTCGGCGTGGTGCTGGGCGGCCTGGCGTTCGCGCACCTCTGACGCCCGGGCCCGGCAGGCGCGTCGCGGGGCCCGGACCAGCGACCGCGATGCCGTGTCCGGCGGCATGCGCCGGCGCTGTCGTCGGGCGGCCCGGGCTCGGGGCGCTGCGCAGCCAGCGATGGCGCCGCCCGGCGCCGCGATCCTGCGCTGCGGCAGATTGATGCTTTGGCTGCAACAGTTGATCAGCCAATTGCACTTCACGTAATACCGGTGCGGGTCGAACATTCGACCCATGGCACGAACCCTCCCCTGCGTCCTGATGCGAGCCGGCACCTCGCGCGGCCCGTTCTTCCTGCGTGACTGGCTGCCGGCGAACGAGCGCGAGCGCGACGAAGCGCTGATCGGCGCGATCGGCGCGTCCGACCTGCTGCAGGTCGACGGCGTCGGCGGCGGCAGCACGCTGACCTCCAAGGTGGCGATCGTCTCGAAGTCGAACCAGCCCGGCTGCGACGTCGACTACCTGTTCGCCCAGGTCGGCGTCGGCCAGAAGTCGGTCGACACGCGCCCCAACTGCGGCAACATGTTGTCGGGCGTCGCGCCCTTCGCGATCGAGCAGGGCCTGGTGGCGGCGCGGGACGGCGAGACGACCGTTCGCGTCTTCAACGTCAACACCCGCTCGCGCATCGACGTGACGGTGCTGACGCCCGGACGCCGCGTGGACTATGCCGGCGACACCTCCATCGACGGCGTGGCCGGCACCGCGGCGCCGATCCGCCTGAACTTCCTCGACGCCTGGGGCGCGGTCACCGGCTCGCTGTTCCCCACCGGCCGGCGCATCGACCGCATCGACGGCCTGGACGTCACCTGCATCGACGCCGCGATGCCGCTGGTCATCCTGCGCGCCTCGGATCTGGGCCTGAGCGGCCGCGAGGCGCCGGCCGACCTGGACGCCGACCACGCGCTGATGGCGCGCATCGAGTCGGTCCGCCGCGCCGCCGGCGAGGCGATGGGCCTGGGCGACGTCTCGGACAGCGTGGTGCCCAAGCCGGTGATCGCCAGCCCCGGCGACGACCCCTCGAGCATCACGTCGCGCTACTTCACGCCGCGCCGCTGCCATGCCTCGCACGCCGTCACCGGCGCCATCGGCGTGGCCACGGCCCATGCGCTGCCCGGCACGGTGGCCAGCGGCAACGCAGCGATCGCCGGCGCGCGGACGGTGTCGGTTCTGCACCCGCAGGGCCGCATCGACGTCGAAGTCGTCGTCGACGGCCACGGCGATGCCGCCGCCATCCAGCGCGCCGCCCTGGTGCGCACCGCCCGAAAGATCCTGCAGGGCGACCTGCACCTGCCCGACTACGTGTTCTCGACCTCAACCCAAGGAGACAAGCCCATGAACAAGCTGCTCGCACCCGCGGCCCTGCTCGCCGCCGCGGCGCTCGGAACGTCGGCGCCCGCAATGGCGCAGGCGACCTACCCGACCAAGACGATCACCATCGTCGTGCCCACCGCCGCCGGCGGCGGCAACGACGCGATGGCCCGCACCATCGCGCAGAAGCTCGGCCCGCTGCTCGGCCAGACCTTGATCATCGACAACCGGGCCGGCGCCAACGGCTCGATCGCCAGCGAATTCGTCGCCCGGGCCGCGCCCGACGGCCACACGCTGATGTTCGGCTACATCGCCACCCATGCGATGAACCCGGCGCTGCAGAAGCTGCGCTACGACCCGGTGACCGATTTCGAACCGGTGGGCCTGGTCGGCTATTCGCCGACGCTGATGGTCGCCACCGCCAACGCGCCGGTGAAGAACGTCAAGGACCTGATCGCCCAGCTGAAGGCCAAGCCCGACCGGTACACCTACGCCTCGGCCGGCAACGGCACTGCGCCGCACTATGCCGCGGAGCTGTTCAAGCTGAATGCCGGTGTCGTGATGCTGGGCGTCCCGTACAAGGGCGCCGCGCCGGCGGTCAGCGACACGATCGGCGGCCAGACGCAGTTCATGTTCCCCAGTCTCTTCACCGCGCTGCCGCACATCAAGAGCGGCAAGCTGAAGGCACTGGCGATCGCCGGACCGAAGCGCTCGCCGCTGCTGCCCGAGGTGCCGACGCTGAAGGAGGCCGGTGTCGACGGCGTCGAGGTGCAGCAGTGGTACGCCTTCTTCGCGCCGGCCAAGACGCCCAAGCCGATCATCGAGAAGCTGAACAAGGCGCTCAACCAGGTGCTGGCCGACCCCGAGATCATCAAGCGCATCGAAGACCACGGCGCCGACGTCGAGACCGGCACGCCCGAGCAGCTCGGCGCGCTGGTGAAGAGCGAGCTCGCGAAGTGGAAGGGCGTGGTCCAGCGCGCCAAGCTCACCGCGGACTGATGACCGGGCATCCCCACTCCAACGACATTCGAGAGGCAAGATCATGAAGATGAACACGATCGCCGCAGCGCTGGCACTCACCCTCGCAGGCGGCGCCTGGGCGCAATCGAGCGTGGTGGTGTCCGGCATCGCCGACGCCGCCGCGCGCAGCGTCAACAACGAGGGGTCGGGCTCGATCCAGTCGCTGGTCAGCGGCTCGAACAGCACCAGCCGGCTGGTCTTCCGCGGCACCGAAGACCTGGGCGACGGCCTCAGCGCCGGCTTCTGGCTCGAGTCCGGCATCGCGCTGGACACCGGCAGCTCCACCGGCGGCACCCAGCTCTTCGACCGGCGTTCGACCGTGAGCCTCAGCACGCCCATCGCCGGCGAAGCGCGGCTCGGGCGCGACTACGTGCCCACCTACACCGCCTGGGTGCGGCACGATCCGTTCTCGCACGTCGGTGTCGCCGGCAGCAACAACTTCGCCGGCAGCGGCCCCACCGGCCCGATCCGCGCGGCCTTCGGCACCAACCCGAACACCACCGTGCGCTCCAGCAACTCGCTGCAATACCTGCTGCCGGGCGGCCTGGGCGGCCTGCAGGGCGGCTTGATGGTCGCTGCCGGCGAAGGCGGCAGCGCGGCCGGCGGCGCCCACAAGCTCAGCGGTGCGCGGCTCGGCTGGAGCTCGGGTGCCTACGGCGTGGTGGCCGCCACCTCGCGGACGACCAACGACATCACCGGCCCGAGCAACAAGTTCACCGACACGGTGGTCGGCGGCAATGCCGAGTTCGGATCGCTCAAGCTCGCAGCGGCATGGCGCCAGTTCAAGGTCACCACGTCCAAGCAGACCAACACGCTGCTGAGCGCCGTCTACACGATGGGACTGAACGAGTTCAAGGCCTCGTACCTGATCGGCAACCTGTCGGGCCAGGTCGGCAAGGCCAATATCGACGCCAACGACGCGACCCAGCTCGGCCTGGGCTACGTGTACCACCTGTCCAAGCGCAGCGCGCTGTACACGACCTTCTCCCGCATCGACAACGACGGGCAGGCCAACTTCGTGATCCCCGGCGGGCCGACACTCGTCGCGGGGCGCAAGTCCACCGGCTACGAAGCGGGTGTGCGGCACAGTTTCTGAACGGCGCAGACCCTCGCCCGAAGGAGTTCTTCATGAGTGAACTGGCAACCTGGATCGGCCGCAGCGAGACGCTGGGCGACCTGATCACCCCCGCGCCGGTGCGCGGCCTCACCGCGACGCTGGACCGCGACCCCGGGCCGGTGGCGGCCGGCACGCCGCTGCCGCCGCTGTGGCACTGGCTGTACTTCCTGCCGATGCACCGGCAGAGCGAGATCGGCCCCGACGGCCACGCCAGGCGCGGCGGCTTCCTGCCGCCGGTGCCGCTGCCGCGGCGCATGTGGGCCGGCAGCCAGTTCGAGTTCCGCAGCCCGGTGCGCGTGGGCGACGAAGTCAGCCGCACCAGCACCATCGCCGACGTGACCGAGAAGGCAGGCCGCACCGGCAAGCTGGTGTTCGTCAAGGTGCGCCACGAGCTGCGCTGCAACGGCGCGTCGGACCCGGCGATCGTCGAATTCCACGACATCGTCTACCGCGACGCGAAGAAGCCCGGCGACGTCGACCCGCCCCCCACCGCAGCGGAAGCCGGCGCCTGGCAACGCACGATCGTGCCCGACGACGTGCTGCTGTTCCGCTACAGCGCGCTGACCTTCAACGGCCACCGCATCCACTACGACCGCAAGTACGTCACCGAGGTCGAGGGCTACCCCGGCCTGATCGTGCACGGCCCGCTGATCGCCACGCTGCTGATGGACCTGCTGCGCCGGCAGATGCCCGACGCCGACGTCGCCAGCTTCCGCTTCAAGGCGGTGCGCCCGACCTTCGACCTGCATGCGTTCAAGGTCAACGGCGCACCGCAAGCCGACGGCAAGACCGTGCGCCTGTGGGCGCAGGACCACGAAGGCTGGCTGACGATGGACGCCGTCGCCACGCTGCGCTGAAACCCAGGAGCCATGAGCATGCAACCGCTGAAGGGCCTGACGGTCGTCACCCTGGAACACGCGATCGCCGCGCCGCTGGCCACCCGCCACCTGGCCGACCTGGGCGCGCGCGTCATCAAGATCGAGCGCCCCGGCGTCGGCGACTTCGCCCGCGGCTACGACCAGCGCGTGCGCGGCCTGGCCTCGCACTTTGTCTGGACCAACCGCAGCAAGGAAAGCCTGACGCTGGACGTCAAGCACCCCGAAGCCGCCCGCATCCTGCAGCGCCTGGTGCTGGACAAGGCCGATGTGCTGGTGCAGAACCTGGCGCCCGGTGCCGCCGCGCGGCTGGGCCTGGGCTACGAGGCGCTGGCCGCGAAGAAGCCCTCGATCATCGTCTGCGACATCTCCGGCTACGGCGCCGACGGCCCGTACCGCGACAAGAAGGCCTACGACCTGCTGATCCAGAGCGAGGCCGGCTTCGTCTCGGTGACCGGCACGCCCGACGAGCCCTGCAAGGCCGGGCCGTCGATCGCCGACATCGCCGCCGGCATGTACGCCTACACCAACATCCTGGCCGCGCTGCTCGAACGCGCTCAGACCGGCCGCGGCCGGCACCTGGACATCTCGATGCTGGAAGCGCTGACCGAGTGGACCAGCTACCCGCTGTACTACGCCTTCGACGGCGCGGCGCCGCCGCCGCGCACCGGCGCCGCGCACGCCACGATCTACCCCTACGGCCCCTTCCCCACCGGCGCCGACGGCGGCAGCGTGATGCTCGGCCTGCAGAACGAGCGCGAGTGGGTGAACTTCTGCGACAAGGTGCTGCAGCAGCCGGCGCTGGCCACCGACGCGCGCTTCGCCGGCAACGCGAAGCGCGTTGCCGCGCGAGCTGAACTGCGCGAACTGATCGTCGAGGCCTTCCGGCCGCTGACCGCGCCGCAAGTCGTCGAGCGGCTGGAGGCGGCGCAGATCGCCAACGCCCGCGTCAACACCATGCACGAGGTCTGGGCCCATCCGCAGCTGAAGGCGCGCGGCCGCTGGCGCGAGATCGGCTCGCCGGCCGGCCCGCTGCCGACGCTGCTGCCGCCGGGCAGCTGGGGCGACGGCGATCCGCGCATGGACCCGGTGCCCGCGCTGGGCGAGCACACCGACGCGCTGCTGGCCGAACTGGGCGTCGACGCCGCCACGGTCGCGGCGCTGCGCGCAGCCGAGGCGATCTAGGCCATGGACGCCCGGACCTACCTGTTCGTCCCGGCCAACCGGCCCGAGCGCTTCGCCAAGGCGCTGGCCAGCGGCGCCGACGCGGTGGTGCTCGACCTGGAAGATGCCGTTGCCGCCGACGCCAAGGCCGCCGCCCGCGACGCCATCGTGCAATGGGCGGCGCAGGCGACGCCGGCCGAACGCGCGCGCACCGTCGTGCGCATCAACGAGGCCACCTCGGCCCAGTT
>JAEUOY010000171.1 GCA_016790515.1 Burkholderiaceae bacterium | reverse complement strand
GTGCGGACCAAGGCCAAGCTGCGCGCTGCTGCCGATGAGCACATGCAAACCATCTCCGGCGATCGAGACCGCGTCCGGTCCTACTTCCAGGACCCGCTCGTCAAGTACGCCGCCTGAAGACTTCATCGTGCCGGATCAATAGGGGCGGGCAGGGCGCTGGCCCTGCGCTCTGGCCTCGAGGTACGCCCGCGCCTGGTCGAAGCCAACCGACTTGGCGGTCTCACGCAACTCGGCCCATCGTTCTTCGGCCTGGCGCTGGAACTCATCGTCGGACTCCGATCGTGCGAGCGCGTGCACGATGGCGTCGACGATGAATGCGTCAGCGGTCTTGCCTTCGCGTTCAGCCGCCGCTGCGATGCGGGCCTCTAGATCTTCGTCCAGGTGGATGGTGGTCATGCCCATGCAGTGCTCCGAGACAATGCAGCAAAGTAGCACAAACGTACTGCTCGAGCCTTGTACGAACCGCCGAGATGACACGGACCGGGGCGATACCGTCACCGACCCTTCCGATACCGTCACCGACGCGGCCAACCCCGTTCCGGATACCGTCAACCCGGTCCCGGATGCGCTGCTTCTGCCTCGAAGGCGGCAACATCGCGGGCTTCATCGCTGTAGGTCATAAGAGCGGTCCAGCTAATGCCCTGTTCAGCGACGGTAGAAACGTCGGTATCGGCCCGATTTCTGGCCCACGGCAGCCCGCTCCCACCTATGAGCGGCACCCGCTTGTTGACAATAGAGTGGGAGTGACAGGTGGGAAACAAACCCATATAAATCAATGGGTTGCAAGCCTTGTTGATGACGTGCCGGAATCGTCAATAACTATGACGCCGACCGCCGCCTGGCGCTTTCGCGGTTCAAGGCATTGCATCGGCAGCCCGCTTGTCGGTATGAGAGACGGTAGAGCAAGGCATACCTGAACTGGGGTCTGGTGGCCGGCAGACCGGCTGGCGGTGACGTGTGCGTTCGTCCCAGCCGACCAGACTTCACCAAACAACGCGGCCGGATGCAGCGTCGCAATGGGAAGGCGACCCGGTCTCCGAACGACCGCCTGACGATCTGCCCGCTCAGGGCGTGATCGCAACCTTCAGGACCCCGTCGCGCTGGTGTCCGAACAGGTCGTAGGCCTTCTCGATGTCGTCGAGCTTGAAGCGGTGGGTGACCATCGGGCTGAGGTCAACGCGACCGGCCTGGATCACCGACATCAATCGGCGCATGCGTTCCTTGCCCCCTGGGCACAGGGTCGTCACGATCTGGTGGTCGCCCAGTCCGGCTGCGAAGGCGCCAAGCGGAATGACGAGGTCGGTGGAGTAGACGCCCAGGCTCGACAGCGTGCCGCCCGGCCGCAGCACACGCAGGCAGGCTTCGAAGGTGGCCTGCGTGCCCAGCGCCTCGATGGCGACGTCCACGCCGCGCCCGCCGGTCAGCCGCATGATCTCCTCGACCGGGTCGGTGCGGCTGATGTCGATGACGTGATCGGCGCCCATCTGGCGCGCAATCTTCAGGCGGTTGGCCAGGCGGTCCACACCGATCACCGTGGTTGCGCCACTCAGTTTGGCGCCGGCAGTGGCGCACAGGCCGATCGGGCCCTGCGCAAAAACGGCCACCGTGTCGCCGATGCGGATGTTGGCGCGCTCGGCGCCACTGAGCCCGGTGGACATGATGTCCGGGCACATCAGCACCTGCTCGTCGCTGAGTTCGTCGGGCACCGCGGCCAGGTTGTTCATCGCATCGGGAACCAGCACGTACTCGGCCTGGCAGCCGTCGATGGTGTTGCCGAACCGCCATCCCCCGAGCGGCTTCCAGCCGTGGGCGGTACCTGCGCCGTCCTGCGACCCGCAGCCGCACTGGCAGGCGTTGCTCCAGCCGCTGGGCGTGATGGCACCGGCGATCACCCGCTGCCCTTCACGGTAGCCCTGCACCGCGGATCCGAGCTTGTGGATGACGCCAACCGGCTCATGGCCGACCGTCAGCCCGCGGGCGACCGGGTACTCGCCCTTGAGGATGTGCACGTCGGTGCCACAGATCGTGGTGGTCGTGACCTTGATCAGCGCATCGAGCGGGCCGACATCCGGGATGCGCTTGTCCTCCAGCACGATGCGTCCGGGCTCCACGAACACCGCTGCCTTCATCATCGCCATTGCGTCGCTCCTGTGCGTCGTTGGGTCGCGTTTGAGTCGTCGACGGGGGACGCCGTTCCGCCCGGCTGCGCGCCATGGTTGACGAGCGTCAATGAGGGGTTCGTCCAGCGGCGTCGGCCGGTTCCGTGCGAGCTGCCCGAAGTCCGCAGCCTGCTCAGGCCAGTGCTGCGCCCGCTTCGGGATGCTTCACGACCGTCACTGGCAGTCTTGACGCCTGCAGGATGCCTTGCGACACCGATCCCATCAGCGCGCTGCGCAGCGCGCCCAGGCCCCGTGCGCCGACGATGATGGCGTCACAGCCATGGCGTTCTGCCATCTCGATCAACGCAGGCACGGGTTCGCCAGACCCGATCTCTCGCTCGTAGGCGACCCCGGCTGCGTCGAACAGGGCTTCGGCGCCTGCCAGCGCGCGGGAGCCCACCGCGCCGGTGACGCGTTCCAGCACATCGGCATCGGGCGCGAGCACCATCTCGTACAGGTACGTGGGTTCCTGCACCGTGGTAAGCACGAAGGAAGCGTTCAGGCCCTCTTGACGCAAACGCAGTGCGTGTCGCACGGCATCTAGCGCCTGGGCCGAGCCGTCCACGGGAATGAGTATCTTCATTGCGCAATCCTCAGTGACGTGCAGACCATCGACTCGGCTGGGCTCTTCACAAGTCAATCCTCGTACCAGGTGCCGGCGCTTCGACGCTCCACCCGAGGTCGTCGGCAATGCGATCCGCAAACCCGCAGGCCGTCTGTGCCTCGCCGTGCACGACGAAGCTGCGCTGCGGTGCCGACGCGAAGCATTTCAACCAGTTCAGCAGCGCCGCCTGGTCGGCATGTGCCGACAAGCCGCCGATGGTGTGGATGCTTGCGCGAACGGCGACGTCCTCGCCGAAGAGGCGCACGCGCTTGTCCCCATCCACCAGACGCCGGCCCAGGGTGCCGGCGGCCTGGAAGCCGATGATCACGATCGCGCACTCTGGCCGTCCGAGATGGTGCCTCAGGTGGTGCTTGATGCGGCCGGCATCGCACATGCCGCTGGCCGAGATGATGATGGCGCCGGCCTTGATGCGGTTCAGTGCCATCGACTCCTCGACGCTGCGTGTGAACCGAAGGTCCATCCACTCCGGGTGCGACCGTCGCAGCGACAGCAGCGCTCGGCTCTCCTCGTCGAGGAACTCCTTGTGCTTCCAGGTGATCTCGGTCACCTTGTTGGCCATCGGTGAATCGACGAACACCTGCAGGCGGGGCAGCTTGCCCCGGCGGCACAGGTCCAGCAGCAGGTGCAGCAACTCCTGCGTGCGGCCGAGCGCGAAGGCCGGGATGATGATGTTGCCCTGGCGTCGTCGAAGCGTGTCCTCGATGAGGAACACCAGTTCGTCGATGGTCTCGCCCAGCGGCCGGTGCAGGCGGTTGCCGTAGGTGGACTCGACCACCAGCACCTCGGCAGAGTCGACAGGCGTGGGGTCGCACACGATGGGCCGTCCGGGTTGGCCGAGGTCGCCCGAGAACACCAGTTTGCGAGTGCGGTCCTTCTCGGTCACCCAGACTTCCAGGATGGCAGAGCCGAGGATGTGGCCGGCGTCGCGGAAGCGGCAGCGCACCGATGCATGCGGCTCCACCTCCTCGTCATAGGTCGTGCCCTGCAACTGCTCGAGGCATGCCTCGGCTTGGGCCACGGTGTACAGCAAAGCCGGTGCGTCGCCCCGCGTCTGCCGCGCGCGTTGGCGCTGCGCGCGCGCCCACTCGCTCTCCTGGATGAAGGCGCTGTCCAGCAGCATCACCGACAGCAGGTCCACGGTGGCGCGGGTGGTGAGGATCGGCCCGCGAAAGCCCAGGGCGCACAGGCGCGGCAGGAGGCCGCTGTGATCGATGTGCGCATGCGTGAGCAGCACGAAGTCGATCTGCCGGGGATCGAACGGCCAGGCCTTCAGGTTGCGCTCGCGCGCCTCGCGTCCGCCCTGGAACATGCCGCAGTCGACCAGGAAACGGACATCGTCCGTCTCGACCAGAATGCACGAGCCGGTCACTTCCTGCGCTGCGCCGATGAAGGTCAATCTCATGGGGTTCCTCCGCCGGCGATCCGTCGCCGTGACTTGTGAAGTTGCTGGGTGGCCCGGCGCAGCGCACTGCAGCGGCGCAGGGCCTGCTCCATGTCGGTCAGGGTCAGACGAGCGTCGGCACCGGCGGCCAGCAGCTGCGCCTTGAGGTCTTCGTAGCGTGCGTCCATCGTGCCCAGGTCGGCGTCCATGCCGGCCAGATCTATCGGCTCGGTCGGATCGCAACGGCGAAGCGAGTCGTCGGCCGCTTCGGTGAATGCGGTCGCGGAGGCTGCCAGGCGTGGGTCGACTGGCCCCAGCGCGGGCAGCGCGGCGGCGGCCACGGCCTGTTCGGCACCGGCTTCCTGGTAACGCTCGATGCGCAGCAGCTCGGCCAGCCGTGCGCTGGCAACTTGCGACATCGATGCGCTACGCAGACGCTCGACGAAGCGTTCGATCGCGCCGTCCAGGCTCACCAGGATCGAGTGGTCGGACTTCAGCGCGACTGCATCGGCGCCGGCCAAGGCGCTTCGGGCCATGCGCAGCGCCACCTGACCAGCTCGGGCCACCTCGCGTGACAGCGCATCGAGTGCCAGCGTGGGCACGGCGAGCACGGTGTCGTCAAGGAACTGCGGCTGGGCCTCGTCTTCCTCTCGGGCGCGAAAGCGCTGCTGCAGCCAGCGCGTGAGCCGCTGCGCCAGCGGCCACATCAGCAGCACGCCGATCAGGTTGAAGGCGGTGTGGAACAGGGCCAGTTGGGTGGCAGGGTCTGGCGGCAGGCCGAGTGCTTCGCGCGCTTGGCCCAACGCCCCGATGAGCCAGGGAAGAAGCAGCAGCGCGACCACCCCGGTGCCCAGATTGAAGACCACGTGCGCCGATGCCGCTCGGCGTGCGTTCGGCGTCGCTCCGATGGCCGCCAGCAGGGCCGTCACCGTGGTGCCGATGTTGGCGCCGATGACCACGGCCGCCGCACCCTGCGCGCCGATCAGCCCGCCCTGCGCGGCGGTGAGGGTGATCGCCATGGCCGCGCTGGAGGACTGCATCAACACCGTCATCAGCAGGCCGATGCCGAGCTGCGCCAGCACGCCGAGCGGCCCGTCGCCTTGCGGCAGGCTGATCTGGCCGGCCAGCCCGGCGAAGGCCTGCTGCAGCAAGGCGATGCCCATGAACAGCAGCCCGAAGCCTGCGAGTGCGGTGCCGATGGCGCCGCTGCGTCGGCCCTCGCCGGTCAGCCGCAACAGCGCGCCCAGGCCCGCCAGCGGCATCGCCAGCAGCTCGACCTGGAACTTCAGGCCGACCAGCGCAACGACCCAGCCCGTCATCGTGGTGCCGACGTTGGCACCGAACAGCACCCACAGCGCCGGGCCGAGTGCGAGCAGGCCGGCGTTGACGAAGCCGATCGCCGCCACGGTGACCGCGCTGGACGACTGCACCAATGCCGTGACCAGCACTCCGGAACCCAGCGCGTGGAGCCGCGTTCGCGTGGCGCCGGCGAGGATCCGGTGCAGGGCTGGGCCGGCGGCCAGTTTCAGGCCATCGGTCATCAGGCCCATGCCGAGCAGGAACAGGCCCAGCCCGCCGGCCATCGTGCCGAGCGTCGGCAGGTCGATCACGTGAACACCCAGGCCGCCATGGCCGTGATGACCACGATGCACACCGCGTTCAGCACCAGACCGCAGCGCATCATCGTCGCTTGCGGCACCTGCTCGGTGGCGTAGACGATGGCGTTCGGCGGCGTGGCCACCGGCAGCATGAACGCGCAGGACGCCGACACCGCGATGGCCGCGGCGAACAGTGGCGGCGGCAATCCCAGCGACGCTGCCACGCCCACGAAGATCGGCACCAGCAATGCAGCCGATGCGGTGTTGCTGACCAGCTCGGTCAGGAAGACGACGAAGGCCACCACGGCCAGCAGCAACAGCAGCGTCGGCGCGCCCTGCAGCGCGGTGGTCAATGCGCCGGCCATGAACCGGCTGGCGCCGCTGGTGGCCATCACCTCGCTCAGTGCCAGGCCGCCCCCGAAGAGCAGCAGCACACCCCATTGGGTGCGCTGTTCGATGTCGGGCCAGCCGATGGCACCGCTGGCCACCAGGCCAACGATCGCCGCCAGGGCGACGGCGCTGTCGATGTCGGCGTTGATGCCGAGTGCCCTGCCGAGCGATGCCGAGCCGAGCCAGCCCGCGGCCGTGAGGCCGAACACGACCAGCGTGATGCGCTGCGCGCGGGTCCAAGGCAGCGATCTTGTGTCCTCTGCAGGAATCGCTGCCTGGACTCCCAACCGGGGTCGCAGCATCAGGAAGAGCACGCCGACCATCAGCGGCAGCAACAGCAGCACCAAGGGCACGCCAATGCGCATCCAGTCGGCAAATCCGATGCCGGCCTGTGCCGCCGCGATGGCGTTGGGCGGGCTGCCCACCAGCGTGCCGATGCCGCCGATGCTGGCGCTGTAGGCCACGCCCAGCAGCACGAAGGCCCGCTCGCCCGGCCCATCCTCGTCACTCAGCAAGCCCAGCGCCAGCGGCAGCATCATTGCCGCCGTCGCCGTGTTGCTGATCCACATCGACAGCAGCGCCGTCAGGGCGAACAGCAACGCCACGGCGGCGTGGCGTCGGCCTGCGGCCAGGCGCAACACGGCCACGGCCAGGGCGCGGTCCAGGCCCTGGCGCTGCAGGGCCGCGGCCAGCGCGAACCCGCCGAGGAACAGGAAGATGATCGGGTGCGCGAACGACGCCAGCGCCGTGCGCAGGTCCATCAGACCGCTCAGCACCGCGAGCAGCGGCACCAGCAGGGCGGTGACGCTCAGGTGCAGCGCCTGCGTCATCCACAGGGCACCGATCAGCACGAACAGCGCCAGCCCGGCGCGCAGTGCGTCAGGCGTCGGGGCACTTCCGTACACCAGTGCCGCCAGCGCCAGACAGCCGAGCGTGCGCAGCAGCCGACCCGACGGCCAGGTCATGCCTCGCGCGCCGTGGAGACCAGCACATCGGTGCTGCCTTCGGCCAGCACGTGCTTGCTGACGCTGCCCAGCAGCAGGTCTTCGGTGGCCGACTGGCCATGCTTGCCAAGCACGACGAGGTCGCAGTCCTTTTCCTGTTCGTGCTCGACGATGCGCTGCGAAGCCTCCCCTTCGACGATGCAGGGCTCCCAGTCGCCGGGCTTCAGGCCGCTGGCTGCTGCCAGCGCATGCACACGCTGGGTGGCTTCGGCACGGGCCTGACGCCTGTAGCGATCGATGGTCGCGGCATCGACGCCGGCGAAGTGCAGCTTCTCTTCGAACGGCACCTGGTAGGCGTTGAACAACAGCAGTCTCGCGTGCGGCGCCACCCGACGCGCCAGCGTGACGGCATGTGCCGACCAGGGCGAGAAGTCCAACGCGACCAGCACCCGCCGGTAGGGTTCGTGCGGCGTCTGCCGCACCACCAGCAGGGGCCGCGTGGTGCGGCGCAGCAGCCGCTCGGACGTGCTGCCCAGCACCAGCCGGCGCAGGAAGCCGGCGCCGCGCGCGCCGAGCACCAGCAAGGCGGCATCCACCGCTTCGGCCTCGCGGCCGATCTCGTCGAGCACCGACCCACTGGTGTTGACCGCCCGCGGGGTCACGTGGCGGTGGGTCTGCAGCTCCGAGGCCAGTGCGCGAAGCTCCCGCTGCGCATCGTCGTGCAGTCGTTGTTCCATGGCATGACCATCGCCCAGCCATTGGCGAAGCTCCTGCAACGCGCCGCCCGGCAGCACGTGCATCAGCGTCAGCGCCGCGCCGGTGGCGTGCGCCAGTCGTGCAGCACGGTCGGCGGCATGCCGGGCCGGCGCCGAGAAGTCGGTGGCGGCGAGGATCGGACCGAGACGGTTCATGGGACCTCCTTGTCGGGCGTGGGACGTGCGGCTCGCATCAGTTCACTGAGGTGCTCGACGGCGAAGTCGACCGCGTTGCGCACCGGGTAGAGCACGATCGGGACACCGGCGCTCTTGAGTGCAGCGCCCGTGGCGTCGTCGCGCGCCACGATGGCGAGATCGCCGCCATAGCCGCGCTCGGTGAGGGCATGCAGCAAGAGCCGGTTGGAGGCGAGGTCGGGCATGGTGCTCACCACCCAGGGTGTTCTAGCCAAGGGCAGCGTCTCGAGGAACTCGGGATCCTGGGCGTCGCCAAAGCGCACGTCCAGGCCGCCAGGTGCAGGCGCCTGCGCGACCTCGGGGTCGAAGTCCACGCCGAGCACGCGTACGCCTTCTTCCTCCAGCTTGTGCGCCAGTCGCCGCCCGTAGCGGCCCAGGCCGATGACGATGGCGTCGGGCGCAACGGCGTCGGCCGGCTCGCCACCGGCCTCGCGTTGTGGGTGACGGCGCTCGAAGATCCACAGCCATGGCGCAAGCCGCTCGTACAGCGGCTGCGCGTACAGGATCATGTAGGTGGACACCGTGATCGTCACCAGTCCCACCAGCGTGGTCAGGCTCAAGGCGGGCACGCCCACGTGGCCCAGCGAGATGCCCATGGCCACGAAGACGATGGAGAACTCGCTGATCTGCGCCACCGTCAGCCCGGCCATGAAGCCGGTGCGCCGCCGATAGCCCATGTAGCCCATGATGGCCATCACGATCAGGGGATTGCCGATCAGCACGAACAGCGACAGCACGATGGCCGGCACCACTTCGGCGCCCAGGGCCGAGAGTTCGAGCTTGGCGCCAAGGTCGATGAAGAAGAACAGCAGCAGGAAGTCCCGGATGCCGGTGAGCCTTGCGTTCATGGCCTCGCGGTAGGGCGAGGAGGCGAGCGAGAAGCCGGCCAGGAAGGCACCTGCCTCCTTGCTGAAGCCCGCCCACTCGCCCAGGGCGGCCAGGGCCACCCCCCAGGCGATGGCGAACACCAGCAGCAGTTCCTGCGAGCGCGCCATGGCCGCCACGAGCGCCGGCAACACCCAGCGCATCAGCACGAACATCGCAGCGGCGGCCGCTGTCAGGCGCCAACCCAGCGACAGCAGCACCGCCAGCCAGCCCGCGCCGTCGCCGCCGGCGGCGCCGCTGCCCGTGCCGCGCAGTGCGCTCATCGCCATCATCGCGATGACGACCGCCAGGTCCTGCACGATCAGGAAGCCCACCGCGATGCGGCCGTGCAGGCTGTCGAGCTCGCGCTTGTCGGACAACAGCTTGACGATGATGATGGTGCTGGAGAAGGTCAGCGCCACGGCGACGTACAAGGCTTCCATCGCGCCCTTGCCCAGCGCCAGGATCAGCGCGAAGCCGATCACGATGGTGAAGGCGAGCTGTCCGAGGCCGGTGGCCAGCGCCACCGGCCCGATGTGGCGGATATGGTGCAGGTCCAGCTTCAGCCCCACCGCGAACAGCAGCACCGCCACCCCGACCTGGGCGAGCAGGTCGATCTGGTCGTGTGCCGTCACCAGCCCGAAGCCGGCGGGTCCTACCGCGATGCCCACGACGATGTAAGCGATCAGCACCGGCTGGCGCAAGCGCACGAAGGCGGCGCCGGCGAGTGCGCAGATCAGCAGCAGCAACGCGAACTCGGAGAAGGGGGCGTGCATGGGTGCTGTTGGCGAGGCTGAGCGACGATGATCAAGCTGCGGGTGATCAGCCCCAGAGGTCCAGGGGCGGGTCGGTGGTCAGCGCGCGCAGCAGGTCGGTGCGGGAGACGAAGCCGAGCACTACGCCGTTGTCGCCGGCCACGGGCACGCCGGGCAGCCCGGTGTGCAGCAGCAGCGCGGCCACGCGGCGCAGGTCGGTGCCGGGCGCGGTGCTGGGCACGGGCGACCACATCACCGCCGTCACCGGCTGCGACAGGCGGGCCGACTCCGACGCGGCGCTGGGCGGCTCCAGCGATGCGGCCGGCATCAGTTCGGCACGTCCGACCAGGCCGACGAGCACGCCGCCGGCGCCCACCACCGGTGCCTGGGCAATGCCATGGCGCGTCAGCACCTGCCAGGCCTCGCGCAGCGTGGCCTCGGCCGGCACCGTGAGCGCCGGGCTGTGCATCACGTCGGCAGCACAGGTGAGCCGCTGCCGCACCCGGGCGGGCTGGCCGTAGGCCTGCACCGCCTCGGCGCCAGGACCGTGCGCACCGATGCTGCCGCCACCCGGTGGCGTGGTCGTGATCGGACTGGCATCGGCGGCCACGGGCGCGATGCGCCGGATGCGAGCCACGCCTGTGACCAGTTGCTGCTGCCGCAGTTGCTCGAGGGTGCCCGAGAACACCCGCCCCTGGATGCCGTGGATGTGGAACATCGCGTCTCCTCGTCGATCTCGTGGCGAGTCAGATCCCGCCCAGGTAGACCAGCGCTGCGTTGACCACATAGGTCGCGGCCAGACCGACGCTGATCCAGCTGACCACCCGCAGCGTGCGCCCTTGCGGCCGCATCACCAGGCCGATGATCACCAGACCCGTCATCACCAGGGCGGTCACCGCGGTGCCCGCATGCACGGCGGCGGCGTCGGCGAGCAGCGGGCCGCGGACGTAGAAGGCATCGTCCACCGCCACGATCACGATGTTGAAGAGGTTGCTGCCCAGCAGGTTGCCGATCGCCATGTCGAGCGCGCCGAGCCGCAGCGCACCCAAGGTCACCGCCATTTCCGGCAGTGTGGTCACGATGGCCATCAGGACGGTGCCGACGAAACTGCGCGACAGGCCTAGCGCCGTCGCCAGCCCGTCGGCCGCCTCGGGCAGCCAGCTACCGGCGGCCAACACCAGCAGCGCCGCGAGGCCGAATCGACGCCACTCGCGGCGCGTCTGCCCGGCCGGTGCCGATGGCCGCGTGGTCGCGGCGGACGCCAGCGCCTGACGCTCATGCGCATGCACGCCCTTCAGCGCCAGCAGGTACAGCGCCAGCAGCATCGGGCTGTAGATGCCGACATGCAGCACGGCCGGCGCGCGGTTGCCGGTGAGCAGGCTCAAGGCGACGAAGCCCAGCATCACGACCCCGAAGCCGGCCGACAGCAGGTGTGTCGCACTGGCCTCGCGGTACATCGGCTGGTGGCGTTGCAGGGCGTCGACGACGACCAGGAACAGCAGGTTGACGACGCAGGCCCCGAGCGCGTTGCCCACCGCTAGGTTGGGCGCGTCGACGAAGGCCACCGCGCTGATGCCCGAGGCCAGTTCGGGCAGCGAGGTCACGGTGGCCAGCATGGCCAGGCCGACCCAGCCGCGACCCCAGCCGTGGGCTTCGGCCAGCGCATCGGCGCTGCGGCTGAGCACGTAGCCCGCCCATGCGATCAGCACGGCGCAGCCGGCGAACTGAAGCAGCAGCCAGGCCAGGCTCACGGGCGGCTCCCATGCGCCGTGCGCAGCCAGAGCTTGCGTGCCTCCTCGGCCCACAGCACGAGACTCGCCAGGGCCAGCAGCGGCAGCAGCGACTCCGGCGCCAGCGGCACGGTGTGGAACAGCGCGTTCATCGCCGGGGTGTACAGCACCAGCGCCTGCAGCGCCACCGACAACGTCAGCCCGCCGAGAAGCCAGCGGTTGCGCACGATGCGCAGGCCGAGGGCCGATGCGCGCGCCGACTGGCAGTTGAGCACGTTGAACCACTGGCACATGGCCAGCACGGTGAAGGTCTCGGTGCGCACCATCTCCAGTGCCACGCCCTGGCCCAGCCGCCACGCGAACCAGCCGAAGGTCACGCCCGCGATCAGCGGAGTCATCAGCGCCACGCGCTTGAGCAGCTCGGCGCCGAGCAGGCGGTCGTCGCGCGGCACCGGTGCACGCCGCATCTCGTCGCCATCGGCTGGGTCCATCACCAGGTTCACCGTCACCGTGCCTTCGGTGACGATGTTGATCCACAGGATCTGCACCGCCGCCAGCGGCAGCGGAAAGCCGCCCAGCAGCGCCAGCAGCAGCACCAGCACCTCGGCCATCGAGGTGGCGAAGAGGTACAGGATCACCTTCTTCAGGTTGGCGTAGACCACGCGGCCCTGCTGCACGGCACCGACGATGGTGGAGAAGTTGTCGTCGGTGATGACGATCTTGGCTGCGCTCTTGGCGACCTCGGTGCCGGTGATGCCCATCGCCACGCCGACGTCGGCGCGCGCGAGCGCCGGCGCGTCGTTGACGCCGTCACCGGTCATGGCCACCACCTCGCCGCGCGCTTGCAGCGCCTCGACGATGCGCAG
>JAEUOY010000132.1 GCA_016790515.1 Burkholderiaceae bacterium | reverse complement strand
CTGGTCCGGCGAGGCTAGCACTGCGGTTCAGGCGGGGTCGGCGATCAGGTGCTCGGCCAGCGCGTGCCAGGCCGGCAGCGAGGTCGGGTCGCTCAGCGCGTTCGGCGGCAGCGGGTGCGAGGCATAGCGGGCGATCACCATCTCGGCCGCCGGGTCGATGTACAGCGCCTGGCCGTGCACGCCGCGGGCCATGAACGCGCGATGCCGGTTGTGCGTGGCCCACCACATCGAGCGGTAGCGCCAGCCGGCCATCGGCGCGTCGATGCGCCGCACCCGCACCGGCGGCTCGGCGCTGTGCTGCAGCCGCTGCACCGCCGCGGCCGGCACGATGCGGCGGCCGTCGCGCACGCCGCCCAGGCGCAGCAGCTCGCCCAGCCGGGCCAGGTCGCGCAGCGTGGTGTTCAGGCCGCCGCCGGCGAAGGCCACGCCCTGGCTGTCGATGCTCAGGCGCGCGTCGTGCTCGGCGCCCAGCGGCTGCCACAGCCGTTGCGACAGCAGCGGCGCCAGCGGCTGGCCGGTGACGGCCTCCAGCACCCAGGCCAGCGCGTCGGTGTTGACGGTGCGGTAGGCGAACACCCGGCCATGCTCGCCGGCGCGGGCGATCGTGCGCAGGTAGGCGCGGAAACCGTCGGGGCCCTGCCAGCCGGGCGGGCGCGGCAGCACGCCGCCGGCCGCCGCATGGGCCCAGATGCCCGAGCCGGGATCGGCATAGTCCTCGCTGTAGTCGAGCGCGGTGCTCATGTCCAGCAGCTGGCCGACGCTGGCGTCGCCGAATCCGGTGGCGGCGAGTTCGGGCACCAGCAAGCCCACCGGCGCGGCGCGGTCGAGCTGCCCGTCGGCGATCAGCACCTCGGCCAGCAGGCCCAGCACGCCCTTGGTGACCGACAGCGCGGTGTGCAGCCGCTCGGGCGCCATCACGCCGAAATAGCGCTCGTGCACGATGCGGCCGCGGTGCAGCACGACGATCGCATCGGTGTAGTTGGCCGCCAGCGAGGCGGCCCAGCTCATCGCCGTGCCGCCGTGCAGCGGGGTGAAGGCCAGGTCATCGACATCGTCGCGCTCGGCACGCGGCAGCGGCCAGGCCGGCCCGCAGCCGCGCGGCACCACGGCGGTGGGCACCAGCGAGGGCAGGTGGGCGAAGCTCCAGCGCAGCTGCGGAAACCGGTAGGCGCTGCCGTCGGCGAAGCGGATCTGCCGCTCGGGCGGCGGCGGCGAGCCGACCATCCAGCCCAGCCGGGCCGGGCAGCTGGCGATGGCGTCGGGCGGCCGCGAGGCCTGGACCAGGGCGAGCGGTGCATTCATCGGTGCGGGCGGGGTGGTTTGCGGGGTTGGCGCGGCGGGGCGGTATACGCTGCTTTCGGCGCCCGGGGGCGGAACTCGAGCCCGGCGCCGTGGCAGACTGCCTGACATCGGCGCCCGGTCCGCGATGAAGTCACTCGGCAAACCCCCCGACGGCCTGCGCCTGGAGCGCCTGCGCGCCTGTGCGCTGTGGACCCCCGAGGGCCTGCGCAACCGCCACCCGGTGCTGCCCGGCCTGCGCGATGCCGGCGTGCCGCGGCCGACGCTGGGCGACTTCCTGCGCGGCGGCGGCCGCCGCGTGCCCCGCGACCCGTTGCCGGCGCTGGACCCGCGCGAGGCCTGGCGGCGCGCCCCGGGCAGCGGCCTGCGCGCGACCTGGCTCGGCCATTCGACGGTGCTGATCGAGATCGACGGCCGGCGCGTGCTGACCGATCCGGTCTGGGGCCAGCGTGCGTCGCCGCTGCGGCTGGCCGGGCCGAAGCGCTTCCAGCCGGTGCCGCTGCCCTTGCGCGCGATGCCGAGGATCGACCTGGTGCTGATCTCGCACGACCACTACGACCATCTGGACCACGGCACGATCACCCGCCTGGCGCGGCTGGACGTGCCCTTCGTCACCTCGCTGGGCGTCGGCGCGCACCTGGAGGCCTGGGGTGTGCCGGCCGAGCGCATCACCGAGCTCGACTGGTGGGAAAGCCACCGCCTGCCCGGCAGCGAGCTGGTGGTCACCGCCGCACCGTCGCAGCATTTCTCCGGCCGCGGGCTGAAGGACCGCAACGCGACGCTGTGGTCGGCTATGGTGCTGCGCTCGCCGCGGCATGCGGTGTTCTTCAGCGGCGACACCGGGCTGACCACCGAATACGCGGCGATCGCGCAGCGGCTGGGTCCGTTCGACCTGGTGATGCTGGAGGTCGGCGCCTTCCACCCGGCCTGGGGCGACATCCACCTCGGCCCGGCCAATGCGCTGAAAGCCTGGCAGTTGCTCGGCGGCGGCGCCTTCCTGCCGGTGCACTGGGGCACCTTCAGTCTGGCGATGCATGCCTGGGACGAACCGGTGGAGACGCTGCTCGAGCTGGCGCCGGCCTGCGGCGCGCCGCTGCTGCTGCCGATGCTCGGCGAGGCGGTCGAGCCGGCGCATGGCGAGCGCGCGCGGCCCTGGTGGCGCGGCGTCGACGGCGTGGCGCTGGGCGCCGCCGCGCCGCGGGACGATGCAGCGCCGCCGAAGGCGCTGCCCGAACATTTGCCCAGTAGCCTGCCCTGGCCGGTCGACTGAGCGTCAGCGCCCGGTGAAGCGCGGCGCGCGCTTCTCGGCAAACGCCGCCCTGCCTTCGGCCAGGTCGGCGCTGGCGGCGCAGCGGGCCTCGCGCTCGCGCAGCGCCGACAGGTGGAACTCGCCGCGGGCGATCTCGTTCAGCGAGGCCTTCATGCCGCGCAGCGCCAGCGGCGCGCCGGCGGCCAGCGCGTCGGCGATGGCCTGCACCTCGGCGTCGAGCTGCGCCGGCGCGGCCAGCCGGTCGAGGTAGCCCAGCGCCAGCAGCTGCTCGGCGCTCACCTCCTCGGCGAGCAGGAACAGCCGCTTGGCGGTGGCCAGCCCCAGCCGCGACACATAGCGCCTGAGCCCGCTCGGGTAGTAATGAAGCCCCAGCCGGGCGGCCGGCATGCGCAGCGCCATGCCGCGCACGCCGACGCGGAAGTCGCAGGCCAGCGCCAGGTCGGTGGCGCCGCCGTAGACGCTGCCGTTGAAGCGGCAGATCGTCGGCACGGCCAGGGCCTCGAGCGCGTCGACCGTCTGCTCGAACAACTGCGGCCCGGCGCCGGGCGGGTCGGCCTCGGCGTCGAAATCGCCGAGGTGGAAGCCCGAGCAGAAGCTGCGGCCGGCGCCGGTCAGCACCAGCAGCTTCACGCCCGGGTCGGCAGCCAGTGCGTCGAAGTGGCGCTGCAGCGTCAGCAGGTCCTCGACATGCAGCCGGTTGTGGTGCGCCGGGCGGTTCAGCGTCAGCGTCGCGCGGCCGTCGTGCAGCGCCAGTTGGGGCAATCCAGGGGGCGGGTTGGTCGTGTGCATGACACCCGAGTATCGGCGGGCGCCCGACAATGGTGCGATGACTGTCCCGATCGCCGCCCCGTCCGAACCCGACTCGCGCCAGGCCTGGTGGCGCCTGGCCGCCACGCTGGCGCTGATGACGATCGGCTCGGCCGGCATGTACGTCGTCTCGGTGATGCTGCCGGCGGTGCAGGCCGATTTCGGCGTCACCCGCGCCGAGGCCTCGCTGCCCTACACGCTGCTGATGATCGGCTTCGGCGCCGGCTGCGTGCTGATGGGCCGCCTGGCCGACCGCTTCGGCATCGTGCCGGTGATCGTGCTGGGCGCGCTCAGCCTCGGCGTCGGCTTCGCCGCCTGCGCGTGGGTCGGCAGCATCACCGCGTATGCCGTCGTGCAGGGGCTCTTCATCGGCCTGCTGGGCAGCAGCGCGACCTTCGTGCCGCTGGTCGCCGACACCTCGCTGTGGTTCGTCAGGCGCCGCGGCATCGCGGTGGCGGTCTGCGCCAGCGGCAACTACCTGGCCGGCGCGGTCTGGCCGCCGGTGGTGCAGCATTTCGTCGAGACGGCCGGCTGGCGGGCGACCTGCGTCGGGCTGGGCCTCTTCACGGTCGTCAGCATGCTGGCGCTGGCCGGCTTCATGCGCGCGAAGGCGCCGCCGGCGACCACCGCACCGGCCAAGGCCGGCGGCCCGGTGCCGTCGAACCGGCCGTTCGGGCTGAGCCTGGGCCAGGCCCAGGCGCTGCTGTGCGTGGCCGGCACCGCCTGCTGCGTGGCGATGGCGATGCCGCAGGTGCACATCGTCGCCTACTGCGGCGACCTGGGCTACGGCGCGGCGCGCGGCGCCGAGATGCTGAGCCTGATGCTGGCCTGCGGCATCGTCAGCCGGCTGGTCTCGGGCGCAATCTGCGACCGCATCGGCGGCGTGCGCACGCTGCTGCTGGGCAGCTTCCTGCAGGGCGTGGCGCTGCTGCTGTTCATCCCGTTCGACGGCCTTCTGTCGCTGTACGTGGTCTCGGCGCTGTTCGGGCTGTTCCAGGGCGGCATCGTGCCGAGCTACGCGATCATCGTGCGCGAGCACTTCCCGCCGGCCGAGGCCGGTGCGCGCGTCGGCACGGTGATCATGTGCACGCTGTTCGGCATGGCGCTGGGCGGCTGGATGTCGGGCAAGGTGTTCGACCTGACCGGCAGCTACCACGCCGCGTTCATCAACGGCGCGCTGTGGAACGCACTGAACCTCAGCGTCGCGCTGTTCCTGCTGTGGCGGGTGCGGCGCCCGGGCGGGCCGACGGCGCCGCGGCCGGTCGGCGCGGGGGCCGCCTGATGCGCGACCCGCGACCGCTGCAGCACGACGGGCGCGACGACGCCGGATCGGCCGAACCGCTGGTCATCGACCCGCTGCGCAACGGCCCGCGCAGCAGCGGCAACGGTGGCTGGGTCGCCGGCAGCCTGGCGCTGCGGCTGGGCACGCCGGTCACATCGGTCGCGCTGCGCGCACCGGTGCCGCTGGGCACGCCGCTGCAGCTGCGCTTGCAGCCCGACGGCAGCCTGACGCTGGGCCACGCCGGAACGGTGGTCGCCGAGGCCGCGGCAGCGACGCTCGAGCTCGGGATCCCGCCGCCGCCCGACCTGGACGCCGCCGAGGCCGCCGGCGTCGTCGCCCGCCTGCGCAGCGAGCGGCGCGGCGCGACCTGGCCCTATGCGCACTGCTTCGCCTGCGGCTTCGCGCGCACCGACGGTCTGGCGATCATCCCCGGCCCGGTCGGCGACGACGGCCTGGTGGCCACCACCTGGACGCCGCCCGCCTGGGTCGGCGGCGCCGACGGCCGGGTGCGGGTCGAGGCGACCTGGGCCGCGCTCGACTGCCCGGCCGGCATCGCCTGGAGCCACCGGCTGCCGGAGGGCACGCCGATCGTCACGGTGCGGATGACCGCCAGCGTCGAGCGGCCGCTGGCGGTGGGCGAACGCTGCCGCGTCATCGCCTGGCCGATCGCACGCGACGGCCGCAAGCTGCACGCCGGCAGCGCGATCGTCGACGACTCGGGCACCGTGCGGGCCCGTTCGCGCCAGCTCTGGCTGATCCCGCGCGACGCCTGAGCCGATTGCTGGCCGGGCCTTGCCGCACCGCGGCGCGCTGACGAGAATCGCGCCGGCCGGCGTCCGCGGGCGCGCCCTGCGCCACCGCCCGGCCACCCGCTGCAAACCCGAAGGTCAACGATGTACACAGTCAAGTTCTACAAGGGCGAATACCACGAACGGCAACGGGCCGCCAACGCCGACAAGGCAGCCGCCTATGTCGAGCACCACTTCAACAGCAGCTCGTCCGAGCAGGCGAACTACGCGGTGGTGGTGGTCGGCTCGAACGCGTCGGCCACCAGCCGCAACTGGGGCCAGTGGTATGCCCGGGCGGTGGCCGAGGAATTCAGCACCAGGCTCGGCGGCGACGGCGGCATCCTGGTCGGCGGCTGGCAGGGCCGCGGCGACGGCAACCTCAAGCACACCAACATGCCCGCGCTGCTGCTCGAGCCGCTGTTCGCCAGCAACCCGCAGCAGGCCGAGATCATCCGCAGCGAGTCGGGCCAGGCCAGGCTGGCGCGCATCCTGGTCGAGAGCATCCGCCGCTTCATCCCCGGCGGCGGGCTGATCGCCTTCAGCGTCGGCCACAAGTACAAGAACAGCTCGCCGAACGACCGCGGTGCCGCGCTCGCCGGCGGCGGCAACGAAGCGGACCACGCCGAGAAGGTGCTCGAGAAGGCGGCCCAGCTGCTGACCGCATCGGGGCCGGCACCCCATGGGCGGACGCTGCGGGTGATGAAGGGCGACACGCTGCTGTTCGAGACGCCGGTCGACGAGGACGCGGTCGTCGTCTGGTCGTCCGACCGCAACCTGCTGACGATTCCCGACTGACGCGCCGCGGCACGATGCAGGCGATCTCCGAGGTGCGACCGCACTCCGGTCGGCGCCGGCTCCGGTCGGCAAGGGCCTGCCGCGACGCCTTGACGGCGCCGCTGCTGGCCGTGCTGGCCGCCTTGTCGATCGCCGGCACCGCGATCGCCGATCCGGCGTCGACCCGCCTGCGCCTGTACTTCAGCAACGAACGCCTGGCCAGCGACCCGACCGACTGCGCGGCGGTGTTCATGGTCGAGCGCAGCGTGCCGAAGACCGGCGCGGTGGCGACTGCGGCGCTGAACCAGCTGTTCGCCGGGCCCTCGCCGGCCGAGCGCGAGGCCGGCTACCGCTCGTTCTTCTCGCCGGCCACCGGCGGCCTGCTCAGGCGCCTGCGGATCCAGGGCGGCACCGCCTATGTCGACCTGCACGACCTGCGCGAGCCGCTGTCCGGCGCCACCTCGAGCTGCGGCGCGGCCGAGTTCCAGTCGCAGATGTCGCGCACGCTGCGGCAGTTTCCGGCCGTTCGGCGCGTGATCTATGCCATCGAGGGCGACCCGCGCCGCTTCTACGAGTGGCAGAACGAGCCCTGCGGCCGCGCCAACGACGACTGCGATGCCCGCCCGTTCAGATCGGGCGGTTGATCCGCGGCCGGGCGGTCAGGCCGCCGTCGCGGTTTCTGCCGCCGGGTCCAGCGCCGGGTCCAGCGCGAGGTAGTCGGTGTAGCCCGCCGCGCCGCCGCCGTAGAAGGTGGGCCGGTGGTAGGGCGTGAACGGCAAGCCGAGTTCGATGCGCCGCGGCAGGTCGGGGTTCGAGATGAAGAAGCGGCCGAAGGCCACCGCGTCGGCGTGGCCGTCGCGCACCGCCTGCAGCGCGCCGTCGCGGTCGAAACCGCCGGCGTCGATCAGCACGCCGGGCCACAGCGGCCGGAAGGTGGCCGCCGCCGACGGCTGGCCCTCGCGCACGATGTCGGCCTTGCCGGTGCCGCTGGCGCGCGGCTCGATCAGGTGCAGGTAGACCAGCCGGCGCGCGGCCAGTTCGCGCACCAGGTGGCTGTACAGCGGCAGCGGATCGGCCTCGCCGCTGTCGTTGGCGATGCCCCAGGGCGACAGCCGGATGCCGGTGCGATCGGCGCCGACCTCGGCCGCCACCGCGTCGGCAATCTCCAGGTGCAGCCGGCAGCGGTTGACGATGCAGCCGCCGTAGCGGTCGCTGCGGTGGTTGCTGCGCGTCTGCAGGAACTGCTCGAGCAGGTAGCCGTTGGCGCCGTGGATCTCGACGCCGTCGAAGCCGGCGGCCATCGCGTTGGCCGCCGCCCGGCGCCAGGTGTCGACCAGCGCCGGGATCTCCGCGGTCTGCAGCGCGCGCGGCAGCTCGTAGGGCACCGGCTTGAAGTCGCGGTCCAGCGTCGTGCCCTGCGCGGCGATCGCCGACGGGCCGACCGGCGCGCTGCCGTCGCTCTGGTGGCTCGAATGCGCGACCCGGCCGGTGTGCCACAGCTGCAGGAAGATCACGCCGCCCCGGGCATGCACCGCGTCGGTGACGAGCCGCCAGCCGGCGACCTGGGCCGCGGTGTGGATGCCCGGCACGTTCGGGTGGCCGTGGCCCTGCCAGGACACCGGCGTCGCCTCGGCGATCAGCAGGCCGCCCGGGGTCGCGCGCTCCCGAGTTCGACACCAACCGCCGTAAGTGCTTGATCCGTATAGGTCAGCCCTTCGGAATTGCCACTACAGCAGCGTCAGCTGGGTGTCGAGGGTGGGTTTCTTGATGCGTAATGCGGCCAGCGCTTGGGCCTGGCGGGG